>NZ_JACVTY010000008.1:0-174266 GCF_016624805.1 Pseudomonas sp. S44
CTCCCGCCCCCTCGTCCTCGCCGCCCTGGCCATCCTCCTGCTGATCGCCTTGACCGGTTGGCTGCGCCTGCGCCAGGACACGCCTGCCCCACGCGCGCAAAACGCCGTGCCGGTGAGAGTGGTCAGCGTCACCCAGCAGGACGTGCCGCGCTTTGCCAGCGCCATCGGCTCGGTGCTGTCGCTGCACAGCGTCGATGTACGCCCGCAGGTCGAGGGCATCCTCACCCAGGTGCTGGTCAAGGAGGGCCAGTGGGTCAAGGAAGGCGATCTGCTCGCCACCCTCGACGACCGCGCGATCCGTGCCAGCCTCGAGCAGGCCCGCGCCCAGCTCGGCCAGAGCCAGGCCCAGTTGCAAGTGGCCGGTGTCGACCTCAAGCGCTACCGCCTGCTGAGCAGCGACGACGGCGTCTCGAAGCAGACCCTCGACCAGCAACAGGCGCTGGTAAATCAACTCCAGGCCACGGTCAAGGGCAACCAGGCGGCCATCGCCAATGCCGAAGTGCAGCTGTCGTACACCCAGATCCGCTCGCCGGTGACCGGTCGCGTCGGCATTCGCAATGTCGACCCCGGCAACCTGGTGCGCAGCAGCGACACCCAAGGTCTGTTCAGCGTCACCCAGATCGACCCGATCGCCGTCGAGTTCGCCCTGCCCCAGCAGATGCTGCCGACCCTGCAGACCCTGCTCAGAGCGCCATCGCCGGCGCTGGTCGAGGCTTACATGGACGCCGACGGCGAACGCAGCCTGCTCGGCCAGGGCCATCTGGCGCTGATCGATAACCAGATCTCGGCCAACACCGGCACCGTGCGCATCAAGGCCGAGTTCGACAACAAGGATGGCCTGCTGTGGCCCGGCCAACTGGTGACCATCCGCCTGCGCACCGCTGTCGATGAGCAGGCGCTGGTGGTGCCGCCACCGGTGGTACAGCGCGGCGTCGATGGTCATTACGTCTACCGCCTCGATGGCGACAAGGTCGCCAGCGTGCCGGTCAAGGTGCTCTACCAGGACAGCGACCTGAACATCGTCGCCGGGGTCAAGGCTGGTGATCGCCTGGTGCTCGACGGCCAGTCACGCCTCAAGCCCGGGGCACGGGTCGAGGTCGCCCCCGACGTGCCTGCCAGCCCCGAAGTGGCTGACCGCCGGAGCCAGCCATGATCACCCGCAAAGGCGTTTCGGCCTGGTGCATCGACCACCCCATCGCCACCCTGCTGCTGACCTTCGCCCTGGTGCTGCTGGGGGCCATCGCCTTCCCGCGCCTGCCAGTGGCGCCATTGCCCGAAGCAGATTTCCCGACCATCCAGGTCACCGCACAGCTTCCCGGCGCCAGCCCGGAAACCATGGCGTCCTCGGTGGCCACGCCGCTGGAGGTGCAGTTCAGCGCCATCCCCGGCATGACCCAGATGACCAGCAGCAGCGCCTTGGGCTCCACCACGCTGATCCTGCAGTTCACCCTCGACAAGTACATCGACACCGCCGCCCAGGAAGTGCAGGCTGCGATCAACACCGCCACTGCACGCCTGCCGCAGGACCTGCCCAGCCCACCGACCTGGCGCAAGGTCAACCCGGCCGACAGCCCCGTGCTGGTGCTGACCGTCAGCTCCGAGCAGATGCCTGGCAACGAGCTCAGCGACTACACCGAAACCCTGCTGGCACGCCAGCTCAGCCAGATCGACGGGGTCGGCCTGATCAACATCACCGGCCAACTGCGCCCCGCGATTCGCGTGCAGGCGCAGCCCGAGAAGCTCGCGGCCATCGGCCTGACCTTGGCCGATATCCGCCAGGCCATCCAGCAGACCAGCCTGAACCTGGCCAAGGGCGCGCTGTACGGCGAACACAGTGTCTCGACCATCGCCGCCAACGACCAGTTGTTCCACCCCGAAGACTACGCCCAGCTCATCGTCAGCTACCGCAACGGCGCCCCGGTACGCCTGCAGGACGTGGCCAAAGTGATCGAGGGCGCCGAGAACGCCTATGTCAAATCCTGGTCCGGGGACAAACCTGGGCTGAACCTGGTGATCTTCCGCCAGCCCGGTGCCAACATCGTCGACACCGTGGATCGCGTGCTCGACGCCCTGCCGCGCTTGCAGGAAATGCTGCCGGCCTCGGTGGAGGTGTCGGTACTCAACGACCGCACCCAGACCATCCGCGCCTCGCTGCATGAAGTGGAACTGACGCTGATGATCGCGGTGGTACTGGTGATTGGGGTGATGGCGCTGTTCCTGCGCCAGTGGTCGGCAACCCTGGTCGTCTCCAGCGTGCTGGGGGTATCGCTGATCGCCAGTTGTGCACTGATGTACGTGGCAGGCTTCAGTCTCAACAACCTCACGCTGGTGGCCATCGTCATCGCCGTGGGCTTCGTGGTCGACGACGCCATCGTGGTGGTGGAAAACATCCACCGTCACCTGGAGGCCGGCGATGACAGCCGCACCGCAGCGATCAAGGGCGCCGGCGAGATCGGCTTCACGGTGATCTCGATCAGCTTCTCGCTGATCGCCGCGTTCATTCCGCTGCTGTTCATGGGCGGCGTGGTCGGGCGATTGTTCAAGGAATTCGCCCTGACGGCCACCTCGACCATCCTGATTTCGGTGGTGGTATCACTGACCTTGGCCCCGACCCTCTGTGCCTTGTTCATGCGCAAACCGCCGCAGGAACACCACGACGGCTTTGGCCAGCGCCTGATGCGCTGGTACGAAAAGGGCCTGGACCGCGCCCTCGCCCACCAACGCCTGACGCTGGGTGTGTTCGGCCTGACCCTGGCGTTGGCAGTGATCGGCTATGTCGCCATCCCCAAGGGTTTCTTCCCGCTGCAGGACACCGGCTTCATCCTCGGCACCAGCGAGGCCGCAGCCGACGTGTCGTATCCGGCGATGATCGAGAAGCACAAGGCCCTGGCAAAGATCATCGAAGCCGACCCTGCGGTGCGCGCCTTCTCCCATTCCGTCGGGGTCACCGGCAGCAACCAGACCATCGCCAACGGCCGTTTCTGGATCAGTCTCAAGCCCCGCGGCGAGCGCGATGTATCGGCCAGCGAACTGATCGACCGCCTGCGCCCGAAACTCGCCCAGGTGCCCGGCATTGTCCTGTACCTGCGCGCAGGCCAGGACATCAACCTCAGCTCCGGCCCGTCGCGCACCCAGTACCAGTACGTGCTCAAGAGCAACGATGGCGTGGCCCTGAACCTGTGGACCCAGCGCCTGACCGAACGCCTGCGGGAAAACCCGGCATTGCGTGACCTGTCCAACGACCTGCAACTGGGCGCCAGCGTCACCCACATCGACATCGACCGCCAGGCCGCCGCACGCTTCGGCCTGACCACCACCGACGTCGACCAGGCGTTGTACGACGCCTTCGGCCAGCGCCAGATCAGCGAGTTCCAGACCGAGACCAACCAGTACAAGGTGATCCTCGAACTCGACGCCCGCCAGCGCGGCAAGGCCGAGAGCCTTAACTACTTCTACCTGCGCTCGCCGTTGTCGGGCGAGATGGTGCCGCTGTCGGCCCTGGCCCATGTCGCACCGCCCAGCACCGGCCCGCTGTCGATCGCCCACGACGGCCTGTTCCCGGCCGCCAACCTGTCGTTCAACCTCGCCCCCGGCGTGGCCCTGGGTGATGCGGTGCGCATCCTCGAACAGACCCAGCGCGAGCTGGGCATGCCCGACGCCATCGTCGGCAGTTTCCAGGGCGCGGCACAGGCGTTCCAGAGTTCGCTGTCGAGCCAGCCGTGGCTGATCCTCGCCGCACTGGTGGCGGTGTACATCATCCTCGGTGTGCTCTACGAGAGCTTCGTGCACCCGCTGACGATCATCTCCACCCTGCCCTCGGCGGGGCTTGGTGCCCTGATCCTGCTCTGGGCCATGGGCCAGGACTTCACCATCATGGGCCTGATCGGCATCGTGCTGCTGATCGGTATCGTCAAGAAGAATGGCATCCTGCTCATCGACTTCGCCCTCGATGCCCAGCGCACGCAGGGCATGACACCCGAGCAGGCGATCCACCAGGCCTGCCTGACGCGCTTCCGGCCGATCATCATGACCACCCTCGCTGCCCTGCTCGGCGCTGTGCCGCTGATGTTCGGCTTCGGAGCCGGTGCCGAGCTGCGCCAACCGCTGGGCATCGCGGTGGTCGGCGGCCTGCTGGTCAGCCAGGCGCTGACGCTGTTCACCACCCCCGTCATATACTTGGCCCTGGAACGTGTGTTCCACCGCCGCACGGTCGCCAACGCGGCCGCGACTGCCAGTTGAGACAAACCCATGCGTGTGCTGATCGTCGAAGACGAAGAAAAAACCGCCGACTACCTGCATCGTGGCCTGACCGAGCAGGGCTTCACCGTCGACCTGGCCCGTGATGGCATCGATGGCCTGCACCTGGCGCTCGAGGGCGACTACGCGGTGATCGTGCTCGACGTCATGCTCCCGGGCCTGGATGGCTACGGCGTGCTGCGCGCCCTGCGTGCGCGCAAGCAGACGCCGGTGATCATGCTCACCGCCCGCGAGCGGGTCGAGGACCGCATTCATGGCCTGCGCGAAGGTGCCGACGATTACCTGGGCAAGCCGTTCTCCTTCCTCGAACTGGTCGCCCGCCTGCAGGCCCTGACCCGTCGCAGCACCAGCCACGAGCCGCTGCAGATCCAGGTCGCCGACCTGTGGATCGACCTGATGGCGCGCAAGGCCAGCCGCGCGGGCCAGCGTCTGGAGCTGACCGCCAAGGAGTTCTCGCTACTCAGCGTACTGGCCCGGCGTCAGGGCGAGATCCTGTCCAAGACCGCCATTGCCGAGCTGGTCTGGGACATCAATTTCGACAGCGACGCCAATGTTGTCGAGGTCGCGATCAAGCGCCTGCGCGCCAAGCTCGATGGGCCGTTCGACAACAAGCTGCTGCACACCATTCGAGGCATGGGCTATGTCCTGGAAAACCGTGCGGGCTAACTCCCTGGCCCTGCGCCTGTCGCTGCTGTTCACGCTGGTGGCGCTGGCGGTGTTCGTGCTGATCGGCAGTGCGTTGTACCGCCAGGTCGACCGCAGCCTCGACCTGCTGCCGGCAGCGGAGCTGGATGCGCGTTTCAGCGTGCTGGAGTCCACCCTCAACCGCTTCGGCACCCTGGAACACTGGGCGAAGATCCACAACAAACTCAACCTGCTGGCCGAAGAAGACCGGCGCATCCGCTTCTGGGTGGTCAGCGATGATCCGCGCTTCGAGTACGGCCACCCCAACGAACAGTTGCGCCGCTTCGCCCAGGGCCCGGAAGGCATGCGCGACCTGCGCCTGGCCGACAACCCCTACCCGTTCAAGATCCTGGTCAGCCAACTGCCGGCACTGGGTGAACGGCCGGCGGTACGTTTCATGATCGGTATCGACACCCAAACCTTCTGGCAGGCCCAGCACAGCCTGCTGGTGGCCATTATCGGCCTGGCCGTACTCGGTGTGCTGCTGGCCTCGCTGTTGGCCTACTGGGTCGCACGCATCGGCCTGCGCCCACTGCTGGCGCTGTCAGCCGAGGCCCAGGCGCTGGCCCCACCGCGCCTGGACGGACGCCTGCGCACCCAGGACCTGCCGCCGGAGCTGGCGCAGTTTGCCGAGGCCTTCAACGCCGCGCTCGACCGGGTCAGCCAGGCCTATTCGCGGCTCGAAGCCTTCAACGCCGACGTTGCCCACGAACTGCGCTCGCCGCTGACCAACCTGATCGGACAGACCCAAGTGGCCCTGACCCGCGGGCGCAGCGCCGAGCACTACTTCGAAGTGCTGCAATCGAATCTTGAGGAACTCGAACGGTTGCGCAGCATCATCAACGACATGCTGTTTCTCGCCAGCGCCGACCAGGGCAGCAAGGCCACCGCCCTGACCCAGGCGTCACTGGCCGAGGAAGTGGCGACCACCCTCGACTACCTGGACTACATCCTCGAAGACGCACGCGTCAGCGTCGAGGTCAGCGGCGATGCCCAGGCCCCGATCGAAAAGGCGCAACTGCGCCGCGCGCTCATCAACCTGCTGAACAACGCGGTACAACACACTGCGCCCGGGCAGGTGATCCAGGTGCGAATCGACGTTGAGCAAGAGCGGGTCAGCCTCGCCGTAAGCAACCCCGGCCCGGCTATCGATGAAGCGCACCTGCCGCTACTGTTCGAACGCTTCTATCGGGTGGACGCCGCGCGCAGCAACAGCGGCGGTGGTAACCATGGGTTGGGGTTGGCGATCGTCAAGGCCATTGCGCTGATGCATGGCGGCAGTGTTTTTGTACGCAGCGAAGGGGGCGCCAATACTTTCGGCATCAACCTGCCGAGCGCTCAACTACGCGGGTTCAGGGTAAAAGTCTGAAGACCCACGCAGTCATTCTTACTTTTTGCGCAAGAGTGATTATCCTCTGCGGTGCTGTTTCAAGTGCCTCTTCAGGACTAACTTAGCCCTGTCTTCACTCACACTTGCCACGCAAGAAGGTTGTTTCAAATGTCCAACAGTATGGGTATTGCCAGCGTCTTCGTCCTGTCGTCCCTGTTGTTGTCGCCCCTGGCCATGGCTGAGGAATCGCCGGCCTTCGTCGCCCGTAACGCAGAGATCGCCGCCACCCTGCAACAGTCGCAGGACGCCTATGCCGCGCAGCACCAAGGTGCAGTAAAAGACGCGCAACAGACAGCTTCCAAAGTCACGAACGATGACAGTGCCGACAGCTGATCGGCAGCCGGAACACGCCCTGTTTTCCCCCGGCTACGCCATGGGCAGTGCCTGTGTCGATATGTTAGCCTTTTAAAGCCGCTGCGCATCAGCGGCTTTTTTTATGCGCTTTAATTATCAGCCGGTTTGTAACGTCCCTCATAAGAAACTGCAATTCCGACAATTAGAAACTGCCTCACTGTTAGACCAAAGGAGCATTTACTCGTGTCCCTCGCTTTCCGTTTCACGCCTCTGTTCGTTGCATTGGCCGCAACGATTCCCCATGCCGCCCAGGCGGACGACGAAAAAGCTGATGGTTTCATCGAGGGTTCGTCGCTGAACCTGCACTTTCGCAACGCCTACTTCAACCGCAACCAGCTCAACCAGGGTGTGCGCGACAATCGCGAGTGGGGCCAGGGCGCCGTCGCCCGCTTCGAGTCGGGCTATACGCCCGGTGTGATCGGTTTCGGTGTCGATGCCCACGCCATGCTGGGCCTGAAGCTCGATGGCGGTGGCGGCCACGCGGGCACCAGCATCCTGCCGACCCACCAGAAGAACGAAGACGAACTGGGCGCCGCGCCGCATTCGTTCTCCACCGCAGGCGCCGCGGTCAAGCTCAAGGGCTTCGACACTGAACTGAAAGCCGGTGACCTGTTCCTCACCAACCCAGTGATCGCCGGTGGCGAGACGCGCATGCTGCCGCAGACCTTCCGTGGTGTGGCACTGACCAACACCAGCGTCGAAGGGTTGCTGCTCGAAGGCGGCCAGGTGAGCTTCACCAAGCCCTACAACCAGAGCGGCCACCGCCGCATCGACACCTACTACAGCCAGCAGACCGACGACCAGCGCAGCAAGCACCTGTCGTGGGCTGGCGCCGCGTGGAACGGCACCGAGAACATCACCGCCAACCTCTATGCCGCCGAACTGAAAGACATCTGGAACCAGTATTACGCCGACTTCGACTACACCTACGCGGTCAATGATCTGGTCAGCCTCAACCCGGGCGTGCACTTCTATCACACCCAGGACACTGGCCAGTCGAAACTGGGCAAGATCGACAACAACACCTACAGCCTGCACTTCACCGTGGCGGCCGGTCATCACAGCGTCACTGCCGCCTACCAGCGGGTCAACGGCAATACGCCATTCGACTACATCAACCTGGGCGACAGCATCTACCTCGACAACTCGCGCATGTACTCGGACTTCAACGGCCCTAACGAGCGCTCCTGGAAGCTGCAGTACGACTATGACTTCGCCGGGCTCGGCATCCCGGGGCTGACCTCGTCGCTGTCGTATTCGCGCGGCAAGCTGGACCTCACCAAGGCCGATCCGAACAGCGTCGGCTATGGCCACTGGTACAGCGAGGACGGCAAGGATGCGCGCCACTGGGAACGCGACCTGGACGTGAAGTACGTGTTCCAGGAAGGCCAGTTCAAGGACCTGTCGGTGCTGCTGCGCTATGCCAGCCATCGTGGCAGCCAGGGGTACTCGGCTGTGGATAACGACAACGACGAGTTGCGTGTGATCGTCGACTATCCGCTGAACGTGTTCTGATCGGCCCTCTCTCAGCGGATGGCACCGGCGTTGCCGGTGATCGCGGGACGAGCCCGCTCCTACAGTCCTGTAGGGGCGGGCTCGTCCCGCGAACCCCTGATGCATTTCCGACGGACTAATCTTGTCCGACAATTGCCACTTCCCTAGAATATCGCCGCCGCTTTATAGCCCTACCCTCACGGAAAGAGGGGCCTATGCAGTAGCGAGCCCGATGTTGCACACCCGATCCCCGCGCCCCATCCTCCCCAGGCCTCACCCCGAGCTGATCCTCAACCTGGGCAGTTGCCTCGCCGTGCTCGCGATTGTAGGCATCGTCAGCTATCTGCTCGGCCGCGAACGGGACAGTGTCGAACAGTCCTCCATCCGCGCCTCGAGCAACATCGTCCAGCTCATCGAAAGTGACATCCTGCGCAACGCCGAACTCTATGACCAGTCGCTCAAGGGACTGATCTGGGCGGTCGGGCGCAGCGAGCTGCCGAAGGTGCCTGGCCCGTTGCGCCAACGCCTGCTGTTCAACCAGGCCTTCGTCGACCGCAGCCGCGGCGATGTGCTGTGGCTCGACGCCCAAGGCGATGTGGTGGGCGACTCCACCAGCATCATTCCACGCCAGGCGAACTTTGCAGGCACGGGGGTGTTCAAGGCCCACCAGGCCAACGCCAACCTCGGTCTGCTGGTCGGCCCACCGTTCAAGGCGCGGCTTGGCGATCTGGACTGGTGCATCAGTTTCAGCCGGCGCATCCCCGGCCCCAACGGTGAGTTCGCAGGCCTGGCCACCGGCGCCCTGCGCCTGTCATATTTCAACGAACTGTTCCAGCGGCTGGACATCGGCGAGCACAGCAGCATCAACCTGCTCAACACCAGCGGCCAGTTGCTCGCTCGCGAGCCGACCCGGCCACAAGACCCAGCGATCGGCAGCGACTTCAGCCAGCAACCCAATTTCCAGCGCATTCTCCAGGAGCACAGTGGTAGCTTCAGCGCGCACTCGAACCTGTTCGACGAGCGGCGCATGTATACGTTTGCGCGCGTGGGCGAACTGCCGCTGATCGTGCTGGTGGCGCACTCTTCTTCCGAAGTCTTCCAGGCCTGGCGGCGCACGGCGCTGATCGTCGGCCTGGCCACGGGGGTGCTGTGCCTGGGCATACTCTGGCTGACCGTGCTGCTGGGGCGCGAACTGCGTCGGCGCCACGATGCCGAGCAAGGCCTGGCCACGCTGGCAGCCACCGACAGCCTCACGGGCCTGGCAAACCGACGTCGCCTCGATCAGGTCCTGCGCCAGGAATGGGCGCGCGCGCAACGCAACCGCTCGGCGCTGGCGGTACTGATGGTGGATGTGGATCACTTCAAGGCGTTCAACCAGCGCCACGGTCATGCCGGCGGCGATCATGCCCTGCGTGAGGTGGCGCGCACCATCAATCGCTGCATTCGCAGGCCGGCCGACCTGGCAGCGCGTTATGGTGGCGAGGAGTTTCAGGTGGTGCTGCCGGAAACCGAACTGGCCGGCGCGTTGCTGCTGGCCGAACGCATTCGCCTGAGTGTCGAGGCGATGCCGCGATTCGGGGCCGATGAGCGACCGATCACGGTCAGCATTGGCATCGGCCTTTACCAACCCGGCACCCAGCACGACCTGACAGCAGTGCTGGGTGCCGCGGATGAAGCTCTTTACCGGGCCAAGGCGGGGGGCCGTAACCGGGTAGAAGGGCCTGTCACGCCTGTTGCTTAGGAGCGGGCGCGGGCAGCGTCACGCAGCACTTTCACCTGGTCGTGATTGCGCTGTACGCCTTGCAGCTGCTTCTCCACCAGCGCATAGGTTTGATCACTGGCGCCGCGGCCGAGTTTGACCAGCTTCTCGCGAGCCTCTTTGTAGGCCTTCAGCGCATGGTCCTCGCCCCGCTCCACTTCGTTGAGCACCGCTTCTTCATCCTTGCCGGTCACCATCGACTTGAGGTTGACCCAGCCACGGTGCAGATCGCCGCTGAAGCTGGTGGAGGTTTCCGGGTCGCCACCGAGACGGCGTACTTCGCTCTGCAACTCGCCTGCGGCGCTGGCGCATTCGCCGGCACGCTGGACGAAGAAGGCCTTCAGTTCAGGATTCTTGACGTCATCGGCCGACTCCTTGAAACCCTTCTCGCCATCCTTGCTGTACTCGATCAGGTTGTTCAGCACGTCGATCACGTCTTTGTTGGGGTTGCTCATGGGGTAACTCCTTGGCAGGTGATAGTCCCTATGACAGGAGCAGTCTTCATGCCAAGCCTGGAAAATATAAAAAATCCTTGAGAATCATATAGTTATTTTTTAAGCGCAACGGCAGGGAAGCGGTGTTCTGCATGATTGCCGCTTGCGCGCTCGTGCAGATTGCAGGGTGGATGCGCGCAGCGATTGCTGTATGGTCGGCGTTTTCAGCGCACCAGGTTCACCGAATGAAACCCGAATCCCTGCAACTGCTGGTCACACGGACCATGCCCTTCGGCAAATACCAAGGCCGGATCATCGCCGATCTGCCGGGCGACTACCTGGCCTGGTTCGCGCGCAAGGGGTTTCCGCCCGGAGAGCTGGGCGGGTTGCTGGCATTGATGCATGAGATCGACCACAACGGTCTGGGGGAGTTGTTGGTGCCCTTGCGGCACAAACGTTGAGATCGTTGATGGAGGCCTCGCGGGCACGCCTGCGAAGCCTCCACCATTGCCCCCAGGGCGATCACTTGGCCGGGGCCACCACCATCTCCACCCGCTCAGCCTTCTTGATCAGCGCGTACACCACCGCCGTCACCAGGCTTCCGGCCAGGATCGCCAGCAGGTACAGCAGCGCATGGTTGATCGCGTTGGGGATCAGCAGCACGAACAGGCCACCGTGCGGCGCCATCAGCTTGCAGCCGAAATACATCGACAGCGCCCCGGTCAGCGCACCGCCGGCGATGCTCGCCGGAATCACCCGCAACGGGTCCTTCGCAGCAAAGGGAATCGCGCCTTCGGAGATGAAGCAAAGCCCCAGTACCAATGCCGCCTTGCCTGCCTCGCGCTCGCTCTGCGCGAACTTGCGCCGGGCCAGGAAGGTTGCGATTCCCAGGCCGATTGGCGGCACCATGCCAGCGGCCATGGTCGCCGCCATCGGCGCGTAGCTCGACGAGGCCAGCAAGCCCACCGAGAAGGCATAGGCCGCCTTGTTGATCGGCCCGCCGAGATCGATGCACATCATCCCACCCAACAGCAATCCGAGCAGGATCGCGTTGGTGGTACCCATGCTGTCGAGAAAGCGCGTAAGCCCCTCGAGCATGGCCGCCACCGGATGACCGACCACGTAGATCATCACCAGCCCGGTGAACAGGCTGGCCAGCAGCGGAATGATCAGGATCGGCTTGAGCGCTTCGAGGCTGGCGGGCAGACGCGCCCAGCGGCTGATGGCCTTGGCGCTGTAGCCGGCAAGAAAGCCCGCGACGATACCGCCAATGAACCCCGCCCCCAGGGTGCTGGCCAGCAGGCCACCGATCATGCCTGGGGCCAGGCCCGGGCGGTCGGCGATGGACCAGGCGATATACCCCGCCAGCATCGGCACCATCAGTTTGAATGCCGCCTCGCCACCGATCTGCATCAAAGCCGCAGGCAAGGTGCCCGGTTCCTTGAACGCCTCGATGCCGAAGACGAACGACAGGGCGATCAGCAGCCCGCCCGCCACCACCATCGGCAGCATGAACGACACACCGGTCAACAGGTGCTTGTAGACCCCGGCCTTTTCACTTTTCGCGGGCGTATCGGCCGTGCCTCCGGCGCTTTCCTGCTTGCCGTCGGCCAGCGCTTTTTCGAGGGTCGCCCGCGCCTGCTTGAGGGCGATGCCGGTGCCGCATCGATAGATGCGCTTGCCCGCAAAGCGTGCCGTCGGCACCTCGATGTCGGCAGCCAGCAGCACCACGTCCGCCTGGGCGATGGCATCGGCCGACAATGGGTTGCGGGCGCCCACCGAGCCCTGGGTTTCGACATCGAAGCCGTAGCCCAGCTCCCGGGCGGCCTGCTGCAGGGCTTCGGCCGCCATGAAGGTATGGGCCACACCGGTCGGGCAGGCGGTGACCGCCACGATACGCGGCGCAGCGCTGCGACCAGGCGTATCGGCGACGCTCGCCTCGAGCACCTTGGCGTTGGCCGCGGCTTCATCGAGGAAACCTTCGCGATCAGCCAGCGCCTGGGCGGGGGTGCTTTGGTACACAGGCTTGCCGACAAAACGGCTCAGGTCTACCGAACCGGTACTGACCACCAGCACCCAGTCGGCCTCGGCGATCTGTGCAGGGCTCAGGCGCCGCTCGGGGTGCTCGGCATCCCACACCTCGACACTGGTACTCCAGCCCCGACGTTGGGCCGCGGCGGCCAGCAAGCGCGCACTCAATACACTCGACACCTGGCCATTCGGGCAGGCGGTGACGATCGCAATGTTCATCGGCGAGCCTCTTGTTGTTGTTCTGTCAGTTGCACGGCGGCTTCAAGGCGCGACAGCTGTTCGCGGTCGTCGATGCCGAAGCCCACCTGAGTCACCGCCTGGGCGGCGATGGCAGTGGCGCGGCGCAAGGTTTGCCCGGCACTCTCGGCCTGCAGCAGGCCATGAACCATGCCCGCCACCAGCGAGTCGCCCGCGCCCACGGTACTGGCGATGCACACCTTGGGCGGCTGGGCATGCAGCGCCAGGTCAGCGGCGAACCAGTTCACCCCGCGCTCGCCCTGGGACACCACCACGTGGGTGACGCCGCCGTCGAGCAAGCGCTGGGCGGCATCACGCTGCTCGGCAAAAGCCTGCACGGTGATGCCGAACAGCTCGCCTAGCTCATCGGTATTGGGCTTGACCAACCAGGGCGCACTTTGCAGACCGGCGCGCAAGGCATCGCCGCTGGTGTCCAACGCCACCTTCAGGCCCTGGGCGACCAACTGGCCCAGCAACTGGCAGAACCACTGCGCGCTGACGCCACGTGGCAAGCTACCCGCTACCACCACCACGTCATGCCCAGCCGCCCGTTGCGCCAGGTACTCGAGCAACTCGGCCTGGGCCGCGTCGTCGACCTGAGGGCCCAGGCCATTGACATCGGTGACCCGACCATCGGCCTCGACCAGCTTGATGTTGGTGCGGGTTTCGCCTGGCACGCGAACGAAC
This sequence comes from Pseudomonas sp. S44, assembly GCF_016624805.1. Classification (NCBI taxonomy): domain Bacteria; kingdom Pseudomonadati; phylum Pseudomonadota; class Gammaproteobacteria; order Pseudomonadales; family Pseudomonadaceae; genus Pseudomonas; species Pseudomonas sp. S44. The sequence goes on from NZ_JACVTY010000008.1 coordinate 13,328, forward strand.
CCGTCGTCGAAGCCGCGACGGGCAATCAGCGCTTCGAAAGGTTGCAGGTTATCGCGCCCCAGAAAACCGCTGACCGTCACCTGATGCCCAAGGTCAGCCAGCACCTGGGCAACGTTCAGGCCCTTGCCGGCGGCGTGGCTGCACTGTTCATGAGTGCGATTGACCTCGCCTGCGCGCAGCTGCTCGAGGGTGACCGTGAGGTCGATCGCAGGGTTGAGGGTCAGGGTGAGAATCTTGGCCATTTCAGTCACGCTCCACCAGCGCCCGTACCGCCTCGGCGCTGTCCTGTTGCAGGGCCTCGCGCGCCAGGGCGCGGGCCGTCGAGTAATCGGCCTGGCGCACCAGGGCCTTGACTTCGGCGACACTGCGCGCCGCGACGCTCAGTTCGTCCACCGCCAGCCCCAGCAGCACTGGCACAGCCTGCGGATCGGCCGCCAGCTCACCGCACACGCCCACCCACTTGCCTTCGGCATGGGCGGCGCGCACGGTCATGTCGATCAGTTGCAGCACTGCCGGGTGCAGACCATCGGCCTGGGCCGACAGGCTCGGATGGCCGCGGTCGATGGCCAGGGCGTACTGGGTCAGGTCGTTGGTACCGATGCTGAAGAAGTCCACCTCCCGGGCAAGTTGCGGGGCCAGCAGCGCAGCCGACGGCACCTCGACCATGATCCCCACCTGCAGGTCATTGACCGGGATCTCCTCACGCAGCCGCTCGACCATGGCCTTGGCCGCGCGCCACTCGTGCATCTGGCCGACCATCGGGAACATGATCCGCAGTGGCCGGTCGTCGGCCGCCCGCAGCAAGGCGCGCAACTGCTCCTCCATGACCTGCGGACGCTGCAGGGTCAGGCGCACGCCACGTACGCCGAGGAAAGGGTTGTCTTCGTCGGCGATCGGCCAGTAGGGCAAGGGTTTGTCACCGCCCACGTCGAGGGTGCGCACCACCAGCGGGCGCCCCTGCAGGCCATCGAGCACGCGGCGATACTCCGCTTCCTGGGTGGCGACATCCGGCAGTTGCGGATGGGCCATGAAGATCAGTTCGGTGCGCAACAGGCCGACACCTTCGGCGCCAAGCTCCACCACCTTGTCGATGCCACTGCTGTCACCGATGTTGGCGAAGACTTCGACGGCATGGCCATCGCGGGTCACGGCCGGCTCGTGGCGATTCGCCCAGGCGGCCTGCAAACGCTGCTCACGCTGATCGCGTTCGGCCAACGCACGCTGCAGCTCATCGGCAGCTGGCGCAACGCTGACCTTGCCGCGCTGGCCGTCAAGCAACAGCGGCGTGCCCGCCTCCACCAGCAGGATCGCCGCCCCGACACCGACGACCGCCGGAATGCCCAGGGCGCGGGCGACGATGGCACTGTGTGCGGTGGCCCCTCCTTGCGCGGTCACGATGCCAGCAACCCGCTCCGGGTCGAGACGCGCCACATCGGACGGCCCGACTTCAGCCATCACCAGCACATAGGGCTGTTGCGGCTCGGCCTGCTCGGCGACGCCACACAGCTGCGCCAGCACCCGTCGGCCAATGTCGCGCAGGTCGGCGGCACGTTCGGCGAGCAACGCATCGCGCAGCGCCTCCTGCTGGCTGGCGGCCGCCTCGATCACCGCCATCCACGCCGCTGCGGCACTTTCGCCCTGGGCCAGGCGCAGATCCACCTCATCGCCCAGTGCCGGGTCGGCGAGCATCTCCTGGTGTGTGATGAAGATCTCACCGATGGCCTTGTCGCTGCGCTGCACCAGTGTCTGCAGCTCGGCGTCGACCGCCGCCAGGGCAGCACGCAGCCTGGCACGCTCCTGTGCACAGGATTCGCCGCGCAGCGGATAGTCGATCTGGCGCTCAATGCGCACATGGGCCGGCCCGCTGGCGATGCCTGGCGCTGCACCGACGCCCTGGACCTGGCTACCGGGCAGCGGCGCTTGCAAGGTTTCGCGCACCACCTCGGCGACCGGCAGGGCAAGCGCCGGCAACGGTTCGACGTCCTCGCCCAGGCCCTGTTCGATGGCTTCCAGCAACACCGGCAGGGCATCACTGGCGATGGCCGGCTCGGCGATCAGCTCCAGCTCCTGCCCACGCCGGGCCCCTAGTGAGAGCAGGCGACTCAGGCTTTTCACCGACACGCCGGGATGGCCGCTGTCGGTCAGGCGGATGCGGATTTCGCCCTCGAAGCCCTTGGCCAGTTGGGCCAGCACCTTCGCCGGGCGGGCATGCAGGCCATGGGGGTTGGCCAGTATCACGCGCACGCTGGGCCAGTCGGGCGGCGCCTCGCCGCCCAGCACCTGCAACACATCGCGGCTGCTGGTGGCCTGGTAGAGGGTCTGCCCGCGCCCTTCGATCAGCACCTGACAGAGGCGCTCGAGCAACGCCTGGTGCGCAGCACCAAGGCTGGCCAGGCAGAACAGACCATTCAAGGGCTGATCGCGATGCCGCAGGGGCTGCTGCGGGGTCACGAACGCCAGGCCCGGCTGCAGCACCTCGCGCTCGCTGTGCAACCACCACAATCCCTCTCCCAGCGGAAGTGGCTCGGCCTGCTGCAACAGCGCTGCGAAACCACTGTCCACGCAGCCGCCACGCTGTAGCAGGCGCGCACCGCGCCAGGCCAGTTCAGCGAAGTCTTCGGCGGGCAGGTTCAGACCGATCAGTTGTGCATCCAGCGCCAGTTCGCGCGGCGCCCCCTGCAACAGCTTGAGCAGTGCGTCGGCAGAGCTGGCGCGGCGCAGCGCCTCGGCCAGGTCGGTTTCACCCAGGGCGCGCGTCAGCAGTTGCAACAGGCGCAGGTGTTCGTCAGAGCGTGCGGCGATGCCGATCGCCAGGTAGACGATATGCCCGTCGCCCCAGTCCACCCCTTCGGGAAACTGCAACAGCCGAACACCGGTGGCAAACACCAGGTCGCGGGTCTGCGGGGTACCGTGGGGGATGGCGATGCCTTGGCCGAGAAAGGTCGAGCCCTGCGCCTCGCGCGCCTCAAGGCCCTGTAGGTAACCCTCGGCGACCAGACCGTCGCTGACCAGCCGATCGGCCAGCAAGCGCAGTGCCGCCGCTTTATCGCTGGCGACCTGGCCCATGGCTATCTGCTCTCTCGCGAGCTCGAGCATGACCTTCTCCTTTTGCAGTACCCGTCGCTCGGGACTGAGGTTATTGTTGTGGGATTCAACGCGTTTTTTCACCCGCGGGCTCAGGGGCAGTTCCCGTTCAATCGGATGCTGAAACGTTTAATCTGACCAGGCGGCCACGTTACTCGATAATCTGCGTAGGAAAAAGCCCCAGTTTGTCGGAACAATTGCGACAATGGTCGCCTGCACTTGGACACAATTCTGAGTAAGACTACCCGATCAGGCGCCCCTGGCCGCCCCGGTAATAACAAGGAAAATGCGGTGAAACTCAGCGATATCGCACGTCTGGCCGGTGTTTCCGTGACCACTGCCAGCTACGTCATCAATGGCAAGGCCGAACAGCAGCGCATCAGCAACGCCACCGTCGAGCGAGTGCGCGCGGTGGTCGAGGCCCACGACTTCACGCCCAACCCCCAGGCGGCGGGCCTGCGCAGCCGGCACACACGCACCCTCGGTTTCATCCTCCCGGACCTGGAAAACCCCAGCTACGCACGCATCGCCAAGCAGCTCGAACAAGGCGCGCGCGCCCGTGGCTACCAGTTGCTGATCGCCAGCAGCGATGACCAGCCCGAAAGCGAACGCCAGCTGCAGCAGTTGTTCCGCGCTCGCCGCTGCGATGCGTTGTTCGTCGCCAGTTGCCTGCCGCCGGAAGATGACAGCTATCGCGAAATGCAGAGCAAGGGCCTGCCAGTGATTGCCATTGACCGTCGCCTCGACCCCGCGCACTTCTGCTCGGTGATCAGCGACGATCGCGAGGCCAGCCGCCAACTCACCGAAAGCCTGCTGGGCAGCAAGCCTCGCAGCATCGCCCTGATCGGTGCGCGTCCGGAGCTGTCGGTCAGCCAGGCCCGCGCCGGAGGATTCGACGAGGCCCTGCAGCGTTTTGATGGCGAAGTTCGCCGTTACGAAGGCGACGCCTTCAGCCGCGCCTGTGGCCAGCGCCTGATGGAAACGCTGATCGACGAGCTCGGCGACCTGCCCGATGCCCTGGTGACGACCTCCTATGTGTTGCTGCAAGGCGTCTTCGATGCCCTGCAAGCCCGTGCCAGCGAGCCACGCGAGCTGCAACTGGGCACCTTCGGCGACAACCAGTTGCTCGACTTCCTGCCGCTGCCGGTCAACGCCATGGCCCAACAACACGGCCAGATCGCCGCCACCGCACTGGAGCTGGCCCTGGCCGCTATCGAGCAGAAGACCTACGCCCCCGGCGTACACGCCGTGGCGCGAACCTTCAAGCAGCGCATCTCGGCCTGAACATGCGCCTGATCGACACCCACACCCACCTGGATTTCCCCGACTTCGACGCCGACCGCGAGCGCCTCCTGGCCAACGCCGCGGCGCTGGGGGTCGAGCGCATGGTGGTACTGGGGGTGGATCAGGGCAACTGGCAGCGAGTCTGGGACCTGGCCTGCAGCGACACACGCCTGCCAGCCGCCCTCGGCCTGCACCCGGTGTACCTCGAGCAGCATCAGCCCGAACACCTGGCGCAACTGCGTGCGTGGCTCGAACGCCTGCGGGGCGACCCGCGCCTGTGTGCGGTCGGCGAGTTCGGCCTGGACTATTACCTGCCCGAGCTCGACAAGGCACGCCAGCAGGCCTTGTTCGAAGCGCAATTGCAGATGGCCTGCGACTTCGAATTGCCTGCGCTGCTGCACGTACGCCGCAGCCATGCCCAGGTGATCGCCACGCTCAAGCGCTACAAGCCCGTACGCGCAGGCATCATCCACGCCTTCGCCGGCAGCTACGAAGAAGCACGCGAATACATCAAGCTCGGATTCAAATTGGGCCTGGGAGGCGCCGGCACCTGGCCGCAAGCCTTGCGCCTACGCAAGACCTTGCCGCGCTTGCCACTTGAGAGCGTGGTACTGGAAACCGACGCGCCAGACATGCCGCCGGTGATGCACCCCGGTGCGCGCAACAGCCCCGAACATCTGCCCGATATCGCCCGGGCGCTGGCCGAGATCATGGGCGTGGAGTGCACCGCGCTGGCCGCGGCCAGTACGCGCAACGCTTGTGAGCTGTTCGGCTGGTAGCCGTGCAGGCGGTCACTCTTCGAACAGGGTGCAGGCCATCACCAGGGCGTCTTCACGTCCGCCAGCGGCCGGGTAGTAATCCCGACGCCGACCGATTTCGTTGAATCCGTAGCGTTCGTACAAACGATAGGCCGACTGGTTGCTGGCACGTACTTCCAGGAAACACTCGCGCCCATTGAGCTGCCAGGCCCGCGCCATCAGGTGGTCGAGCAGCCGCAAACCCAGGCCGCGCCCCTGGTTTTCTGGCTTGACCGTGATGTTGAGCAGGTGCGCTTCGTCGATGATCACGTTGATCACGCCATGCCCGACCTGTTGCTGGCCGTCGAACATCAGCCACACTTCGTAGGACTTGAGCGCATCCTGGAAGATCCCGCGGGTCCAGGGGTGGCTGAAGGCGGCATATTCGATCTTCAGCACGCTATCCAGATCCGCCTCGGTCATCGGGCGGAAACTGATCGAGTCACTCATTCAACGCTCTTCCAGCGCGCCATCAGCTGGCGCATCGCTTTCCAGACGTCCGCCTTGCGTTGCGGCTCGTCCATCAACAGTTCAAGACCCGGCAACACCCAGACATCGCCCAGGCCATCGATCTTCAGTGCTTGGTAGTAGGCCTGGGCATCGGCGTCGCCGGCAAAACGCACCGCTGGCAGGCCGATCAGCCACAGGCAGGTGCAGGGGGCCTCTTCGAGGCGGGCCTGGATGAAACCCTGGACGAAATCACGCGCTGCCTCCGGCCCCTGCTCCATGTTGCCGCGCACGAACAGCGGCCAGCGCACCGGCTCGCCGATGATCTGCGGCGCGTCCGGCAGGCCGGCGGCGCGCAGCATGTCCTTGAGCAACAGGTAAGAAGGGTCGCGGCTCTGGAACGGCTGGCCGGTGGCGAGTTCCACCAGCAACAGGCACGTGCCGGCACGCAGCAGCTGCAGGGCGAAACGCGGCGGCGGCACCGGGGCTGGGCGTGCGGCCTTGGGGGCTTCCTCTTCGCGCTCGACCGGCTTGGCAACGGGCTTGGGTGTGCTGCCGGGGCGTGGGATCTCGATTTTCGGGCGTTCGCCGGAGCGGGCATGGGTCGGCGCCGCTTCGCCCTGCGCAGGCGCCTGGCGCACAGGCTGCGCCTCGACATCCAGATCCTCGACCGGCGCCACCGGCAACAGCAGCTCGGGGCGCGAAGGTGCGGCGAACGGCAGTTCGGCACGCGGCAGCCAGTGCACCACTTGCATGGCGGAAAGGTAGGCGCGGCGGCGGGGTTCGGTCAGCAAGGCTCGAGTATCCGGGGGTTTGGTTCAGTCGGGCATTCTAACGCTGTTGGCGGCGGCGTGCCGCAACAGGCTGGCGGAAATTTATTGCCTCTGTCGGCCTCTTCGCGGGCAAGCCCGCTCCCACGGGGCAGGCGCTGTATCTGTAGGAGCGGGCTTGCCCGCGAAGAGGCTGGCACAGATCAACGCAAATCCCGGACCAAGGGGTGAAATCCTCCCCCCCGTATGCAGTACAATCGCCCCTTTTATTTGGCAAGAGTCGACCCGCCAATGATCGAACCCAAGCGCGTCCTGCGCGCCCTAGCCGAACACTGGGCCCTGATCGAGCCGCTGTGCGAGCGCTTCGACCAGGGCACCCTGAGCCTGGTCGAGCTGCGTCAGCAACTGGCCCGCCAGCAGGTGGAGAGCACGCCGCAGGACATCACCCAGCTGCTCGACGTGTGGATTCGCCTGGATATCCTGGTCCCGGTGGCCAAGAGCCCGAACCGCTTCGAGCTCAACGCGCAGATCCACGACTTCCTCGCCTACCTGCGTCGCGAGCACCGCCTGGGCCTGTGCCTGGAGATCGAAGCCTACCTGCGCCACCTCGAGCGCCTCGCCGGGCACATCCAGGACGCCTTCGACAACCGCGACAGCGACGACCTGGCGCGCCAGTTACGCCTGCTCGACATGCGCGTGCGCGATGTGCTGAAGAAGCTCGACAACGACGAACAGGCGCTGGTCGCGGTGGCCGAACGGGCCAAGACCAGCAACCGCCAGATCCCGCTGCGCCAGCGCTACGCCGAAGTGCTGGCGACCTGGGACGAATACGTCGAGCCGATGATCCAGCTGGTCAACGCCGACGGTGCCTTCGAGCAGGGCGTACGCAAGGTCGAGACCGTGCTGCTGCGCCTGTTGGGCGAGCAGGCGCGCCTCGGCCACTTGGTCGATGACGACATGCTGCTGCGCACCCACGCGCGCATCCTCGAGATGCAGACCAGCGCACAGCTCACCCTGCGCCACGCGCGCGAGCTGCTGCTGCCACTGCGCGAGGAAGCGCGCCGGCACAACGCCGTCACCCGCGGCGCGGCACTGGCGCTGTCGGTGATCCGCAAGAAAGGCATCGATGCCGTGCCGCAGGCGGCCATGCCGATGTTCACCCGCCCGCAGAGCACCTTCCTCGGCAGCGCCAGCCAGGTCGAGGCCTATGTCTATGCCCTGGCCCGCTTCGAGCCCAAGCCTGCGCGCTTCCCCAAGGCGCACAAGACCCACAAGGGCCCGCTGCCACGCGCGCCGCGTACGGTCAAGGAAATGCTCGAGCGCTGCGAAGACGCCCTGCCGCTGCCTGACCTGATGGTCTGGCTGCTGGAGCAGGAACCCGAAGGCGCCACCGACGAGTTGCTGTACTGGTTCTCGCGCCTCTCGCGCGAGAAGCGCTTCAGCCGCGAGCGCCTGCAGCGCCAGGACTACACCACCCGCGAACACCTGGTCAGCCTGCGTTCCTTCGCCCTGACATCCAGCCGCGAACAACAACCGGCAGCCACCGAATCCACCGCGAGCCCAGCCAATGCATCTTGATCTTTCCGAACTGTCCCAGCTCGCGCCGATCTTCCGCGAGCTGTTCAAGGGCTTCCACGTCAGCCGCCGCGACCCGGAACTGTACGCCCAACTGTCGAACTTCCAGGACCAGTACCGCACCCTGTTCAAGGCGCTCGGTTTCGAGTTGGTCTGCGACACCCGTGGCTTCTACTACTTCGTCCCCGAACAGGCCGCCGCGCAGGTCAACAAGACCGCCCAGCGCCTGTCGCTGTTCACCTTCATCCTGGTCGAGCACCTGGCCGACCAGGGCCGCGACCCGATGGCCGTGCTCGACGGCGGCAGCATCGGCCGCGACGAGTTGCCCTCGCTGCTGGAGAAATACCGCGACCTGTTCCTGCAGGCCGAAGTGCAGACGGTCGAGGAGCTCGAAGAGAAGATCCTGCGCCGCATGACCCAGCTGGGCTTCGCCCATGAAGAAGGCGGCATCTACCGCTTCCTGCCGCCGATGCACCGCTTCCTCGATGTGTGCCTGTCGGTCCAGCAGGACCGCGACCTGGCCGCCACCCTGCACAGCGACCTGCCGCTGCCGGTCCCGGTGCTGGTCGAGGAAGAAACCCCGGAACAACTCAACCGCACCGACGATCCGCTCGACCTCACCCCCTTCGAGGGCGAAGAGAGCGAAGAGGACGCCCTGGCCCGGGCCATCCGCGAAGAGCAACAGGAGATTGACGCATGAGCCAGGAACGCTACGGCATTCGCCGCTTCGCACTGCTCAACACCGCCGGCTACAGCCTCGGCCTGTTCCCGCTGGAACATCCGCTGTCGGTCTATGGCGCGAACAACCTGGGTAAATCGGCATCGATCAACGCCCTGCAATTCCCGATCCTGGCGCGCATGTCGGACATGAGCTTCGGCAAGTACAGCCTGGAGCAGTCGCGGCGTTTCTACTTCGCCAGCGACACCAGCTACATCCTCTGCGAACTGAACCTGCCCCACGGCCCGCACGTGATCGGCGTGGTCGGGCGCGGCCCGGGCGGCGGCTTCGGCCACCAGTTCTTCGCCTACCAGGGTGAGCTGGACCTGGCTCACTACCAGAAAGACGACACCTGCCTGCGCCAGAAAGAGCTGTTCACCAACCTCGAGCGCAACGGCCTCAAGGCCTACGAACTCAAGCCGGACGAACTGCGCCGGCTGCTGGTCGGCGGCCACACCTCGGTGCCGCTGGACCTCACCCTGATCCCGCTGCGCTCGACCAGCGAGCAGAGCCTGAAGACCTTCCGCGCACTGTTCATCAACCTGCTGCACATGCGCGAGATCACTGCCGCCAAGCTCAAGCAGCTGTTCCTGGATGCCTTCGAGCACAGCCTGCGCTCGGGCAGCGTCGACTACATTGCGGCTTGTGAAGAAGCCTTCCGCGACGTGCGCCGCATGGAGCAGGACTACAACGCCCTGGTCGCTGCCGGCCCGCTGGTCGAAGCACTTGCCGGCGGCGTGGCCCAGCGCGACATCCTGCGCGGCAAGCTGCACCGTCTCTCCCCCCTGCTCGACAGCCTGCTCGGCACCTGGCAGGACTACGCCATAGCGCGCAAGGAAGAGCTGGTGATCCAGGCCGAGCACTACCGCGCCGAGCAGGATGGCTTGCAGAACGACCAGCGTGGCGGCACCCAGGAGCTGATGCGCCTGGAACGCGAGATCACCGGCATCCAGCGCTGGCTCGGCGAGCTGTCGGTGCTCAAGCACCGCTTCGCCCTGGTCGATGACGTCAAGGTCCTGGAGCAGCAACTGCTCGCCGCCAAGGACGCCCACGACGAGCTGGCCGGCGCCCTGGCGCAGTCGCGCCAGTTCTCCGCCGAAGACCTCGACGAGCGCGTGCGCGACCTCGAAAAACGCGTCAAAGCGGTCAAGCAGCAGCTCGAACACGCCGACAACAACAGCTACGCACGCCTGCGCGAAGAGTTCTCGCAACAGGACGTCGACCGCCTGATGCGCCTGTTCAACGGCGCGCTGTTCAGCCTGCCGCTGGGTGATCGGGGCATCGAACTGGACGACAGCGACCTGTGGGTCAAGACGCTTGAAGGCGTGCTCGACAGATTCAAGGGCGAGCGCTTCGAAGTGCCGGGCCTGTCCATCGACCTGTCGCACATCGAGCCGCCAGCGCTGCAGGCACTGGCCGACCGTGCGGCCCTGCGCGACCAGAAAGAACGCCTGGAAAAGGAGCTCAAGCAGCTCAAGACCCAGCAGGCCGTGGCCCTGGACCGCGCCGCGAGCAAGGCCCAGACCGAGGCGCTGTACCAGCAGGTGCTGGATGCGCAGAAGGCCCTTGAGGACTTCCGCCGCACGGAGACCCTGAGCGCCGAAGAGCCAGAGAAGATGGAGCAACTGGCGCAGTTCGAAGCCGCCCAGGACGAGCTCAAGCGCTCCAGCGACGCCTTCACCGAACGCGTCCAGCAGTTGTCGGCCAAGCTGCAACTGGTCGGCCGCCAGATCGCCGACATGGAAGCCAAGCAGCGCACCCTGGACGATGCCCTGCGCCGCCGCCAGCTGTTGCCGGCCGACCTGCCGTTCGGCACGCCGTTCATGGAGCCGGTCGACGACTCGATGGACAACCTGCTGCCGCTGCTCAACGACTACCAGGACAGCTGGCAGGCGCTGCAGCGCGTCGACAACCAGATCGAGGCGCTGTACGCCCAGGTGCGCCTGAAAGGTGTGGCCAAGTTCGACAGCGAAGACGACATGGAACGTCGCCTGATGCTGCTGATCAACGCCTACTCGCACCGCACCGAGGAAGCTCTCACCCTGGCCAAGGCGCGCCGCGCGGCGGTCACCGACATCGCCCGGACCCTGCGCAACATCCGCAGCGACTACGACAGCCTCGAGCACCAGCTGGCGCTGTTCAACCGCGAGATCAACAAGCGCCAGGTGTCCAACCTGGAGAGCTTCCGCGTGGTGCTGGCGCCGAACAAGGAAGCGCTCAAGCACATCGACCAGATCATCCACAGTGCCGGCCAGTACGAGGAAGGCGAAACGCTGTCGGTGTTCGATCTCACGCAGAGCGCCGAGCAGGATCACAAGAACGAAGAGGCCAAGGAGTACCTGGCGCGGCTGGTGGCGGCCAATCACAACCAGCTGGGCCTGAAAGACCTGTTCGAGCTGGCCTTCGAGATCACCAAGATCAACAGCCAGCCGGTGATCCACGCCGACATCGACGGCGCCGCATCCAACGGCACCACCATGACCATCAAGGCGCTGACCAACATGTACCTGTTGCTGCACCTGATGGACCGCGACCTGGCCGGGCGCATCCGCCTGCCCTACTACCTCGACGAAGCGGCGGACATCGACGAACGCAACCAGGCGGCGCTGCTGGAGACCAGTCAGCAACTGGGCTTCGTGCCGATTCTGGCGAGCGTGAAGCCGCAGGTGTCGGCGCGCGTGGCGATCGACCTGGAAGGCGGCAGCGGGCCGAACGGGATCTACATCGACGAGGCGGACTGGAAGTACATCAGCCGCCGGGATGAAGTGAAGGCGATCGTGCGTGAGGATCAGGCCGAAGAGCTGGCCTGAGGCAACCGCGGCCCATTCCTGTAGGAGCGGGCTTGCCCCGCGATAGGGCCCGACTTGGCAACCTCGCCGCCAGGTCGGGCCCTATCGCGGGGCAAGCCCGCTCCCACAGGGGGAGCTGCGTCGTTTATTGGGCATGCGCCCAAGGCAGGATCGGAATCGCCGTCACCGCATTCTGCGGGCTACCTTCGACTATCCGGTCGCTGTACACCAGGTACACCAGCGTATTGCGCTTCTTGTCGAGAAAACGCACCACCTGCATGGTCTTGAACACCAGCGAGGTGCGCTCCTTGAACACCTCCTCGCCATCCTTGAGCTCACCCTTGAAGTTGATCGGCCCAACCTGACGGCAGGCGATCGATGCCTCTGCGCGGTCCTCCGCCAACCCCAACCCACCCTTCACGCCGCCGGTCTTGGCTCGCGACAGGTAGCAGGTCACACCTTCGACCTTGGGATCGTCAAACGCCTCGACCACGATGCGGTCGTTGGGCCCAAGGAACTTGAACACGGTGGACACCTGGCCGATTTCCTCGGCGTCGGCCAGCATCGGCAGCATCAGCGCTGCCACGGCAAACATCCTTTTCAGCATGGGCGTCTCCTTCAGACCAGGACCAGATTGTCGCGGTGCACCAGCTCGGGCTCGGCGCTGTAGCCCAGCAGGCTTTCGATGGCGTCCGACGGCTGACCGATGATCTTCTGCGCCTCCAGGGCGCTGTAGTTGGCCAGGCCACGGGCCACTTCCAGGCCATCGGGTCCGACGCAGACCACCATCTCGCCACGGCGGAAGCTGCCCTGCACAGTCTTCACGCCGACCGGCAACAGGCTCTTGTTCGATTCGCGCAGGGCCTTCACAGCGCCAGCATCGAGCACCAGGGTGCCGCGGGTCTGCAGGTGGCCAGCCAGCCACTGCTTGCGCGCAGCGAGCATGCCGCGCTCAGGCGACAGCAAGGTGCCCAGGCGCTCGCCGGCCTTCAGGCGGTCCAGTACACGCTCGATACGGCCACCGATGATGATGGTATGGGCACCGGAGCGCGCAGCCAGGCGTGCGGCACGCAGCTTGGTCTGCATGCCACCGCGCCCCAGGGCGCCACCGGTACCGCCCGCCACGGCGTCGAGCGACGGATCGTCGGCGCGGGCTTCATAGATCAGTTGGGCTTCAGGGTTGTTGCGCGGGTCGGCGTCGAACATGCCGTCGCGGTCGGTGAGGATCACCAGCAGGTCGGCCTCGACCAGGTTGGCCACCAGCGCGGCCAGGGTGTCGTTGTCGCCGAAACGGATCTCATCGGTGACCACGGTATCGTTCTCGTTGATCACCGGCACCACGCCCAGGTCGACCAGGGTGCGCAGGGTGCTGCGGGCATTGAGGTAGCGCTTGCGGTCGGAGAGGTCGTCGTGGGTCAGGAGGATCTGCGCGGTGTGCTTGCCGTGCTCGCCGAAGCTCGACTCCCAGGCCTGCACCAGGCGCATCTGGCCGAGCGAGGCGGCCGCCTGCAGCTCGTTCATCGCACTCGGTCGCGTGGTCCAGCCCAGCTGGCTCATGCCTGCGGCCACGGCCCCGGAGGAGACCAATACCAGTTCCACGCCCGCTTCACGCAGTGCGACCATCTGCTCGACCCAGACCGCCATCGCACCACGGTCGAGGCCCTTGCCATCGGCGGTCAGCAGCGCACTGCCGATCTTCACGACCCAGCGCTTGGCGCCCGTCACCTTGCTTCGCATCTTCTCTTCCAACCTATGTCGAATCTGTAGATACCAAAACGCCGCTCATTTGAGCGGCGTACCGTGAGAGGGTGTTGAGGCCATCGCGGGACAAGCCCGCTCCCATTAAGGATCGCAGCGGACCTGTGGGAGCGGGCTCGTCCCGCGATGGGCTCAACGCCCAAGCCTGATCACGGCACACTGCTCGAAGAGCGGCGTCCAGTGTACTGCAACCGGTCAGTCGCGCACGTAAATGATTTCCGGGCCGTCCTCGTCGTCCTCGAAGTCATCCCAGTCGTCATCGTCGCCGATGTCGTGGACGCTCTTGACGCCGGTACGACGCAGGGTACGAGCGTCGTCCAGGGCCTGCAGCTGGGCACGGGCCTCGTCTTCGATGCGCTGGTCGAGTTCGTTGAGCTCGGCGGCGTAGGCCGGGTCGTTGGCCAGGCGGTCGGCGCGGTCTTCGAGGAAGCGCATCAGGTCGTGGCTGAGCTTCTCGGTGCCCTGCTTGGAGATGGCCGAGATCACGTAGACCGGGCCATCCCAGTTCAGGCGATCAACGACTTCCTTCACACGCTCGTCACGCTCGTCTTCCATCAGCATGTCGGCCTTGTTCAGCACCAGCCAGCGCTCGCGATCGACCAGCGCCGGGCTGAACTGCGCCAGCTCGTTGATGATCACTTCGGCGGCATCGGCCGGGCTGCTTTCGTCCAACGGCGCGAGGTCGACCAGGTGCAGCAGCACACGGGTACGGGCCAGGTGCTTGAGGAAGCGGATACCCAGACCGGCACCTTCGGAGGCGCCCTCGATCAAGCCGGGAATGTCGGCGATGACGAAGCTCTTCCAGCGGTCGACGCTGACCACGCCCAGGTTCGGCACCAGGGTGGTGAACGGATAGTCGGCCACCTTCGGCTTGGCGGCAGAGACGGCGCGAATGAAGGTGCTCTTGCCGGCGTTCGGCAAGCCCAGCAGGCCGACGTCGGCCAGCACTTTCAATTCCATCTTCAGGTCGCGCTGGTCGCCTGGTTTGCCAGGAGTGGTCTGACGCGGCGCACGGTTGGTACTCGACTTGAAACGGGTGTTGCCCAGGCCGTGCCAGCCGCCCTGGGCGACCATCAGCTTCTGACCCGGGGTGATCAGGTCGCCGATGACTTCCTGGGTGGAGGCATCGATCACCGTGGTGCCGACCGGCACGCGCAGGAACAGGTCCTCGCCCTTCTTGCCGGTGCAATCGGTGCTGCCGCCATTCTGGCCGCGCTGGGCCTCGTGGTGGCGGGTGTAGCGGTAGTCGACCAGGGTGTTGAGGTTCTCGTCGGCCACCATGTACACCGAGCCGCCGTCGCCACCGTCACCGCCGTTGGGACCACCGTTCTCGATGAATTTTTCGCGGCGGAAGCTCATGCAACCGTTACCGCCGTCACCGGCTTTTACCCGGATCGATACTTCGTCAACAAACTTCATTCAAAACCGCCTCTCGTCGGACGACGAGCTGAAAACCAGAAAACCCTGAGGCTCTTGCAAAAATGAGCGCGGCGGCCCCGTATCATCAGAAACCAACGCCGGCAGCCCAGACAAACAGCTTTGCAAGAGGCTCACCACAAACGAAAAAGCCCCGTCGCATGACGGGGCTTCTGGAGCGACGTCGCGATTAAGCGGCGACGATGCTCACGTAACGGCGGTTGAACTCGCCTTTCTTCTCGAACTTGATCACGCCGTCGATCTTGGCGAACAAGGTGTGATCCTTGCCCATGCCAACGCCGTAGCCAGCGTGGAATTCGGTGCCGCGCTGACGGACGATGATGTTGCCCGGCTTGATAACCTGGCCGCCATACATCTTCACGCCAAGGCGTTTCGATTCTGAGTCGCGACCGTTACGAGTACTACCACCAGCCTTCTTGTGAGCCATGGTTCAATTCTCCAAATAAATTCAGGGGACCTAGGGGATTAAGCCTGGATACCGGTGATTTTGATCTCGGTGAACCACTGGCGGTGGCCCATGCGCTTCATGTGGTGCTTACGACGACGGAACTTGATGATACGAACCTTGTCGTGGCGGCCTTGCGAAACAACTTCGGCCACTACTTTGGCGCCAGCAACGACTGGAGCACCGATGGTGACTTCTTCACCGTTGGCGACCAGCAGAACGCGATCGAAAGTCACGGATTCGCCAGTGGCGACTTCCAGTTTTTCGATCTTGAGGAATTCACCTTCAGCGACTTTGTACTGCTTGCCGCCGGTAACGATTACTGCGTAGGACATTTTGAATCTCCGATAATCCTGCTCACCCAGCGCTTTATATGATGAGTATTGGCTGGCATGGCTGCACGAGGCTGGAACGGCCCGGTGCAATTGCGTAAGGCAGGTGCTGCCCAGGAAGTTAGGGTGCGCGATTGTACGCAACCCGGTAAAGCCTTGCAAGTACCGGCCCCGCAGCGCAGGCAGTGCGCCTTGACACACCGGGACCCGCGACCTAGCATGCCGCGCAACCTCAATGGAGCAGCCGATGCAACCCCAATCCTTCTACCGCGCGGTAGCTGACGATTTCAGCGCCGTCGACGAGATCATCAAGAAGCAGCTGACCTCGCGCGTGCCGCTGGTATCGAAGATCGGCGACTATATCACATCCGCTGGTGGCAAGCGCCTGCGCCCATTGCTGGTGCTGCTGTGTGGCAAGGCCCTGGGCCGTGAAGGCGACGACCTGCGCCTGCTGGCCGCGACCATCGAATTCCTGCACACCGCCACCCTGCTGCACGACGATGTGGTCGACATGTCCGGCATGCGCCGCGGCCGCTCCACTGCCAATGCCCTGTGGGGTAACGCCCCCAGCGTGCTGGTCGGCGACTTCCTCTATTCGCGCTCGTTCGAAATGATGGTCGAACTGGGCTCGATGTCGGTCATGCAGATCCTGTCCAAGGCCACCCGGGTGATCGCCGAGGGTGAAGTGCTGCAGCTGTCGCGCGTGCGTGATGCCAGCACCACCGAAGAGGTGTACATGGACGTCATCCGCGGCAAGACCGCCATGCTCTTCGAAGCCTCGACCCACAGCGCCGCAGCGCTGGCCGGCGCCAGCGACGAACAGCGCGAGGCCCTGCGCACCTTCGGCGACCACCTGGGCGTGGCCTTCCAGCTGGTCGACGACCTGCTCGACTACAAGGGCGACTCCGAAACCCTGGGCAAGAACGTCGGCGACGACCTGGCCGAAGGCAAGCCCACCCTGCCACTGATCTACACCATGCGCGAAGGCACACCAGAGCAGGCGGCGCTGGTGCGCCAGGCCATCCAGAAGGGCGGCCTGGAAGACCTCGAGCAGATCCGCATTGCCGTCGAAGCCTCCGGCGCACTCGACTACACCGCACGGATGGCCCGCGACTACGTCGCCCGCGCCATCGCCTGCCTGGAAGTGCTGCCAGCAAGCGAATACCGTGATGCACTGGTCGAGCTGAGCGAGTTTGCGGTCGCGCGTACGCACTGATAGATCGAGTCGTCTTCATTCGCGGGCAAGCCCGCTCCCACAAAGGACCTGATGTACTTGGGTCCTGTGGGAGCGGGCTTGCCCGCGAATGCTCTGGTGCGGACAAAAAACATTTTCGCCGCAAAACCTTATACAATGTGCGCCTTTAACTCTCTGTACACCAAGGAACCGAAGTGAGCACTCTGCCGCCCTGCCCCGCCTGCAACTCCGAATACACCTACGAGGATGGCACCCAACTGATCTGCCCCGAATGCGCCCACGAGTGGTCGGCCAGCGGCGACGCCGAGACGGCCAGCGATGACGTGGTGAAAAAAGATTCGGTCGGCAACGTCCTGCAGGATGGCGACACCGTCACCGTGATCAAGGACCTCAAGGTCAAGGGCTCGTCGCTGGTGGTCAAGGTCGGCACCAAGGTCAAGAACATCCGCCTGTGCGACGGCGACCACGATATCGACTGCAAGATCGACGGCATCGGCGCGATGAAACTCAAGTCCGAGTTCGTGCGCAAGGTCTGAGGCTATTTGCAGGGCTGCCCTCGGGTGGCCCTGACAGATCCTGCAACGGGATCATCTGCACCCTTCGGCAGAATTAATCCAATAGTCACTTGCTATTTTGATAATAAGAATTATTCTCATTGGAACGCTTTCCAAGGAGAATAGCCATGACCTACCTGATCGACGCCTGGCTCGACCGCCCCCATCCCTACCTGCGCATCCTCCATCGCGAGACCGGCGAAGTCTGTGCCGTACTCGAGGAAGAAGCACTCGACGAACTGCGTGACCAGGGCGACCTGGACCTCAACGGCCTGAACTCGAGTGAGCCTGGAGTACTGAAGGAGCTGGTGAGGAATCTGTTTCTGTTCTGCTATGCGCGGGCGTTGCGCCCAGGGGGAACGGATTGGAATTGAGGCCGGCATTACCGGCCTCTTCGCGGGACCAGCCTGCTCCCAGAGGGATTGGGCTGGTCTTTAGATTTTGAACAAGACAGCCGCTCCCACCAGTAAACCTGCGCATTAGAGCCTGCAGGGCACATGTGGGAGCGGGCTGGTCCCGCGATGAAGACAACGCAGTCTTACAGAACGTCGAGCAGCTCGACGTCGAACACCAGCACGCTGTGCGGCGGGATGCTACCAACGCCTTGCGCGCCATAGGCCAGCTCGCTCGGCACGTACAGGCGCCATTTGCTGCCAGCGTTCATCAGTTGCAGCGCTTCGGTCCAACCAGCGATCACGCCACCTACCGGGAATTCGGCAGGCTGGCCGCGCTCGTATGAGCTGTCGAACACGGTGCCGTCGATCAGGGTGCCGTGGTAGTGGGTACGCACGTTGTCTTCGCGGCTCGGCTTGGCGCCGCTACCAGCGGTCAGCACTTCGAACTGCAGGCCCGAAGCCAGGGTGGTGATGCCGTCACGCTTGGCATTCTCGACCAGGAAGGCCTTGCCCTCGGCGGCAGCAGCTTCGGCTTTGGCGGCAGCTTCGGCCTGCATCACTTCGCGGATAACCTTGAAGCTGGCAGACAGGTCGGCTTCGCTGACACGGCTGTCGGCACCGTTGAAGGCGTCGGTCAGGCCAGCGAGAATCGCTTCCAGGTTCACGCCTGGTGGTGGGTTGTCGCGCAGCTGGCCGCCCAGCTGACGGCCGATGCCGTAGCTGACGCGGGATTCGTCGGTGGACAGGTTGAGTTCGGACATTGGCTTGCTCCGCTTAAGGGCGCACTGCATCCGCGCCCTTGGTCAAAAGGGCAAGCAGCCTAGCACACTGGGGCCGCGCGAAGCAGCTACCAGGCCGAACGCTGGGATATCGGGACCTTGAGGTCTTCCTCCGGGTGGCTGCCCATCCCGCACATCTCATCCTGCACCGACCAGTGCACCAGGTTCATCGACAGCATGGGCAGGGCTTGCAGGAGCAAGCGAGCATCTTCGACCGAGTGCACCCGCAGGCGCTCGCCACGGGGATCGTTCAACGGATGGGCATGACCCTTGATCCGGGCCTCGAGCAGGTAATCGCCGCCTTCGATGGCGATCAGGTTGAGTTCATCGACGTGGCCGGCCCTGGCCTCGGTATTGAGCTGATGCAGGTTCATGGATGCACCTCGCTGTGGGAAGCCCACATGAGTGCTCATTTTTTGTACAGAAGCCGGGATTAGACAAGGGGCCACTCGTCGGTCGGAAGCACGTCGCCCTTCTCGCGGGCGAACTCGCGAGAAGGGCGACACCGACTCAATGCTTGGTCAGCTTGTCCAGATAGCCCATGCAGAAGGCCGAGACCACGAAGGTCATGTGGATGATCACGTACCACATCAGGTAGTCGGTGGAGATGTTCTGCGCATCCATGAACACGCGCAGCAGGTGGATCGAGGAAATGGCCACGATTGACGCCGCAACCTTCATCTTCAGCGAAGAAGAGTCCATCTTGCCCAGCCAGTTGAGCTTCTCCTTGCTCTCGTCGATGTCCAGTTGCGAGACGAAGTTCTCGTAGCCGGAGATCATCACCATCACCAACAGGCCGCCGACCAGCGACATGTCGATCAGCGACAGGATCACCAGGATCAGGTCCGCTTCGCTCAGCGCGAAGACGTTGGGCAGGACGTGGACCACTTCCTGGAAGAACTTCAGCGCCAGCGCCAGCAAGCCCAGCGACAGGCCGAAATAGATGGGTGCGAGCAGCCAGCGAGAGGCATACATCGCGTTTTCGAGAATACGTTCCATGGAGGATAGGGACTCATGAGATGACTGGAAAAGCGTGCGCGAGTATAGCCAGCCATCAATGACAGCAAAAGTCTGCGGCGGGTTGCCGCAGAGTCCTCTTCAATTATCCGGACGGAACTGGTAGTCCCCGATATTGCGGCAACGTTCTCCGTTGATCCGCCGCAATTGCGCCTGCAGGTGCAGGCACCAGATCTGCGGGTCTTCAGCCACCTGGTAGCCGTGCAGGGTCAAGCTGTCGACAACGGCGTTCATCACCGATTCGGCCACCATCGGCCCATGAAACGGCCCTTGTGCCTTGATCGCCGAAGGCTGTTCACCGGACATGCCGGCGGCAAACAGCAAGGTCCACATGCCGTTGTCGCCGGCCAGCGGACGGATGCTGCACTCGATGCGGGTCACCAGGCCAAGGCACTGGCGGGTGAGGCTGAGGTTGCGCATGGCGGCGTCCCCTCTGAGAAGCCTTGTTCAGCCTGCAAGACAGGCTGTTTCCATCCTGAACCCTGAAAACTCCTTAAGTTCCAGCATAGATGACAGGTGGGCATTGCTGGAAAACCGGCGCTGAACGGTAGCACTTGGCCGCCAGCGCCAGTTTATTGACTCAGGCCGGCTTGGCCTGGGCCACCATCTCCTCCAGCCGTTCCTTCTCGGCCTCCTTGATCTCTTCCTCGCTGATCATCTCGGCGATGACCCGCAGACGCTCGACCACCCGCGCGTTGACGCTGCCTTCAGGGAATTCGCCCTTCTCGTCCGGCGTCCCGGCATCCTCGCCCACCAGCAGGCTCAGCGCTTCATCGGCCTGGCTCACCGCATAGACATGGAAGCGCCCGGCTTCGACCGCCTGCAGCACGCGCTCGTCGAGCATCAGCGTGGCAACGTTGGCGCGCGGGATGATCACCCCTTGCTCGCCAGTCAGGCCACGCGCTTCGCACAGGCGGAAGAAACCTTCGATCTTCTCGTTGACCCCGCCCACCGCTTGCACTTCGCCGAACTGGTTGATCGAACCGGTGATGGCGAAGCACTGCTTGAGCGGCGTGCGCGACAACGCCGAGATCAACGTACAGGCCTCGCCAAGCGAGGCACTGTCGCCATCCACATAGCCATAGGACTGTTCCAGGGCAATGCTCGCCGAGATCGCCAGGGGGAATTCCTGGGCGTAGCGGCTGCCCAGGTACCCGGTGAGGATCATCACGCCTTTGGAGTGGATCGGCTGGCCGAGGTTGACCTCACGCTCGATGTCGACGATGCCGCTACCACCCGGGTAGACCGTGGCGGAGATCCGCGCAGGCATGCCAAATGCCGAATCGCCGACCTCCAGTACCGTCAGGCCGTTGCACTTGCCGATGGCAGCGCCTTCGCTGTCGATCAGGATGATGCCGGCGAGCATGTCATCGAGCACCCGCTGCGACACCCGCCCGGTGCGGGTCGCCTTGGCCTTGAGCGCACGCTCGATGTGGCCTGCGTCGGTCATCTCGTCGTTGGCCAACTGGCGGATGAAGTCAGCCTCGCTGACCAGCTGGAACAGGTCGCCGATACGCGCCGAGAGCCGCGACTGGTTCTCTGCCAGGCGCGCGCTGAAGGTCGCCAGGCGCGCCACGGCATCGCTGGTCAGCGGCGCCATGCCCTCTTCATTGGTACGCGTACGCAGCAGCTGGGCGAACTGCTCGAGGTTCTCGTCGACCATCGGCATGTCTTCGTCGAAGTCGACCAGGACGCGGAACATCTCCTGGAAGTCCGAATCGTGGTCCTGCAGCGCGTAGTAGAGCTGACGCGAGCCGATGATCACCAGCTTGACGTTGAGCGGGATCATCTGCGGCGTCAGGGTGACGGTGGCGATGCGACCCAGCTCGCCCAGCGGCGACTCCATTTTCAGCTTGCGCGACTGCAGCGCGCGCTTGAGTGCATCCCAGACGAAGGGCTCGCCCAGCATTTTTTCCGCTTCCAGGATCAGGAAGCCGCCATTGGCGCGGTGCAATGCACCGGGACGCAGCTGGCGGTAGGAAGTGGAAAGCGCGCCCTGGTCAGTGCTGTACTCGATGCGACCGAACAGGTTGTCGTAGGTCGGGTGCGGCTCGAACACCACCGGCGCGCCGCCATTGACCGGATGCCCCACCACCAGGCTTGGCGCGTACTGCTCTTCGAGCATCTTGCGCGCCACCGCGTCGGTCTTGGCATCGTCGACCAGTTGCTCGACCACGGTGCGCAGCAGGTTCAACTGCACCGACTGCAGGTAGGCGCACACCGCAGCGTTCTCGGCGTACTTCTCCGACAGAGGGGCCAGTAGCGGTTGCAGGGCCAGGGTGATGGTTTCTTCGTTCAGTTCGCGCAGCTGATTGTTCGACTCGCGCTTCCACTGCGGCAGGCTGGACAGCTCCTCGTTGAGACGCTCCTCCAGCTCGGCGATGTCTTCGTGGAACTGCTCGCGGACCTCTTCAGGCAACTGGGCGAACTCGGCCTCATCCAGCGCCTTGCCGTCGGCCATGGGGGTGAAGGCGACATTGCTGGCGTCGCGGTACAGCGCCACGTCCTTTTCCAGCGACGCGCGTTCGATCACATCCAGGGCACGGTCGTAGCGCTGGTTGAAGGCGCGATCGATGGCGCCCTTCTTCTGCTGGTAGGACGGGTGCTCGAACACCGCCGGGAAGGTCGCCAGCAGGTTGCCGATCAAACCGTTCATATCGGCGATGAACTCGCCAGCAGTGCCTGCCGGCAACTCCAGCGCACGCGGCTCGCGGGTGTCTTCGAAATTATTGACGTAGACCCGGTCAGCCGGGGTCTGCTGGCGCTTGCCCTCGGCCTTGAGGTAGCGCTTGACGAAGGAGAAGCGGCCGGTGCCCGGCTCGCCCATCACATAGACGTTGTAGCCAGGGCGTGGCATGGCCACGCCGAACTGCAGGGCCTCGACGGCACGCTCCTGGCCCAGTACTCCGCGAAACGGCTCCAGATCATCGGTGTTGGTGAAGGCAAACTGCTCGGGGGAAAAACGCCGGGTCAGGGCTTCGGGCGCGAGACGCAGGCGCGCAGCAACAGGATCGGGCATTGGGTTTCCTTACTTCGGCGGGGCGGATACGCAGCATTCTGGCGCCGGGGGCGCGCGCCTTGCAAGGCTCCGCGGGACTTTATGTCGCAGGCGTTAAAAAGGTTTGTCCAAGATTTTTTCGCAATCAACTACGCAACTATTGGATCGTGCCTAAACTCCAAACTGCGCGGGTGGGTAAAACGCTTCCCCGTCCTGGCAGTGAACTGCCAGACAACCCTGATCATTGATACGTATCGAAAAAGAGAATAACGCTATGAAACGGATTCTTCTGGGTACCTTGTTCGCCGCGGTTTCGATCAATGCCATGGCCGAAGCGCCAGGCGGCCCGAACTGCGGTTGGGGCAACCTGCTGTTCGAAGGCCAGCGCGGCACTCCGGCGCACTTCCTGGCCTCCACCACCAACGGCACCTCCGGTAACGCCACCTTCGGCATGACCTCCGGCACCAACGGCTGCTCCACCAAGGCCGCGCTCACCTACGGCGGTAAATCGTGGCTGGCCATGAATGGCACCATGAACGAACTGTCCGAAGACATGGCCCAGGGCCAGGGCGAAGCCCTGACCACCTACGCCGTGGTACTGGGCGTCAAACCCGAAGACCGCGCGCACTTCGCCTCGGTCACCCACGACCACTTCCAGCAGATCTTCAGCAGCGCCAACGTCACTGCCGAAGATGTCCACAACAACACCATCGCGGTCCTGAAAAAAGATCCGCAACTGGCGAAATACGCTACCGAAGCGTAAGTTCGACCCTGCCCGCCCCGCTTGCGGGGCGGGTTTCGCCCGCCTCCCTTCGGCATCATTCAGAAGTAGTTGCCCGATATGCTCAAACGCTTCGCCTACCTGACGTTATGCGCCTGCGCCCCTGCCTACGCGACACCTTCATTGGATGAGGCGCGCGTGCAGCAGTTGGCCGCCGACCGCTACTGGATCGCACTGGGTCACTACGAAACCGCCAAGCTGGGCGGTTGGCGCAGTTATGTGGACGACGACAAATTCTTTCTCGCCGAGGACGGCGCCCATCATCCGGATCGCGAACTGCGGGCCACGGTCGATGCGCTGTATGCCCCGGCCAGCCTGGGCGACAAACACGCCCAATGCGTCTTTCCGGCGCGCACCCGCTGGCTGCGCGAGCAACTGCAGCTCAGCGACCTGCCGACCCCGGACTGCCAGGAATACAGCCGCTGGTACGCCGACGTCGCACCGCACAGCGCGGTGCTGATCTTCCCGGCGGCCTACCTCAACAGCCCGTCCTCGATGTTCGGCCATACCCTGCTGCGCATCGACAAGGCCGACACCCGCAGCAACGACACCACGCTGCTCAGCTACGCGATCAACTTCGGCGCCTATATCGAAGGCAGCGACAACAGCATCCTCTACGCCTGGAAAGGCCTGATGGGCGGCTACCCCGGGCTGTTCGCGATGATGCCGTACCAGGAGAAACTCTCCGAATACCGCAGCCTGGAGAACCGCGACCTGTGGGAGTACCAGCTGGACCTGACGCCTGAAGAGACCGGGCGCATGGTCGAGCACGTCTGGGAACTCAAGCAGGTGCAGTTCGACTACTTCTTCTTCGACGAGAACTGCTCCTACCGCCTGCTGGAGCTGTTGCAGGTCGCCCGCCCCGGGCTGGACCTGACCTCGCAGTTCCCGCTCACCGCCATCCCCACCGACACGGTCAAGGCCGTCAAGCAGTCGGGGCTGGTGTCCGATGTGCGCTACCGGCCATCGCGCGAACGCGAGCTGCTGGCCCGCGCCGAGCCACTGGACCATCACGAAAAACAGCAGGTATTGGCCGTCAGCGCCGACACCGCGCAATTGCAGAGCCCCGCGTTCAACGCCCTGCCCCGCGAACGCCAGGCCCTGGTACAAGATGCCGCCTATCGCCTGGAACGCTACCGCGCCACCGGCCAGGAGCGTGACCCCGAACAGGCCAGGCGCAGCTTCGAGCTGCTGCGGGCAATCAACCGCAACCCGCCGCCACCGCTGCAGATCGAACGCCCCGGCCTGCCTGAAGACGGTCACCAGTCGCGGACCTGGCAGTTGGGTGTCGGCACCCGCGAAGACCGCGCCTTCGCCGAGTATGGCTTGCGCATGGCCTACCACGACCTCAACGACAACGCCTACGGCTTCCCGCTCGGCGCACAGATCGAGATTCTCCAGCTCAAGCTGCGCCAGTACGAGGGCAACGACTGGCAGGTGCAACGCCTCGACCTGGCCACCATCCGCTCACTGACCCCGCGCAACGAGCTGCTCAAACCCTGGTCGTGGCAGGTGGCCGGCGGCCTCGAGCGGGTGCCGGGCAAGCATGACGACGAGGTGCTGGTCAGCCACGTCAACGGTGGCGGCGGTGGCACCTGGCAGCTCGCCGACGGCCTGCTGGGCTTCGCTCTCGGTACGGTGCGGGTCGAACACCACAACGACTTCGCCGAGTTCATCTCGCCGGCAGCCGGTTTCAATGGCGGCCTGCTGTGGCGCAACGGGCTGGGCAACATGACCCTGGAGGCGAAAGGCGATTACTTCACCAATGGCGAAGTGCGGCGCAGCCTGAGCCTGAACCAGCAGTGGGAGATTTCGCAGAACCTGGGCCTGCGGTTGAGCGCCAAGCGCGAGTTCAGCCACCTGGCCACCGCGCAGAACGAGGTGATGCTCGAATTGAAGTGGTATCAGTACTGATACCACTCACAGGGATTCGCATCATGACGCGCAATCCTTCGACGGCGTTTTGACATCGCCACGACAATTCGCGACCTAGACTTCCCCTATCACCCGGAGGTCCAGAGTCTATGTTGCGGTACGCGTTCGCCCTGTGGATAACCCTGCTGCTGGTCGGCTGCCAGTCCACCCACGAGCAGATGCTCGACCAGGGCTATCCACCGGCCTACGCCGATGGATTCCAGGACGGCTGCAGCAGCGGCCGCCAGGCAGCCGGGCTGATGGTCGGTGATTTTCGCAAGGACGTGCCGCGCTACCTCCACGACCGCCGCTACGAAAGCGGTTGGGACGACGGCTTTCGCCAGTGCCATGCCATGCAGAACAGCGAAGACACGCGCCAGTACCGAGAGCGCTACTGGGACGAGCGTGACCGCGACTGGCAACAGGAAAAAGACCGCGGTGCCGCGCGCGCCTATCGCCACAATTAGGTCGCAGCCAGACATTCAGGGAAACCCGACAGCCCTCACCATGGTCTCCAGAAACAAGGAGGCCGTTCATGAGCCGAGCATTCGTCAACGAAGACCAGGCCGCCGCCCAGGCCAGCCAGCCGGTGGAGCGACGGGTCAGCGACCAGCCCAACTACGTCACCGCCAGCGGGCTTGCACAGTTGCAGCAACGCGTGGCGGCGCTCATTGCCCTGCACAGCGATCTGCAAGCCCAGGGTGAGCATGCCGACAAACAGCGCCTGGCCGATACCGAGCGCGACCTGCGCTATTTCCGGGCACGCGTACAGAGCGCCCAGGTGGTGCCACCTGCAACCTCGCAGGACAAGGTGCAGATCGGTAGCCGGGTGAGGTTCGTCGATGAGCAGGATGAGGAGCACAGGGTGCAGCTGGTCGGGGAAGATCAGGCCGATGCAGCGCGGGGGCTGATCAACTGGGGCTCACCGCTGGGGCGGGCGCTGCTTGGCGCGGGGCCTGGGGATGAAGTGGTATGGCGGCGGCCTGCAGGGGATCTGTCCATCGAGGTGGTCGAGATCCTGGGAGAGGGTTAGGGGCTGCTGCGCAGCCCAATCGCGATTCCTGTACGAGCAACTGTCTTGCTCAAAATCTAAAGACCAGCCCAATCCCTGTGGGAGCGGGCTTGTCCCGCGATTGGGCCGCAAAGCGGCCCCGACGATCTCGAATCAGACCACGCCCTGCGCCAGCATGGCATCCGCCACTTTCACGAAGCCGGCGATGTTCGCGCCCTTGACGTAGTTGACCGCCCCATCGGCCTCCTCGCCATAGTGCACGCAGGCATGGTGGATCGACTGCATGATCGCATGCAGCTTGCTGTCCACCTCACCCGCCGTCCACAGCAGGCGCATGGCGTTCTGCGACATCTCAAGGCCCGACACCGCGACGCCACCGGCGTTGGACGCCTTGCCCGGTGCAAACAGGGTACCCGCCTCGATGAACACGTCCACCGCTTCCAGGGTGGTCGGCATGTTGGCGCCTTCGGCCACGCAGATGCAGCCGTTGCTCAGCAGTGTGCGGGCATCCTCGAGGTCCAGTTCGTTCTGCGTGGCGCACGGCAGGGCGATGTCGCACGGCAGGCTCCACGGGGTCTGGCCCTTGCGGAACTCCAGGCCAAAACGCTCGGCCAGCTCGCTGATGCGGCCGCGCTTGACGTTCTTGAGCTCCAACAGCGCATCCCACTGCTCGTCGTTCAGCCCGGCCTCGCAGAACAGCGTGCCCTCGGAGTCGGACAGCGAGATCACCTTGCCGCCCAGGTCCATGACCTTGCGCGCCGCATACTGGGCGACGTTGCCAGAACCGGAGATGGCCACGCGACGCCCGTCGATGCGCAGGCCCTTGCGCTTGAGCATCTCTTCGGCGAAATACACGCAGCCGTAGCCGGTGGCCTCAGGACGGATAAGGCTGCCGCCGTAGGTCATACCCTTGCCGGTCAGCACCGAGGTGAACTGGTTGGCCAGGCGCTTGTACTGGCCGAACATGAAGCCGATCTCACGGGCGCCCACACCGATATCGCCGGCCGGCACGTCGAGGTCAGCACCGATGTGGCGGTACAGCTCGCTCATGAACGCCTGACAGAAGCGCATGACTTCGGCGTCGCTCTTGCCCTTGGGGTCGAAGTCCGAGCCGCCCTTGCCGCCCCCCATGGGCAGCGAGGTCAGCGAGTTCTTGAAGACCTGCTCGAAGGCCAGGAACTTGAGCACACCCAGGTTCACCGACGGATGGAAACGCAGGCCGCCCTTGTACGGGCCGATGGCGCTGCTCATCTGGATGCGATAGCCGCGGTTGACCTGGACCTTACCCTGGTCATCGACCCACGACACACGGAACAGTACCGCACGCTCCGGCTCGACCATGCGTTCGAGAATGCCGGCCTGCAGGTAGTGGGGATTGGCTTCGAGGAATGGCCAGAGACTGCGCAGCACCTCTTCGACGGCCTGGTGGAATTCGGGTTGGGCAGGGTCACGCTGCTTCAGGCGTGCAAGGAAATGGTCGACGGATTCGATCATGGTAGACATCTCACCAAGAGGATTGGACTTATTGATTTTTCCCGGACTCTATCAAGAAGCAATCGCACTGGAACAGGGCAAAATGTCGTTTTTCTGAATTTTTTTGGTGCGTTTTATATAAATGTATACAAATTGTCACCGCGGTGTGGCAGTCGCGGGCAAGCCCGCTCCCACAGGGAAGCTTGCAGTTCCAAGCCCTTGCAGGAGCGGGCTTGCCCGCGAATGAAGCCACCACCGCTCCCAGCCAGGCACAAAAATGGGGCCCCTGAGGGCCCCATCCTTGTGCAACGAAAACCGGCTTACTGCGCCAGCTTCTTGTGCCGTACCCGATGCGGCTGGGCAGCAGCGTCGCCCAGGCGCTTCTTGCGATCGGCTTCGTACTCGGTGTAGTTGCCCTCGAAGAACACCACGTTCGAATCATCTTCGTAGGCCAGGATGTGGGTCGCCACACGGTCCAGGAACCAACGGTCGTGGGAAATCACGATGGCGGCGCCCGGGAAGTCCAGCAGGGCTTCCTCCAGCGAACGCAGGGTCTCGACGTCGAGGTCGTTGGACGGTTCGTCGAGCAGCAGGACGTTGCCGCCCTCTTTCAAGGTCAGCGCCAGGTGCAGACGGCCACGCTCACCACCGGAGAGGTCCTTGACGAACTTCTGCTGGTCGCCGCCCTTGAAGTTGAAGCGGCCCACGTAGGTACGCGACGGGATCTCGTAGTTGCCGATGCGAATCTGGTCGGAACCGTCGGAGATCTGCTGGAACACGGTCTTGCTGCCGTCCAGGTCCTCGCGGCTCTGGTCGACGCAGGCCAGTTGCACGGTTTCACCGATCTCGATGCTGCCCGAGTCCGGCTGCTCCTTGCCCATCAGCATGCGGAACAGGGTCGACTTACCGGCACCGTTACCACCGATAACGCCGACGATGGCGCCTTTTGGCATGGAGAACGACAGGTTGTCGATCAGCACGCGATCGCCATAGCCCTTGGAGACATTCTTGAACTCGATGACCTTGTCGCCCAGGCGCGGACCTGCCGGGATGTAGATCTCGTTGGTCTCGCTGCGCTTCTGGAATTCCTGCGATTGCATCTCTTCGAAACGCTGCAGACGGGCCTTGGACTTGGACTGGCGAGCCTTGGCGCCTTTGCGCACCCACTCCAGTTCCTCTTTCATGGCTTTCTCGTGGGCGCTTTGCTGCTTGGATTCCTGCGCCAGACGCTCCGACTTGGCTTCCAGCCAACCCGAGTAGTTGCCTTCGTACGGGATGCCCGCGCCGCGGTCCAGTTCCAGGATCCAGCCGGCGACGTTGTCGAGGAAGTAGCGGTCGTGGGTAATGGCCACCACGGTGCCGGGGAAGTCGTGCAGGAAGCGCTCCAGCCAGGCTACCGAGTCGGCGTCCAGGTGGTTGGTCGGTTCGTCCAGCAGCAGCATGTCGGGGGCAGACAGCAGCAGGCGGCACAGCGCCACACGGCGCTTCTCGCCACCGGACAGGTGCTCGATCTTCGCATCCCAGGCCGGCAGGCGCAGGGCATCGGCGGCGACGTCCAGCTGACGCTCCAGGTTGTGGCCGTCGGCGGCCTGCAGGATGGCTTCGAGCTTGGCCTGCTCGGCGGCCAGCTTGTCGAAGTCGGCATCCGGGTCGGCGTAGGCCGCGTAGACCTCGTCCAGGCGCGCCTGGGCGTCCTTGATCACGCTGACCGCTTCCTCGACCACTTCACGCACGGTCTTGCTCGCGTCCAGCTGGGGCTCCTGCGGCAGGTAGCCGACATTGATGTCGGGCATCGGACGGGCTTCGCCATCGAATTCCTTGTCGACACCCGCCATGATCCGCAGCAGCGTGGACTTACCGGCGCCGTTCAGGCCCAGTACGCCGATTTTGGCGCCGGGGAAGAACGACAGGGAGATGTTCTTGAGAATTTCCCGCTTCGGCGGCACGACCTTGCTCAGCCGATGCATGGTGTAGACGTATTGAGCCATTCTGAGGACCTCTTGCACAAACGTGAATAAAACTGACAACTACCTGGCCAGCTTTGCAAAATGGGCCATTGTCGAGCTTTAAGGGCGTTCAGCGCAAATTCGCTTGCTGGGTACGATGTGCCCTGTCTGAAAAGAGGTCTCATGTCGCTGGCCAAACGCCCGCGGCAGCGCTTGCGGGGCGGTCCACATAGGGTTGCGGTCGAAGGGAGAGCCACTGCGCAAGCCTGCTGCTCAACTCTCAAGGAAGAAGTGGCCATGACTGAATGGCTGAAGGACCACTTGCCAAAGGTGACCCGCGCGTTCCCGGCCCGATCACCCCCCCAGACACCGAAGCCAAGCGTTGACCAGCGCCCCGCGCCGAATCATCTCCGGCGCGGGGTGTTCTCATTGCTGTCCATTGTTGACCTTGCCGAGCTCCGCCCCGGTCAAAGGTTGCGCCTCTGGATTCGACTGAGTACGGAGTTTCATTGCCTCGACAATCTGCGCACTGGTTTCGTCGAGCTGGACACTGGCCGATCCATCGCCGCCGTCCACTGCAGGCTGGGGTTCGTCGACGTAGACCCAGTCTTGTCCCTCGTTCCACGCCCCGCGCATTTCACCGCCTTTGGACAGATTGAAGTAGGTGCGATTGAGTTCAGGGTCTCCCGGCAGCTTGCCTTGTGGAAAGTTTGGCTGGATGGCATGCAACGCCTTTTCGAACGACATCTGGTGGGCGATCTCGCGACTCATCAGGAAACCCAGCGCATCTTTGATGCCAGGATCATCGGTGACGTTGATCAGCCGTTCGTAGACAATCTTGGCGCGAGCCTCGGCGGCAATGTTCGAACGCAGGTCGGCAGTCGGTTCGCCAATGGTATCGATGTAGGCTGCGCTCCAGGGTACGCCGGCGGAATTCACCAGCGGCGCCCCAGCCCCATACAACAGGCTTGTGATGTGGGAGTCGTTGCCGGCGCCGGTCAGCGAGCGGTAAAGCTCGCCCTCGCTCTCTATGCCTTCGGCCAGGTTGCCCTTGGCCCCCTTGTTGAGCATCACCACGATCGAACCGATGATCTCCAGGTGGCTGAGTTCTTCGGTCGCAATGTCATAGAGCATGTCCTTGCGTCCTGGATCGTCCTCACTGACAGCCTGGGTGAAATAGCGCATGGCTGCAGCCAGCTCACCCTGTGGGCCTCCGAACTGTTCCAGGAGCAAATTGGCAAGGCCGGGATTGGGTTGCGCCACGCGCACGGTGTACTGCAATCGTTTGTTGTGCATGAACATAAGCGGGTCCTCATCAACGCATAAGGGCAGCTCGGCTGCCCTTGCGCTTTTCACGGATGGCTAGCGGTTGTCGTCACTCTTGCGACCGCCGCCGTGGCTATGCTGTCCACCGACACGCCCCGCTTCGGAGGCTTTCTCACGATCATTGGCGAAGTTGCCGCCCGACACCTGGCCTCCCTTATGGCCAGCTTCGGAGGCACGTTCAGGATCGTTCTTGAAGTTGCCACCGGATGCTTGTCCACCTTTGTGGCCTGCTTCGGAAGCGCGTTCCGGATCGTTCTTGAAGTTGCCCCCGGACACCTGGCCGCCTTTGTGTCCCGCTTCGGAGGCTTTTTCGCGATCGTTGGCGAAGTTGCCCGGATTGGTGTTGGCATTACCACCCTGATTGCCACGATTGTCTTGATTGTTAGCCATGATTGACACCTCATGTCGTTAGTTACACAGAACGGTCTGTGTAAATGAGTGACCGGGGGCAAACGGCTCATCGTGCAAAAGATTTTGAATGCGGGGACGAAAGGCTCTAATGAACTTGAGTCTTTAATCTTGTAGACACAAACCTGGCGAGCGGGCATATCAGCCACGCTTATCAACGGCCCGAAAGTCTTGTCCAATGACAATCAGGAATGGGTTTGGATTTATGGATTGACGACAACTTAGGTGTACAAACAAGGACTATTTGTACAAGTCTGCCGACTGTCCGATGGTGCCGTTCGAATTGGACGGAATACGCACAGGAAGTGATCTACCGCTGACAACAATGCAGAGGGTAGACACATGAAAAAAAGAGGCAAAACCTATCGACAGTGGTACGACCCGATCCTGCACCACCAAATCCATGAGGAGACACTGAACACCGGAGCCTGCCTTGAAGTGCAGGCACGCTTGTCGCGTACGGGGGCGACACAGTTGTTCATCGGTGTCTATCGCGCCGATGGCTCGGCGTTATACGAACAAGCCTATGTCCAACGCCCGGGCGAAAACATGAGCCGGGCGTTGGTATGGGGCGTCGGGTATGCCAGGCGCATCGCGATCGAGGGCCAGGCGTTCAATGACGAACGGGTAACAGATCGATAGGCCTGGCCCCGAACACCGGCTTGGCGGGTGCCAGACAGCGCAGGGGCTTTTTCGCAGGCAAGCCTCGCCACCACAAGCAGCGTGACTCAGACGTGGCGTTGCTTGCCCATGCCGCGCGGCAGGCGAGACTGCCCGCTCTGTTCGGCCAGGCGCGCGGCCCAGGCAGCCTTGGTGCTGAAACCGCCGGCACGGGCAGGGGTCTGGACCGACCTGCTCGCCGACTTGTTCACAACCTTGGCAGCGGGCTCCAAATCGGCCGTGACGACCGCCGCCGCGACAGGCTCGACAGCAACCTTGGCCGACTTGCGCAGCTCGGCCAGCGAGGGTGTCTTGCGCTGCGCAGCCGCGGCGTCGGGCTTGGTGAACGAGCGCTGGCAGGACTTGCAGGATACGTCGTCGGCCACGGCAGTGCTGACCAGGGTCTGACTGCTGCGCCCACAGGCGGAATCGAGGCCATTGGTGGAATAGTGAGTAACCAAACCGTACTTCTCCGATGCATTGACTATGAAACGGCCGGCATTCTCGCACAGGTGGAAGCGGGTTGCCGAATGCACGGTCAGCACTGGATCGGCGACATATGGACTGGCACTTTGCCATAATCCAAGGCATGCTAGGGTCAGTCTGAAAATGTGTCTGCGCGAAGGCCAGACAAGGCGAAACGGAGCGAGCAAGCCCAGTGTACTGAAGTACATGAGCATTGCTCGCTCCGTTTCAACGCAGTATGGGCGAGTGCAGATACATATGAGGTTGAACCTAGCCGCTTTCGTATGTCCGGCCTTATAGTGCGCCACGGCGGCATGCCGCGTGCATGATCTCCCCTGCCTTCGCCAGCCCAATCGCAGGACCAACGCTTGACCAACTTCACCCAACCGCCCATCCAGCGCCCTGCGCCGTCTGCTTCGTTGCGAGGCTCGCTCAAGGGTGCGCTTGCTCTGCTGGCCCTGGTCCTGCTGGGTCTGTTGTTCTGGCAACTGTTCTCGCAGTTCCGCCACACACAGGCCGACCTGCGCCAGCAAAGCGTGGCGACGAGTGCGGAACTGGCCGACCACCTCACCCTGAACATGGCGCTCAAGGCGCAGCAAGCCATGAATCTGGTGCAGCCCTACGTCAAGCCACCGTCACCGGCGGCGTTGCCGGCGCTGCTGCAGACCCTCAGGGGACGCTTGCCGGCCTTGCGCGGCCTGGCCTGGCTGGACAGCAATGGGCAGATCCGCGGCGACAGCCTGCGCGACAGCCCGGACCGTCAAACGATCGACGGCCTGGTGCGCCTGAACCAGGGTAATGCCTACTTCTATGGCAATTCGAGCGACAACCAGCTGGTCTACCTGCTGCTGCGCCAGCCCGCCGAACAGGACCGCGGCTACTGGCTGCTGCGCCTGTCCACCGACTACTACCAGGAGCTGACCAGCAAGCTCAACACGCCGATCCACCCGCTCTGGCTGCTGGAAAACAGCCGTGACGGCGCGGTGATCGAGCGCAGCGGTGTCGCCCACGCCAACCCATCGGCGCTGCACAGCGTGCTGCTGGCCTTCATCGACAACAGTACCTGGCAGGTCCGCGGCCTGTACGACCCGACCTCGGCCCGCGAGAAACTGTTGCCCGCGCTGCTGGGCAAGAGTTTGCTGGTGCTGTTCTGCGCCCTGCTGCCGGGCCTGGCGTTGATCAACATGCGCCGTCGCCAGCGTGCCTTGCAGGAAGACCGCCGGCGCTATCAGGATATCTTCGAGAGCACCGGCGTGGCCCTGTGCGTGCTCGACCTGTCGAGCCTGCCCGGCCAGCTCGATCGCTACCACCTGCGCAACCTCGCCGCACTCAAGCAAAGCCTGGCACTGGAACCGGGCCTGCGGCGCAACCTGCTGCAGGAACTGAAGATCACCGAGATCAACGAAGTTGCACGCCAGTTGCTCAACGTGACCTGCAACGAGGGTGCCTGGCAACGGCTGATCGAGGGTAGCGGCGACGGCCGCGAGAGCATCGGCATGCAGTTGCTCGACGCGCTGATCGAGCAGCGCGCACAGTTCGAGCTCGAAGTACGCCTGCCCGCGCCACTGGGTGGCGAGCTGCACCTGTGGCTGATGGCCCGCCTGCCCCAGCAGCGGCGCGACTACCAGGCCGTGATCCTCAGCATCAGCGACATCACCAGCCGCAAGCAGGTCGAACTGTCGCTGCTCGAACGTGAAAGCTTCTGGTCGGACGTCGTGCGTACCGTACCCGACCAGCTCTACGTTCAGGACGTGCACAACCGACGCATGATCTTCAGCAATCGCCACCTGGGACAAACCCTGGGCTACGACCGCTCGGAACTTGCGCAGATGGGCGATCACTTCTGGGAGCTGCTGCTGCACCCCGAGGATGCCGAGCACTACCGCAGCCTGCGCCAGCAACAGCGCGACAGCGGTCACAGCCAATCACTGCACTGCCAACTGCGCTTCCGCCACCGCGACGGCGGCTGGCGCTGCTACGACATCCGCGAGCAGGTCCTGGCCCGTGATGGCGAAGGCCAGGTCACGCGGATCATCGGTGTGGGCAAGGATGTCACGGTGCAGATCGAGGCCAGCCAGTCGCTGCGTGACAGCGAGCAGCGCTACCGGATGCTCGCCGAAAGCATCAGTGACGTGATCTTCTCCACCGACAACCAACTGCAGCTCAACTACATCAGCCCCTCGGTGCAGACGGTGCTGGGCTACTCGGTGGACTACATCTTCGACAACGGCTGGCCATCGATCATCGCCAACCCCTCCCAGCTCAGCGGCATGCAGACGCTCATGGAGCGGGTCAGCAAGGCGCTGGACGACCGCGAGCAACTGCGCCAGTTGCGCAGCCAGCTGCCGACCCAGGTGTTCCTGTTCGACTGCCTGCGTGCCGACGGTCGCAAGATACCCATCGAGCTGCGCCTGGTGCTGGTGTGGGACGACCACGAGCGCTTCGAAGGCGTCCTTGGGGTAGCGCGCGACATCAGCCAGCAACGACGCGCCGAGAAAGACCTGCGCATGGCCGCGACGGTATTCGAGCACTCGACCTCGGCGATCCTGATCACCGACCCGGCGGGCTACATCGTCCAGGTCAACGAGGCCTTCAGCCGGGTCAGCGGCTATGCGCCCGATGAAGTACTCGACCAGCGCCCGAACATGCTCACCGTCGAAGGCCAGCAGGACGCGCACCTGGGCTATGTGCTCAAGCAACTGAACCAACGCGGCACCTGGGAAGGTGAAGTGTGGCTCAAGCGCCGCAGCGGCGAGCACTATCCGGCCTGGGTCGGCATCACCGCGGTGCTTGACGATGAGCGCGACCTTGCCAGCTATGTGTGTTTCTTCACCGACATCAGCGAGCGCAAGGCCAGCGAGCAGCGCATCCACCGCCTCGCGTACTACGACGCCCTCACCCACCTGCCCAACCGCACCCTGTTCCAGGACCGTCTGCACACGGCATTGCAGCAGGCCGAGCGGCACAAGTCGTGGGTGGTGCTGATGTTCCTCGACCTTGACCGTTTCAAGCCGATCAACGACTCCCTCGGCCACGCCGCCGGCGATCGCATGCTCAAGGACATGGCCGAGCGCCTGCTGGCCTGTGTCGATGAAGACGACACCGTGGCGCGCATGGGCGGCGACGAGTTCACCCTGCTGCTGCAGTCGCGTACCAGCCGTGAAATGGCGCTGAACCGCGCCATTCACGTCGCCGAGAATATCCTCGCCAGCCTGGTGCGGCCATTCGTGCTGGAGAGTCGCGAGTTCTTCGTCACCGCCAGTATCGGCATCGCCCTCAGCCCGCAGGACGGTAACGAGCTGAGCCAGCTGATGAAGAACGCCGACACGGCGATGTACCACGCCAAGGAGCGCGGCAAGAACAACTTCCAGTTCTACCAGGCCGACATGAACGCCAGCGCCCTGGAACGCCTGGAGCTGGAAAGCGACCTGCGTCACGCCCTGGAGCAGAACGAGTTCATTCTTTACTACCAGCCGCAGTTCAGCGGCGACGGCAAGCGCCTGACCGGCGCCGAGGCGCTGCTGCGCTGGCGCCATCCACGCCGCGGCCTGGTGCCGCCGGGCGACTTCATCCCGGTGATCGAGGAACTGGGCCTGGTAGTCGACGTCGGCGACTGGGTGTTGCGCGAGGCCAGCCGCCAGCTCAAGGCCTGGCACAAGGCCAAGGTGCGGGTGCCGAAGGTGTCGGTGAACATCTCGGCCCGGCAATTCTCCGACGGCCAGCTGGGCAAGCGGATCGCCACTATTCTTGAGGAGACCGGCCTGCCGCCGGCGTGCCTGGAGCTGGAACTGACCGAGAGTATCCTGATGCGCGAGGTCAACGAGGCCATGCAGATCCTCGACAGCCTGAAGAACCTGGGGCTGAGCATCGCGGTGGACGACTTCGGCACGGGCTATTCATCGCTCAACTACCTCAAGCAGTTCCCCATCGACGTGCTGAAGATCGACCGTACCTTCGTCGACGGCCTGCCCGAAGGCGAGCAGGATGCGCAGATCGCACGGGCGA
The DNA here is from genome assembly GCF_016624805.1 of Pseudomonas sp. S44. NCBI lineage: Bacteria > Pseudomonadati > Pseudomonadota > Gammaproteobacteria > Pseudomonadales > Pseudomonadaceae > Pseudomonas > Pseudomonas sp. S44. The sequence goes on from NZ_JACVTY010000008.1 coordinate 49,692, forward strand.
TCATCGCCATGGCCCACAGCCTCAACCTGGCGGTGATCGCCGAAGGCGTGGAGACGCATGAACAGCTGGAGTTCCTGCGCGAGCACGGCTGCGACGAAGTCCAGGGCTACCTGTTCGGCCGCCCGATGCCGGCCAACCAGTTCGAGGCGCAGTTCAGCAACGAAACCTTGTTCATGTTCCAGTGATCGTGCCGCCACGCAGTCCCTGTAGGAGCGGGCTTGCCCGCGAAAAGGACACCGCGCCGCCTGGCACGGGCTACGCCCGTGTTCGCGGGTAAACCCGCTCCCACAGGGTGGACCGCCCCCAAGAAGCTGGACACCAATCCAGCCTCCACCAGGCATCGAAAAACGGACTTCGGAGTCAACTAGCGCCCTGTCTCAGCCCAGTCCCCGCGCGGCCTGCAACATGAAGCCCATTGGTCCGCGACTTGATGCCACTTCATATGCCAGCCCCGACCCAATCGGTTAGAATGCCATCCCAATTCAGCCCCGATCCTTGAGGACCGCCATGTTCAGCCGTGATTTGACCATTGCCAAGTACGACGCCGAGCTCTTCGAAGCCATGCAGCAAGAAGCCCTGCGCCAGGAAGAGCATATCGAGCTGATCGCTTCGGAAAACTACACCAGCCCAGCGGTCATGGAGGCCCAGGGCTCGGTTCTGACCAACAAATACGCCGAAGGCTACCCAGGCAAGCGCTACTACGGCGGTTGCGAGTACGTCGACGTCGTCGAGCAGCTGGCCATCGACCGCGCCAAGGAACTGTTCGGTGCCGACTACGCCAACGTCCAGCCGCACGCTGGCTCGCAAGCCAACGCTGCTGTCTACCTGGCCCTGCTGTCGGCTGGTGACACCATCCTGGGCATGAGCCTGGCCCACGGCGGTCACCTGACCCACGGCGCCAGCGTCAGCTCCTCGGGCAAGCTGTACAACGCCGTCCAGTACGGCATAGACGGCAACGGCCTGATCGACTACGACGAAGTCGAGCGCCTGGCTGTCGAGCACAAGCCAAAGATGATCGTCGCCGGCTTCTCCGCCTACTCGCAGGTCCTGGACTTCGCCCGCTTCCGCGAAATCGCCGACAAAGTCGGTGCCTACCTGTTCGTCGACATGGCCCACGTCGCAGGCCTGGTCGCCGCTGGCGTCTACCCGAACCCAGTACCATTCGCCGACGTGGTCACCACCACCACCCACAAAACCCTGCGTGGTCCACGTGGTGGCCTGATCCTGGCCCGCGCCAACGCCGACATCGAGAAGAAGCTGAACTCCGCAGTCTTCCCGGGCGCCCAGGGTGGCCCGCTGGAGCACGTCATCGCCGCCAAGGCGATCTGCTTCAAGGAAGCGCTGCAGCCTGAGTTCAAGGCCTACCAGCAGCAAGTGGTGAAGAACGCCCAGGCCATGGCCAGCGTGTTCATCGAGCGTGGCTTCGACGTCGTTTCCGGCGGCACCGAAAACCACCTGTTCCTGCTGTCGCTGATCAAGCAGGAAATCTCGGGCAAGGACGCTGACGCCGCACTGGGCAAAGCCTTCATCACCGTGAACAAGAACTCGGTCCCGAACGACCCACGTTCGCCGTTCGTCACCTCGGGCCTGCGCTTCGGCACCCCAGCCGTCACCACCCGTGGTTTCAAGGAAGCCGAGTGCCGCGAGCTGGCCGGCTGGATCTGCGACATCCTCGCTGACCTGAACAACGAAGCGGTGATCGACGCCGTTCGCGAGAAGGTCAAGGCCATCTGCAAGAAGCTGCCGGTGTACGGCAACTGATTGGCAATCGCCTGATGTGAAAAAGCCCGGCCTTGTGCCGGGCTTTTTGCTGATGTCTTGCAGCCCTGTCAGCCGGCCAAGGCGGCAAAACCCTCGCGTATGCTGTCTTGCGGCAGCTCATCACCGATGAACACCATCACGCTTTCGCGCGCCTCGCCCTCCTTCCACTCGGCATCCCAGTCAAAGCCATACAGCTTGAGCACGCCCTGGAACACCAGCCGGCGGTCCTCGCCTGCGATGTTCAGTACTCCCTTGTAGCGCAGCAATTGCTTGCCGTGCTCTTCCAGCAGCTCGTTCATGAAGTCGCTGAGCCGATCGATATCCAGCGGCTTTTCCGTGCGCAGCACAAGGGTGGAGATACGGTCCGGGGTCGCGGGCTTGAGCACCGGGCGCAGGGTCGGCCTCGGGCTCAGTCCCAAGTCCGGGTTGAGATTGAAACCGCGCACATCGAGCAGCTCGGCCAGGTCGATACGGCCATGCTCGACCACGCGAATCTGTGCACGGCCATTGATCCGTGCCAAACGCTCGCGCAGCGCGTCGACCACGTCTGCTTCGACCAGGTCCGTCTTGCTCAGCAGCAGGCGATCGGCAAACCCGACCTGGGCCTGGGCGATGGTCTGGGTCAGGTGGAACTCGGCATGCTTGGCGTCCACCAGGGTGATGATGCCGTCGAGGATATAGCGCTCGCGCAGCTCCTCGTCAATGAAGAAGGTCTGCGCCACTGGCGCCGGGTCGGCGAGGCCGGTGCACTCGATCACCAGACGATCGAAGGCGATTTCACCGGCATCCAGGCGTTCGAGCAGCAGGTACAGGGCACGGGTGAGGTCGCCATGGATGCTGCAGCACACACAACCGTTGGCCAGGGTCATCACCTGTACCGGTTCGTCGCCCAGCAGCTGGCTGTCGATGCCCGCCTCGCTGAATTCGTTCTCGATCACGGCGATCTTCAGGCCATGCTCGGCCTTGAGCATATGCTTGAGCAGGGTGGTCTTGCCAGCACCGAGAAAGCCAGTGAGCACGGTGACGGGAATGGGGGTATGCACGCGTTTGCCTCCATTGAAGCCGAAAATGACTGTGGGAGCCCGATTGCGCGGGCTCCCACAGGTTCAAGCAGGGTGCAGGTTCAACAGCACTTCGGGCCGGCTTTGCCGCCATAACGAGCTTCCTGGCGCTCCTTGAAGAAGTCCTCGTAGCTCATCACCGGCTTGTCCGGATGTTTGTTCTGCATGTGCTCGACATAGGTGTCGTAGTCGGGCATACCAACCATCAGTCGGGCAGCCTGCCCCAGATACTTACCCAGCCGACCCAGGTCGTTGAACATCGCTGCAATCCTCTCAAGCGTCAGGCAGGGCCTGGAACGGGGTTTCCTTGTCGCTGCGCTCCTTGCGACCCAAGGCGGCGATGCCGACCTTGATGGCGAAGAACAGTACGCTGAACACCACCACCAGGAACAGCACCGTGAGACCGGCGTTGGTGTAGGCGTTGAAGATCACGTGCTGCATCTGGCCGATGTCCTTGGCCGGTGCCAGGACCTGACCGGCATCCAGCGCGGCGCTGTACTTCTTGGCCAGGGCCAGGAAGCCGACCGCAGGGTTCGGGTCGAACAGCTTGATCAGGCCTGCGGTAGTGGTGCAGATCAGCAGCCACAGCGCCGGCAGCAAGGTGACCCAGATATAGCGCTCGCGCTTCATCTTGATCAATACCACGGTGCCGAGCATCAGCGCGATACCGGCCAGCATCTGGTTGGAGATACCGAACAGCGGCCACAAGGTGTTGATACCCCCCAGCGGGTCGATCACGCCCTGGTACAGCAGGTAGCCCCACAGCGCCACGCAACCGGCGGTGCCGATCAGGTTGGCCGTCCACGACTCGGTGCGCTTGAGCGCCGGCACGAAGCTGCCCAGCAGGTCCTGCAGCATGAAGCGCCCGGCACGGGTACCGGCATCCACGGCGGTCAGGATGAACAACGCCTCGAACAGAATCGCGAAGTGGTACCAGAAGGCCATGGTGTTCTCACCCGGCAGTACCTGGTGGAGGATCTGCGCGATCCCCACCGCCAGCGTCGGTGCACCACCGGCACGCGCCAGGATGGTGTGCTCGCCGATGTCACGGGCAGTAGCCTCGAGCTGCTCGGGGGTGATGGTGAAGCCCCAACTGCTGACGGTCTGCGCCACCGACACGACGTCGGCACCGACCACGGCGGCCGGGCTGTTCATGGCGAAGTACACACCCGGCTCGATCACCGAAGCAGCGACCATGGCCATGATGGCGACGAACGACTCCATCAGCATGCCGCCGTAGCCGATGTAGCGGGCGTTGGTTTCGTTGTCCAGCAGCTTGGGCGTGGTGCCCGAGCTGATCAGGGCATGGAAGCCGGACACCGCGCCGCAGGCGATGGTGATGAACAGGAACGGGAACAGGGTGCCCTTCCACACAGGCCCCGTACCGTCGGTGAACTGGGTCAGGGCCGGCATCTTCAGCTCAGGCGCAATGATCAGGATACCGATGGCCAGGCCGATGATGGTGCCGATCTTGAGGAAGGTCGAGAGGTAGTCACGCGGTGCCAGCACCAGCCACACCGGCAACACGGCGGCGACGAAGCCATAGCCGACCAGCATCCAGGTAATCTGCACGCCGGTGAAGGTGAACGCCGGGCCCCACACCGGATCGGCCGCGATCACGCCACCCAGCCAGATCGATGCCAGCAGCAGCACCACGCCGATCAGCGAAATCTCGCCAATGCGACCCGGGCGGATGAAGCGCATGTAGATGCCCATGAACATGGCGATCGGGATGGTCGCCATCACCGTGAACATGCCCCACGGGCTCTCGGCCAGGGCCTTGACCACGATCAGCGCCAGCACCGCGAGGATGATGATCATGATCAGGAAGCAGCCAAACAGGGCGATGGTGCCCGGAATGCGGCCCATTTCCTCACGCACCATGTCGCCCAGCGAACGGCCGTTACGGCGGGTGGAGAGGAACAGGACCATGAAGTCCTGCACGGCCCCTGCCAGTACAACGCCAGCAATCAGCCAGAGCGTACCGGGCAGGTAGCCCATCTGCGCGGCGAGCACCGGACCGACCAGCGGGCCGGCGCCAGCGATGGCGGCGAAATGGTGACCGAAGAGGATGTGCTTGTTGGTCGGGACGTAGTCCAGGCCATCGTTGTTGAGTACCGCCGGGGTAGCCCGGCGCGGATCGAGTTGCATCACCTTGGTGGCGATGAACAGGCTGTAGTAGCGGTAGGCGACCAGGTAGATGGCCACAGCCGCAACCACGATCCACAAGGCGTTGATGGCTTCACCGCGACGCAGGGCGACCACACCCAGCGCACAGGCTCCTATGACTGCCAGCGCCAGCCACGGAATGTGACGTAGCAGGCTGTTATTGTTATTCATGGCATGCTTCCAGCTAAGTGGTTGGAATAGACAGCTCACTGAGTCTAGGGCCTGCTTGCCAGCTTTACCATATCGAATTGCACCCTGCCCGCGCCGCCCTAGAGCGGCGCGGGCAGGGTGCGCAAAGCGACCTGATATTTCTACCAGTTGTGCCGTAGCCCTGGCCGCCCGAATATTTCGACATCGCTGATCAGACAGAGATGTCGCAATGAAGAACCGTATCCGGGCCATACAAATCGGCTTGCTCGTGCTGTTGGCGGCAGGGATTCTGTTCGCGCTGCAGGCCCGCAAGGAGCCGCTGGTCACCCCCACGCCGCGCCAGCACGCAGAACAACCCAGCACCCGGTAGGGCACGCAGGCTGAATCGCATCAGTCGCCGCCAGGCCGCAACAAGCGTGGCTGGTCTATAGTCAGATCAACTGACGAGGATCCGCCATGACCCATCCCTCTGGAACTGACGAGCGCAGGCGCTTCCAGCGCATTGACTTCGACGCCCCCACCGAACTGCGCCAGGGCGACCGGCACTGGCCAGTGAAACTGCTCGACCTGTCGCTCAAAGGCCTGCTGATCGAGCGGCCAGCGCCCTGGGACGCCGACCTGACGCAGGATTTCGATGCGCTCATCCACCTCGACAAAGAGGTCAAAGTCCGCATGCAGGTGGAATTACGCCACGAAGAACCCACTCGGCTGGGTTTCGTCTGCCTCTATATAGACGTTGACTCGATGACCCATCTGCACCGTCTTGTGGAACTGAACCTGGCCGACAGCACCGAAATGATGCGCGAGCTGCGCGAACTTATCGAAGATTGAAATCTTTTAGCTTGCTAAGAACATGACCGACCCGCATTTCCTGCCTACCTAGACAGCTTTTCACGGGCTGCCGAGCTTTTTGTACACACCCTTCTAAATCGCCTTTCCCATGTTGGAACGCTATCTGCATTGCGGTCAGAGACACCGCCCTGCCGGATCTGCGGCTGCCCAGATCAAAATATTGTATACAATTTGTCTGGCAATATTTTGTCGGAGCTGTCTACAGTATCGGCACAACAATAAACAGAGAGCCTGCTCCAATGACTACGTCCACCAGCACGTCTCCTGCCAAGCGCCCCGAGGACGAAAACCTCGGGCTTGGTGCCAACCTGGCTTATGGCCTGCAGCATGTCCTGACCATGTACGGAGGGATCGTCGCCGTGCCACTGATCCTGGGTCAGGCCGCCGGCCTGGCCCCGGCGGAGATCGGCCTGCTGATTGCCGCGTCACTGTTCGCTGGCGGGCTGGCCACGCTGTTGCAGACACTCGGACTACCCTTCTTCGGCTGCCAGTTGCCACTGGTGCAGGGCGTGTCGTTCGCTGGCGTGGCCACCATGGGCGCGATTCTCGGCAGCCAGGGCGGCGGGGGCCTGCCGGCGGTGCTGGGCGCAGTCATGGCAGCATCGCTGATCGGCTTTCTGATCACTCCGGTGTTCTCGCGGATCACCAAGTTCTTCCCGCCGCTGGTGACCGGCATCGTCATCACCACCATCGGCCTGACCCTGATGCCGGTGGCCGCACGCTGGGTGATGGGTGGCAACAGCGCCTCGCCGGAGTTCGGCAGCATGGCCAACATCGGCCTGGCGGCGCTGACCTTCGCCATTGTCCTGCTGCTGAGCAAGCTGGGCAGCGCCAGCATCTCGCGCCTGTCGATCCTCCTGGCCATGGTTGCCGGCACGCTGATCGCCTGGGCACTGGGCATGGCCGATTTCAGCAAGGTCGGCGAAGGCCCGGTGTTCGCCTTCCCTACCCCGTTTCATTTCGGCATGCCGACGTTCCACATCGCGGCGATCCTGTCGATGTGCATCGTGATCATGGTGACCCTGGTGGAGACCTCGGCGGATATCCTCGCGGTCGGTGAGATCATCGACACCAAGGTCGACTCCAAGCGCCTGGGCGACGGCCTGCGCGCCGACATGGCATCGAGCATCCTGGCGCCGATCTTCGGCTCCTTCACCCAGAGCGCGTTCGCCCAGAACGTCGGCCTGGTGGCCGTGACCGGGGTGAAGAGCCGCTACGTGGTGGCCACGGGCGGGGTGATCCTGGTGGTGCTTGGCCTGCTGCCGATCATGGGCCGGATCATCGCCGCAGTACCCACCCCGGTCCTGGGCGGCGCGGGCATCGTGCTGTTCGGCACCGTGGCGGCGAGCGGCATCCGTACCCTGTCGAAGGTGAACTACAAGAACAACGTCAACCTGATCATCGTGGCGGCCTCGCTGGGCTTCGGCATGATCCCCATCGCCGCGCCGAGCTTCTACCATCAATTCCCCAACTGGTTCGAGACCATCTTCCACTCGGGCATCAGCTCGGCGGCGATCATGGCGATCCTGCTGAACCTGATCTTCAACCACTTCAAGGCCGGCAATTCGGACCAGCAGTCGGTGTTTGCCGCGGGGTACGAGCGCACCATCCAGTATTCGGACATCTCGGTGCTGCGCGATGGCGACTACTTCAAGGATGGCAAGCTGTTCGATGCCGATGGCAATGAAGTGCCGGTGATGGACATCGATGAACATGGCGAACAGGTGCTCAGCCGCAAGGCGGTGGCGGAGCACTGACCAGGATGCAAAGCCTGTAGAAGCGGTGCAGCCATCAGGCGGCACCGCTTTCAACCGCGCGCCACGAAGTACCCGTTCAATACCTCCACATCCTTGGCATCCAGTACCCCCGCCAAGTAGCGCAACTGCACCCAGGCCCGCAGGTACTCATGCCGGGCCTGGGCCAGATCACGCCGCGCCCCGTACAGTTGCTGCTCGGCATCGAGCACATCGAGGTTGACCCGCTCTCCCCCCTGCACGCTGCGCCGAGTCGCCTCGACCAACGCACTGGCAGCATTCACCGCCATCCCGTAGGCGCGGATCTTCGCGGTGCTGCTGGCGCACAGGTTGAACTGGCGACGCAACTGATTGAGCGTGTCGCTGACCTGCGCATCGACCTGGAACTGCAAGCCATCTCGCTCCGCCTGTGCCTGGCGCACCCGCGCCGATACACCGCCACCGGCGAACAGCGGCACACTCAACTGAATCCCGACACTGTCAGTGTCATAGCGCTGGTTGTAGGTGCTTTCCGAGCTCGAACTGGAAATGCCCTTGCTCACGTAGGCACTCAAGCTCGGCAGGTGCCCCGCACGCTGACGCTCCACACCTTGGTCAGCGACATCCAGGGCATGCCGCTGGCTGGCCAGCTCGGCGTTATTCGCCACAGCCAGGTCGCGCCAGGGCTCGAAGCGCGCCGGTATCAGCGGCTGCACGGCGAGTGACGGCAACATCGGCGCAAGGTCTTCGGCGCTCATCGCCTCGCCGGTGATCGCCTGCAGGCTGCGCAGCGCCGCGTCGAGGTTGTCGCCGGCCTCGATTTCCTGGGCCTGGGCCAATTCGTAGCGGGCACGGGTCTCCAGCACGTCGGTGCGGGTGCCCTCGCCATTCTTGAGCAGGCGCTCGTTGAGCTGCAGTTGTTCGGCGTAGGTGCGCCGCTGGGCCTGGGCCAGGGCAATCTGCTCGTCGGCGAACAATGCTTCGCTGTAGGCCGAGAACACCCGCACCATCATTTCCTGGCCGCGACCGCGCAGGCGCTCGTCGGCCAGCGCAGCCTGGGCCACGCCTCGGCGATAGTCGCTCCACACGGCGTAATCGAACAACGGCTGCTGCAAGGTCAGGGTCGAGCTGTAGCTACGGTAATCGCGCTGGCTGGTGACATCACCGAGCTGGCTGCGCTGGGTCACCTCCGAGTCGTTGCGGGCACGGTTGTAGCGGTAGGAAAGATTCGGCAACAGCCCCGCGCGACCGATGGCGAGGTTCTCGACACCCGCGTCGCGCTCGGCGATTGCCGCGCGCAGGGTCGGATCGTTGCGCAGGGCCAGGGCATAGGCATCGCTCAGGTCCAGGGCTTGCGCTGGCAATACCAGGCCCGACAACACGCCCGACAATACAGTGGGCAACAACAGGCGCATCGGCTCACTCCTCGCTCAGGGCGATATGCACCCGGTCGGCCAACGGCTTCAACAGGTAGCTGAGCAGCGAGCGCTCGCCACTGCGCACGAAAGCTTCCACCGGCATACCGGGGCGAATATCCAGCCCGGCGAGCTGCCGCGCGCCCTCGTCGCTGACCTTGATGCGCACCTGGTAATACGGCTGCTGGGTCTTTTCATCGAGCAGGCGGTCCGCCGAGACCAGGCTTACCTCACCTGCCACCCGTGGCGTGGTGCTCTGGTTGAAAGCGACGAACAGCAATTCCACCGGCAAGCCCGGTCGCAAGCGATCGACCAGCTCCACCGGCGCCCGAGCATCGACCAGCAACGGCGCATCGCTGGGGACGATTTCCATCAACTGCTGACCGCGCGCGATCACCCCGCCGTTGGTGAACACACTCAAGCCCACCACGGTACCGGCGACCGGCGCACGCACCTGGGTGTGGGCCAGGTCGAACTCGGCGCTGCGCAGGCGATTGCCCAGGTCCTCGGCGCTGGCCTGGGACTCGCTCAACTGCTGGCGCACCTCGTTCTGGAATTCCTGACGGCGCTGGCTGGCACGCAGTTTCAGCTCATGGACCTGGCGCCGGGTGCGACCGATATTGCCAAGGTCTTCGGCAATCGAGCCGTTGACCTGCGCCAGCAGGCGCTCGCTGTCGAGCAGACGGTTGCGCGGAATGTAGCCGTCACGGGCCAGCTCGCGCAGGCCGCGCAGTTGCTCGTCCAGCGCCTCGCGCTGAGCCTGCTTGCTGCTCAGCGAGCCTTGCAGGCCACTGAGCGACGCCTCGGCCCCGGCGATACTCTCGCTCAAACCCGCCAATTCCAGCTCCAGCGCCTGGGCGCGGCTGCTGCGCAGTTGTCGCTGGGTCTCCAGCACAGTCGCCACCCAGGGCGTGGCGGCCTCCTCGAGCAGATCGGCGGCAAAGGTCACGCCGGGCGCTGAATCGCGCTCAGCCAGCAGCCGTGCCTCCATGGCCCGCGCATTCACGTACTGTACCTGCAACGAACCGCGCTGGGCCTGGGCCTGTGTCGGGTCGAGGCTGAGCAGCACCTGGCCTGCCTGGACCTGATCGCCGTCGCGCACTGCAAGCTGCCCGATCACTCCACCCGTGGGGTGCTGGACCGCTTGCCGACTGCCAGCCACCACCACATTGCCGCTGACCGGCACGCCCTTGTCCAGCGGCGCCAGCGCGGCCCACAACAGGAAGCCGCCAAAGCCCGCCAGCACCAGCCAGCGCCCGGCCTTCGCCGGGCCTCGCGCATCGTCGCACAGGTGATGAACCTTGTCAGACGCAGCGCCAGACGCGGGGGTAAACATCGGGTGCACACTCATGCTCAAGATCTCTGGCCGCCCTGGTTGAAGCTGTAGGTCACGCCGCTACGCGCCGCTGTTGGTGGTGGTGCGACACTGGCAGCTGCAGGACGGGCCGCAGCCTGAAGTACCCGTGCGGTCGGGCCGAACTGCTGGATCACGCCGCCGTGCAGCACCAGCAGCTTGTCCAGCCCCAGCAGCAGGCTCGACTTGTGGCTGATCATCACCAGCGTGCGCCCGCGCGCCTTGAGCTCGGCGAGCGCCGCCAGCAAGGCGCGCTCGCCGGCCTCGTCGAGGCTGGCGTTGGGTTCGTCGAGCACCACCAGCGCAGGCAAGCGATACAGCGCCCGGGCCAGGCCGATCCTTTGCCGCTGCCCACCGGACAGCCCCGCGCCACCTTCGCCCAGCAGCGTGTCGTAGCCCTGCGGCAGTTGCAGGATCAGCTCGTGCACACCGGCCAACTGCGCCGCTGCGACCACCTCCGAGGCGTCCACCGGGCCAAGCCGGGCGATGTTGTCGGCAATGCTGCCGGCAAACAGTTGCACATCCTGCGGCAGGTAGCCGATGTGCTCGCCGAGCGCCTGGCGATCCCACTGGGCCAGCGCCGCACCGTCGAGGCAGACCTTGCCCGACTCAGGGTTCGCAGCCCCTACCAACAGGCGGGCCAGGGTCGATTTTCCAGACCCCGAGGCACCGATCAGCCCCAGCGACTCACCGGCCGCCAGCTCGAAATCGATACCACTCAGGCAGACCCGCTGCCCGCCAGGCACCCGGGCATGCAACTGCTCGACCCGCAGCCGCCCCTGTGGCGCAGGCAGCGGCATCGCACTGGCCAACGGTGGATAACGGCGCAACAGCAAGCCCAGGCGTTCTGCGCTCTGGCGCGCTGAACCCCACTGGCGCCACACGCCAATCAACTGATCGATCGGCGCCAGCACCCGCGCCATGAGGATGGAACCGGCGATCATCATCCCCGGACTGATCAGGTGCTCCAGGGCCAGCCAGGCCCCCAGCCCCAACACCAGCGACTGCAATGCCAGGCGTACGCTCTTGGACACCGCGGTGATCGCCGCGCTGCGCTCGCTGCCCAGGTTCTGCCGGGCCAGGAAGCCATGGTGCAGCAGGCTCCAACGCTGGCGTACGGCACCGAGCATGCCCATGGCAGCGATCGCCTCGGCATTGCCCAAGTTGCCCGACGCCTGCTGCATCGCCTGCTGCGACAGCCGCCCGGCCTCGATGAACTCGCCATGGGTGAGGCGCTCGTTGAGCCAGGCAAGCCCGGCCAGCAGCAGCGCCCCGACCACCGCCAGCAGGCCCAGCCACGGGCTGAACAGGAAGATCACCAGCAGGTACAGCGGAAACCACGGCGCATCGAAGAAGGCGAACAACGCCTGGCCGGTGGCGAACTGGCGCAACTGGGTCAGGTCGCCCAGGGCCTGCTGGGCGCTACCTTTGTGCCCGTCGAGGCTAGCCTGGTATGCGGCATCGAACACCCGAGGGTTGAGTTGCAGGTCCATGCGCGTGCCCAGGCGGATCACTACCAGGCTGCGCAGCCATTCCAGCACGCCCATGAAGGCGAACAGGCCCAGCACCATCAGGCTGAGCATCAGCAAGGTCATCTCGTTGCCCGACGACAGCACGCGGTCGTAGACCTGCAGCATGTACAGCGCCGGCGCCAGCATCAGCACGTTGGCCACGGCGGTGAACAGGGCGATGTTGCCCAGCCCACCCCGGCAGGACTTGAGGGCCTGCCACAGTTCATCGGCGGCGGCGTTGCGCGGTGTACTCATCGCTGACCTCGAAAGGCGAGGCGGCGTCGCCATTGACCTGGCAGCCGCCACCTCGCAGAATTTCGCGGCACCCCGGCCTGGGCCCGACAAGACACGGGCCAGGGTGCATGCAACAGGGCCAATGACGGAGCGATCTGCCATTGGCCTTTTTCATGCCTGGCGTCAGGCAGCCAGGGCCAGGTCTTCAGGCAGCGCCTGGATACCCACGGCTTCGGCAGCCGCAACACTCGAAGCACCGCCACTCAGTGCCGCGGCAATGGCGTCGAAGGTGCTGTCGGTCGAAACGCCGTAGCTGGCCAGCAGGTTGTCCAGCACGCCTTCCAGCGCCGAGGTGTTGCCCTGCATCAGGCCGTAGATCACGCCCTGTACTTCGTTGCCGGCACGACCGGCACCCAGCGCGGCATCCAGGTCCAGGCCGTTGAAGCTGACCACGTAGTTGCTCAGGCTGAAATCGCTGCCGCCGCCACCGCCGAGCACTTCGCCCAGGCTGACGTTGTCCAGCGAACCCCACAGGTAGTGGTTCAGGTTGTCGCCCGGCGCCTTCAGCGGATCGAAGACGTAGTGCAGGCCGTTGGAGGTGTCGGAGTCGGCGATGAAGGCGTAGTCCGAACCGTTGGCGCCGTGGGTGGCGTACTGGTCGCCATCACGGCTGCCGTTGCTGAAGCCGCCGGTGTTGCTGTAGCCGTGACCGGCAGTGACGAAACCTGCGCTCCAGAAGGCCAGGTAGTCGTCGACGGTGGCGCTGCCGAATGCTGGATCGTAGGTGACGGAAATAGTCATGACGGTTCCTCTGTGCTGCTTGGTTTGAACGAAGGCGTCTTGCCCTCGTGTTGCCCGGAGTGGGCGAACGCGGGTGTTTCAGAATCGGTATTCGAGCATGCCGCTCAGGGTCCGGCCGCGGGCCAGGGACAGGTTGTTGACGTCGCCCATGGCGACGAAATAGGCCTCGTCGGTGGCGTTCTCCAACGACAGCGCAAGGTTCAGGCTGGGGGTCATCCAGTAGCTGGCGTACAGGTCGTAGACCTTGTATTTGGGCCACATGGCCTGGTCGATCTGGCTGTAGCCGTGGGTGTCGAGGTTCTTGCCGTTGCCCTCGCTGTAGCGCAGGCGCATGCCGACATCCAGGGTCTTGTCGAGAAAACGCATGCCCAGGGTCAGCGAGCCACGGTCGGCCGGCATATAGGAGGCGTTGCCCATGATGTCGCCGCAACTGACGCGGTTGTTCTCGGTGGCATTGGCTTCGGCGCGCGAGACCCGCACCGGCAGCATGATGATGCGGCTGCCAACCTGCACCGGGCGCAGCACGGTACCGGCACTGACCAGTTGCTGGGCGCCGCCGAGGTAGAACTGGTTGGAGCAGAAGTCGTTGCTGCCGATCATGTGGGTGTAGCTGAGCTGGCCGTAGTAATCGCCGGCGTCATAGTCCAGGCTGTATTCCACGCCACGAAACTGTGTGGTCTCGAGGTTGTTCTGGTACACCGAGCGGCCCAGGGCGATGCCCGATACGCTGGAGCCCGGCAGGCTGGCGTTGGTGTCGAGAAACGAGAAGTTGTCGATACGGGTGTCGAAGTAGGCGATCTTGGCGGCGAAGCGGTCGCCACTGCGCAGCAGCGACTCCTTGAAGATGTTCAGCCCCAGCTCCCAGTTGTGCGATTCCTCGGCCTTGAGGAAGGGGTTGGGATAGACCATCTCGTTGCCCCCGCCATGCGGGCGGCCGCTCATGTACGCCTCGGTCACCGCCGGCGGACGCCAGCCACGGCCCCAGCGGGTATAGACCTGCAGCCAGTCCAGCCCCGGCTTCACGGCGATGCCGAAGGTCGGCGAGAAGCGGCCTTCTTCGCGGTCTTCCTCGAACAGCAGGTCGGTGCGCTGACGGCGCAGGTTGGTCTCGGTGACACCCTCGGGGTACATCCAGGTCGTGACGCCGGTCTTGCCGGTCAGGCGATAGCGGTCATAGCGCAGCCCGGCATCGACCACCAGCCAGTCGTCATGTTCGTAGCTGAGGTTGCCGAACAAGCTGGCCATGACCCGCTTGCCCTTGGGATTCGCGCCCTGCACGTAAGGCAGCGACTCGGTTTCGTTGACCGCGGCGACGCGGTTGGTGCTGGGGCGGAAGGTGTCCTGGAAAGCCTCGCTGCCATAGTTGAACGTGAGGCTGTCGACCTGGAACAGATGCCAGCGCGAGGTGTTCTGCAACTGCAGGCCCCAGGTGTCGGTCTGGTAGCGATCGGTGTAGTCCTCGACACGGTTGCCGCTGTTCTCGGAGGAGGCGTTGTTGGCGTTCCAGCGATCCTGCCGGGTGGTGACGTAGTAGAGCTTGGCCTTGAAGTCGATCAGCTCGTTGGGATTGAAGCTGTAGTCCAGGGCCGCGTTCCTGGCGTTGATGTCGTTGGTGCCAGTGACGCGGTAGTAGTAGTCGTGGCTGCCGGAGTCCTTTACCGTCCAGGCGTCCTTGCTGTCGGTGTCGGTCTCGAAGTAGCTGAACTGCAGACGCTGCTCATCGGGCAGGTTCAGGCCGAGCTTGAAGATCTGCGAGCGGGTCACGCTGTCCATGCCGCCGACCTCGCCGTTGAGCCAGCTCTTCCAGGCCTGACGGTCTTCGAGCTTGCCGCGCATTTGGGTGCCTAGGTTGCCGGCGCTCTGCGTACCACTGCGGTAGTCGCCGAAATGCCGTTCGCTGTGGCCGACCAGGATGTCGCCGACTTCGTTGCCCACGGCGAACAGCGCACTGCCGTTGAAGTAGGTGCCGTTGCCCAGCTCGCCGATACCGTGCCCGGCGCGCAGGCGGCCGCCGATTTCCTTGCCAGGGGCAAGCAGGTCGCGCGCGTCGAGGGTGGCGAAGCTGGCGATCCCGCCGATCACCCCGGCGCCGCCCATGCCGGCGGAGGTGCCCTTGTCGATCTCGACGTTCTGCACGAACTCGGGGTCGATGAACATCACGCCGTTGCGCTGCTGGTGGCCATTGACGCTGAAGTTCTGGCGCATGCCATCGATGTTCATGTTGACCCGGCCATAGTCCTGCACGCCGCGAATGTTCACGGAGAGCCCGGGGTCGCGCTGGTTGACCGCGGTGTATACCCCGGCGGTCTGCTCGAGCATGTCGGCGGCGTGGCGCGGCGGGCGCTGGTCGATCTGCTTGCGCGTGACGACGCTGACCGAGCGCGGGGTCATGTAGACCCAGTCGCCGTCACGGGTCGACTCGACATGCGTAGCCCCCAGCTCCAGCGCCGGGCCATCGGCCTCCACCCGCTCCAGCCCTACCTGGCCGGCGGCACTGAAGCGATAGCGTACCGGGGTGCCCTGCAGCAGTTGGCGCAGGCCGTCTTCAGCAGCATGCGCGCCGTGCAGACCGGCGCTGTTGAGCCCGGCCAGCTTGCGGCTGTCGAAGAACACCTGCACGCCCGACTGCTCGGCGTAGGCCAGTACGGCACTGTCGAGGGCCTGGGCCGGGATGTCGAACTGGATCATCTGGCGGCTGGCGGCATTGGTCGCTGGCGCGGCGTGTGCCATGCCGATCCCCATCGGCAAGGCACAGGTGCCCAGGACCAGGCTGCTGGCCAGGGCGAGGCGACCGAAAGGTCGAAGGGTCTGTTGTCGTGGCGTGGTCACTGCGAAGGCTCGTCTGTTGTTGGCGTTTTCTAGTAATGAAAATCAATCTCAACAATCAGACGTGCGGGGATGGAAAAGTCAGTAAGGGGAAATGAAAAAAAGATTTTGCGGGGGCTGAAGGGGGCGCGCTCACTGGCATGGCTGGTGCCGTCCACCGTGGTGTTCTTTTCGCGGGCAAGCCCGCTCCTACAGAAATCAGTGGAGTACCTGTAGGAGCGGGCTTGCCCGCGAAAAGAACACCACCGAGCAAAGATCAGTAGATCAAGGTCAACCCAGGCAGCTCGAGCCGCTGCGCCTGCAGCTCATCGCTCAACACTCCGCCAACCGCCGCCAGCTGGTCAAGGCGAAACACTCCGCTTACCTCGCGCTGCGCCAACTGCGAATCCACCACCATCAAGCGCCCCGGACGATAGCGGTTGAGCCGCGCCACCACCTCGGCCAGCGGCTGACGCTCGAACACCAGCACCCCACGCTCCCAGTCGGTGGCGCGCTGCAGATTCTGCTCCGGCCAGGGCCTCACACCACTGGCGTGGTCATAACGCACGCTCTGCCCCTGCTCGACCACCTGATCGGTACGGCCACGCGCTGGCGGTGTCAGCAGATCGACGGCCACGCGGTGTTCGAGCATCCCGACCCAACCGCCCTCGCCCGCCTGCCCCACCACGAAGCGCGTGCCCAGCGCGCGAGTGGTCGCCCCGGCATACTCGACCACGAAGGGTCTGCGCTCCTGCGCCGACACCGGCGCGGCGCTGAACACCGCCTCCCCCGCCAGCAGGCGCACACGCCGCTCGCGGTCGTCGAAGGCCAGGGTGATGGCGCTGCGGCTGTCCAGGTCGACCTGGCTGCCATCAGGCAACGTCACGCGGCGAACTTCGCCGGCCGCGGTGATGTAGTCCGCACGCCAGTCCAGCAGCAACTGCGGCGCCTGCGCGACACCAAAGGCCAGCACCAGCAGTGCAGCCACGCCGGTCATCGCCCGGCGCAGGCGCGAACGGCGAGGCACTGGCCGGGCCAGCGTGGAGGGCGATGCGCGGCGCACAGGCGGCGCGATCTGCCCCAAGGCCCCCAGATCGGCCCAGGTCGTGCGGGCGAACTCATAGGCCTGGGCATGCCGCGGATCGGCGGCGCACCACTGCTCCAGCGCCCGCTGCTGCTCATCGCTCAAGGGGCCGGCACTGTCGCGCACCGCCCACTCGGCGGCCTGCTCGCGAATCGCTTGCTCGGGCTGGTTCTCGCTGCTCACACGGTTCTCTCGCGATCTGGTTATGTCTGGGCTGACGTCTGAAGGGGCAATTGTCAGTAAACCGCTCGTCATCCACCGTCCTGCAGGCACTGCATCACATAGGCCAGGGCCTTGGCCAGATGCTTCTGCACGGAGCTGTCGGAAATCCCCAGGTGGCGGGCGACCTCGGCGTGGGTCATGCCTTCCAGGCGGTTGAGGCGGAACACCTGCTGGGTGCGCTCGGGAAGCTCTTCAAGCATCGCTTGCAGGCGCCGCAGATGCTGCTCGCGCGCCGCCTGCTCCTCAAGCCCGGGGCGTTCTTCGACGATGCCTTCGAGAGCCTCGTGGGGCACCGGGTCGGTCTTGCGCCGCTGTTGCTGGCGCAGGTGGTCGATCATCAGGTTGTGCGCCGTGCGGTACAGGTAGCCCGGCGTGTTTTCGATGGTTTCCTGGCGCTGCTGTTCGGCCAGGCGCAGGAAACTTTCCTGCACCAGATCGGCAGCGAGCTGCGGATCGCGCACCTTGCGCGTCAGCAGCCCCTGCAGGGTTTTCGCATGCTTGATGAACAAGCGCTTGAGGTCGGACTCCGCCACACGCACTCCAGCTGGTGGTCGCAAGGTGGCGGAATGCTACTCGCTACTGAGAATCACTTGCAAGAAGTGCGATCACTCGAACAGTGCGTCCAGGGCCTGCTCCAGACGCGTCACCGCAATCACCTGCAAGCCTGCCGGCGGTTCCTTGGGGGCGTTGCCCTTGGGCACGATGGCGCGTTTAAAGCCATGCTTGGCCGCCTCCTTCAGGCGCTCCTGGCCGCTGGGCACCGGGCGCACCTCGCCAGAAAGACCGATCTCGCCGAACACCAGCAGGCCATGGGCCAACGGGCGGTTGCGCAGGCTCGACATTACCGCTGCCAGCAGCGCCAGGTCAGAGGCGGTCTCGAGCACCTTGACCCCGCCGACCACGTTGAGGAACACGTCCTGGTCATGGGTGGGAATGCCGCCGTGGCGGTGCAACACCGCCAGCAACATCGCCAGGCGGTTCTGGTCCAGGCCCAGGGTGACCCGTCGCGGGTTGGCCAGGTGGCTGTCGTCGACCAGCGCCTGCACCTCGACCAGCATCGGCCGGGTGCCCTCCCAGGTGGCCATCACCACACTGCCCGGCACCTCTTCCTGAGTGCGGTTGAGGAAGATCGCCGAGGGATTGGACACTTCCTTCAGGCCGCGATCGGTCATGCCGAACACACCCAGCTCGTTGACCGCGCCGAAACGGTTCTTCACCGCTCGCAGCAGGCGCAGGCGTCCGTCCGATTCGCCCTCGAAATACAGCACGGTGTCGACCATGTGCTCGAGCACCCGCGGGCCTGCCAGCGAGCCTTCCTTGGTGACGTGGCCAACCAGGAAGATCGCCGTGCCGCTCTGCTTGGCATAACGCACCAGCAGCGCCGTGCTCTCGCGCACCTGGGCCACGCCACCGGGAGCCGATTGCAGCTGCTCGGTGAAGATGGTCTGAATCGAGTCGATCACCATCACCCGCGGTTTTTCAACCCGCGCCGTGGCGATGATGGTTTCGATGCAGGTTTCGGTCATCACCTTGAGCTGGTCCTGGGGCAGGCCCAGGCGCCGGGAACGCATGGCCACCTGCTGCTGCGACTCCTCGCCGGTGACGTACAGCGCAGGCATCTGCGTGGCGATGTTGCACAGGGTCTGCAGCAGGATGGTGGACTTGCCGATACCCGGGTCACCGCCAATCAGCACCACCGAACCATCGACCAGGCCGCCGCCGAGCACACGGTCGAGTTCGGTGCTGCTGGTGGTGAAGCGCGGGATCTCCTCGACACTCACCTCGGCCAGGGTCTTGATCTGCGCCTGCTGCCCGGTCCAGCCCGCACGCCCGGCAGGCGCTGCAGCGCCGCCGCTTTCGATCATGGTCTCGACCAGGGTGTTCCAGGCGCCGCATTCGCCACACTGGCCGGCCCATTTGGGAAAGGTCGCGCCGCACTCGGTGCAGCCATACAAGCGCTTGGCCTTGGCCATCGGGTCAGTCTCCTGGGCAAAGACTGCCATGATAGCCCAAGCCCGATGTGCCTCGGGCGCTGCTGCGTGCGACAAAACTATTCGTTCTAATGGCAGTCTGTAGCCCTGAATGCAGCGCATGAAGCGTTTTAGTGGCTTACACTGCGTTTACCTCACCATTTGTTACAAAGGAATAAAACATGGGCGTGCTCAGCGAGTTCAAGGCCTTCGCGGTCAAGGGAAATGTCGTCGACATGGCGGTTGGTATCATCATCGGCGCGGCCTTCGGCAAGATCGTCTCGTCGTTCGTGGGCGACGTGATCATGCCGCCACTGGGCCTGCTGATCGGCGGGGTGGACTTCAGTGACCTGGCGATCACGCTCAAGGCTGCGCAGGGTGATATCCCGGCAGTCGTGCTGGCTTACGGCAAGTTCATCCAGACCGTCATCGACTTCGTGATCGTGGCCTTCGCCATCTTCATGGGCGTGAAGGCGATCAACCGCCTCAAGCGCGAAGAGGCCGTGGCGCCCACCACCCCGCCGGTGCCGACGCCGCAGGAAACCCTGCTGACCGAGATCCGCGACCTGCTCAAGGCGCAGAACCGCCAGCCCTGACCAAAACGTTCCGGGGCCGCGATACGGCCCCGGATAGCGTTCCTACCAGTAGTTCTCCACCGCCACCTGCCCCGGCCGCTTGCTCAGGCTCAGTTGCAGGTCGCGCGCCTTCAGCACCTTGCGTGTCTCGTCGATCATTTCAGGGTTGCCGCACAGCATGATCCTCGAATGCTCCGGCGAAAATTCAAGCCCCGCAGCCCGCTCCAGCTCGCCGTTCTCGATCAGCGTGGTGATCCGCGCATTCAGTGCGCCAGGGTGCACCTCACGCGTGACCACCGGAATGAACTGCAGCTTGCCGGCGAACTCGGCCAGGTAGTCGCGCTGTTCAAGCCCGGCGATCAGATCCACGTACGCCAACTCCTTGGCTTCACGCACCGAATACACCAGCTTGATGTTGTCGAAGCGTTCCCAGGCCTCGAAGTCCTGGAGGATCGACACGAAGGGGGCGATACCCGTGCCTGTGGCCAGCAGCCACAAGTCGCGGCCACCGACGAAGCGGTCCAGGGTCAGGTAGCCGAAGGCCTGGCGGTCGATCAGCAGGGTGTCACCCTTTCCCAGCCGGCTCAGCTCACTGGTGAACTCACCGCCCGGCACCACGATGGAAAAGAAATCAAGAAACTCGTCATGGGGCGCGCTGACCATCGAGTAGGCCCGCCACACCACACTGCCGTCGGCCTTGGCCACCCCAAGGCGCGCGAACTGCCCGGCACGGAAACGGAACCCCGCATCACGGGTTACGCGCAGGCTGAAAAGGTTCGGCGTCAGAGGTTGGACATCGAGCAGGGTTTGTGAAGTGAATTTGTCGGCACTGGCGGTCATGACGGACTCCCGAGGTGAATGCGCCAAGTGTGGCGCAAAGTGGCGCCCAGGAACACCGAGGAGCTGTAGGGTCTCGTATAGATTCGGTACAACAAAATCCACTTTTGAACATGCGCTATAGCGAAAAATTTCCAGCGCTTTGGTGGGCTTTTCCTACACTCGGATGGATGTCACCAAAATGTGGATCCACTTGGAGCAACAACATGTCGCATTGGAAGCCCGAAAATCTCCAGATATTACTGGGCGAAAGGCACCCCGAACGTATGTTCGACCACGCCATCGCACTCGTTCAGGAGATGGACATGGAGTACCTGGGGCTTGCCCTGCACCTGCATGTTCCCGCGCAACGTGCCCATGTAATTCTGTACAACAATTTTCCAAAAGAATGGAATGCCCACTACCAGGCGGATCGCAACTTCATCGAGCAAGACCCCATCGTAGCCCTCAGCCGCCGCTCCACGGTCCCGGTGCTCTGGGAAGACAAGCTCTACGACGAAGCCCCCGAATACCGCAGCCTCGCTTGCAGCCATGGCCTGCGTCATGGGTGGACGCAGTCGCTCTACGACCACATCAACCACGCCAGCCAGCTCAGCGTGGCCCGCCCCGAGCACAAGGTCTCGACGCTCGAATTCCTGACCAAGAGCGCACAATTGCTCTGGCTGCACAACGTACTGCATGAACTGATCTGCGAACATCACCGCAGACTGATGGACCCAGCCCCTGCCCTGACCGACCGTGAGCTGGAAGTCACCAAGTGGACCGCTGACGGCAAGACCGCGTCCGACATCGCCTGCATTCTCTCGTTGTCGCAGAGTACCGTGAACTTCCATATCCGCAGTGTGATCACCAAGCTCGGCGTGTCCAACAAGACCGCTGCCGCCGCAGTTGCCGCCGCCCGCGGCCTGATCTGGAAGTAACTGCCCGCTACCGGCAAAGCCCTGTAGAATCGAACGCTTTGACGCTTGCGATCATCCACCGCAGGCAAAGCCGCATCGAGCCCGTTCCCCCATGCCCCTGCTGACCAGCCCATTCGCCGAACTCGACCTGATCCGTCAACCGGAGCAGAACAACGACCCCCTGCAAGCCTTCGACGCTGCCGACGAGTACCTGCTGAGCCACTTGGCAGCCCAGGCACCGCAAACCACGTGTCGCGTGCTGATCCTCAACGACAGCTTCGGCGCCCTGGCGGCCAGTCTCACCGGCCATGTGCAGGTGACCAGCAGCGGCGACTCCCACCTGGCCCACCTGGCCCTGGAAAAAAACCTCGCGCGCAATGGCAAACCCTACGACGCCGTGCCCTTCATACCCTCCAGCGAGCATTGGCAAGGGCCGTTCGACCGTGTGCTGATTCGCGTGCCCAAGACCCTCGCATTGCTCGAGGAACAACTGATCCGCCTGCAAGGCAAGCTGGCGCCCGGCGCCGAGGTGATCGCAGGGGCGATGATCAAGCACCTGCCCCGCGCCGCCGGTGACCTGATGGAGCAGTACATCGGCCCGGTCCAGGCGTCGCTTGCGCAGAAAAAGGCACGCCTGTTGATCGCCACGGTCGGCGAGCGACCTGTCGCCACCTCGCCCTACCCCACCCGCTACCGCCTGGACAGCCCAGCGCTGGAGCTGGTCAACCATGCCAACGTGTTCTGCCGCGAAGGCCTGGACATCGGCACCCGCGCCTTCCTCCCGCACCTGCCGCGCAACCTCGGCAGCGCCCGCGTCGCCGACCTGGGATGCGGCAATGGCGTGCTGGCCATCGCCAGTGCACAGGTCAACCCGGATGCGCACTACACCCTGGTGGACGAGTCGTACATGGCCGTGCAATCGGCGCGGGAAAACTGGCGGGCGGCACTGGGTGATCGCGCGGCGGACATCCATGCTGATGATGGTCTGGCCGGGCAGCAGAAGCAGTCGCTGGATGTGGTGCTGTGCAACCCGCCATTCCACCAGCAGCAGGTGGTTGGCGACTTCCTCGCCTGGCGCATGTTCCAGCAGGCCCGGGAGGCGCTGGTGGTCGGCGGCGCGCTGTACATCGTCGGCAATCGCCACCTGGGCTATCACAGCAAGCTGTCGCGGTTATTCCGCGGTGTGGAGCAGGTCGCGGCGACGCCGAAGTTCGTGGTGCTCAAGGCGCGCAAGTGATCGTAGGGCCAACTGTCTTGTAAAAAATCCAAAGGCCAGCCCAATGCCGGGAAGGCTTAGGGTTTGAAACCAGCCAGTCTTCTGTGGGAACCAGTCTTCTGTGGGAGCGGGCTTGTCCCGCGATCACCGGCGAAGCCGGTGCCATCCACCGCAGTGTCCTTTTCGCGGGCAAGCCCGCTCCCACAAAAAATTCAGGCGCCGGATAGGACGTTTCTGAATCTGCAGCCTGCCAGCTTCAAGCAAATCTTCCTGGGAACTATCCTACGCATTTTGCGGAAGCGTCTTGATTGTCGGGGAAATGTCTCAGGGATACCGTCGCTGGGTCGTCGAGTTGGCGACCGGGCGTGAGAAACCCGAACGATATTGACCCAGGCTTGCAGTCATGGCGGCCGTGTATGGGCAGACTTCGGTCTGGCCGGGTTCCAGTATCCTCGGTTTTCTCACCCCATACGCGGCTGCCACCCTCATCTGGTGAGAAGGATGAACGGCGGTTTCATCTATCGATACTGGATATTCGCCATGAAAAAGATCGTCCCCGACCCACCCCGCTTCATCCCCAGCCCCGTAGATGCGAGGGCTCGACCATGAGTGATCACCCCAACGACTACACCACCGCAGGCGTCGCAAGCTTCCTGGACATGTTCCGCGTGCAACCCGGCCTGTCACCGGAGCGGTTGCTGGAGGAAGTCTCGGTATTAGTGGGCTGCATCCGCGACCTGAGCGACCAGGAACAGGCCGCCCCGGCCTCCATCACAGCACTGCATTACCTCAGCGCACTGGCCAAAGGCCTGCTGAACGATCTGGAAATCGCCCGCAACAGCGTTCATTAAACCGGACGTGACCTCTGTGAGAGCGGCGGTTCTGCGTCCCGACTGGTCCCGCGAAAAGGGCACTGCGGTGCCTGGCACCGGCTGCGCCGGTGATCGCGGGACCAGCCCGCTCCCACAAGGACTGGGCTGGCCTTTAGATTTTGAACCAGGAAGGTGCTCCTACCCGGCTCAATGCGTACTCAATCCCGCCGCACTCATGAACATGCGCATGCCATAGGCCACGATCCCCAGCGCCGCGACACTCAGCGCCCAGATCAGCACCAGCCAACCCAGGCGCTGCCACAGCGGTTTCTTCTCCTCGATATCCATCGCCCGGCACTCCCTAGTGGTAGCCATCGTCGTGGGTCACCTTGCCGCGGAACACGTAGTAGCTCCAGAAGGTGTACCCCAGGATGAACGGCAGGATGAACAGCGTCCCCACCAGCATGAAGCCCTGACTCTGCGCTGGCGCAGCGGCATCCCAGATCGAGATCGACGGCGGGATGATGTTCGGCCACAGGCTGATACCCAACCCGCTGTAGCCCAGGAAGATCAGCACCAACGTCAGCAGGAACGGCGTGTAGTTGGCGTTGCGCGCCACCGCCTTGAGCAACCCATAGAAGGTCACCAGCACCAACACCGGTACCGGCATGAACCAGATCAGATTGGGCATGCTGAACCAGCGATCGGCGATTTGTGGATAAGCCAGCGGCGTCCACAGGCTGACGATGCCGATCACCACCAGCAGCACCAGCGCCAGCGGCCGCGCCAGGTCATGCATCTGCTTCTGCAGCGGCCCTTCGGTCTTCATGATCAGCCAGGTGCAACCCAGCAGCGTGTACGCCACGATCAGGCCCAAGCCGCTGTAGATGCTGAACGGCGTCAGCCAGTCAAACGCGCCACCAGCGTAGTGGCGGTCGACCACCTTGAAGCCTTCGATGAAGGCCCCCAGCGCCACGCCCTGGAAGAAAGTGGCCACCAGCGAACCCCAGATGAACGCCTTGTCCCACAGGTGACGCTTGTCGTCCTTGGCCTTGAAGCGGAACTCGAAGGCCACGCCACGGAAGATCAGGCCCACCAACATCAGGATCAGCGGCAGGTACAGCGCCTCGAGCACCACCGAATAGGCCATCGGGAAAGCCCCGAACAGCCCCGCACCGCCCAGCACCAGC
Organism: Pseudomonas sp. S44; assembly: GCF_016624805.1. NCBI lineage: Bacteria > Pseudomonadati > Pseudomonadota > Gammaproteobacteria > Pseudomonadales > Pseudomonadaceae > Pseudomonas > Pseudomonas sp. S44. Next base: position 74,343 of record NZ_JACVTY010000008.1, read on the forward strand.
CAGGTCTCGTTGCCGTCCCATACCGGGGCGACGGTGTTCATCATCACATCACGGTCACGCTCGCCCTTGACGAAGGGGAAGAGCATGCCGATTCCCAGGTCGAAGCCATCCATGACCACGTACATCATCACCCCGAAGATGATGATCACGGCCCAGATCAGCGGAAGATCGATACCCATGGCTCAGTTCCCCTTGTTCAGGCTGGCAGTATCGTGGTCCGCACCACCGTCGTCGGCAGCCGACAACGGCCGCGCTGGCGTCCGTTTCTGCCCCGGACCGCCCGGCGGCTGTGCGTCACCCTCCCCGGTGTGCGGCCCTTTGCGCACCAGGCGCATCATGTAGCCAAGACCGGTACCGAACAGCGCGAAGTACACCACCACGAACATCACCAGGGTGAAGCCGAGCTGCCCGTAGCTGTGGTTCGACACCCCGTCCGCCGTGCGCATCAGCCCATACACCACCCACGGCTGACGACCGATCTCGGTGGTGAACCAGCCCGCAAGAATCGCAATCAACCCCGACGGCCCCATCCACAGCGTGAGATGGAGGAACGGCCGCGAGGTATAGAGCGTGCCGCGCTTGCGCAGCCACAGGCTCCACAGGCCGACGAAGATCATCAGGAAGCCCAGCCCGACCATGACCCGGAACGACCAGAACACGATGGTCGAATTCGGCCGGTCTTCAGGCGGAAACTCCTTCATCGCCGGCACTTGCTTGTCCAGGCTGTGGGTCAGGATCAGGCTGCCCAACGCCGGAATCTCCACCTTGAAGCGCGTGGTCTCGGCTTTCATATCGGGGATGCCGAACAGGATCAGCGGCGTCGGCTCGCCGGGCTTGTTCTCCCAGTGGCCCTCGATGGCGGCGATCTTCACCGGCTGATGCTTGAGCGTGTTCAGGCCATGGAAGTCGCCGATCACCGCCTGGATCGGCGTGACAATCAGCGCCATCCACATGGCCATCGACAGCATCTTGCGCACCGCCGGATTATCCCGCCCGCGCAGCAGATGCCAGGCCGCCGACGCACCGACGAAGAACGCCGTGGCCACGAACGCAGCGGTGGCCATGTGCATCAGGCGGTAGGGGAACGAGGGGTTGAAGATGACCATCAGCCAGTCAACCGGCACCACCCGGCCATCGATGATCTCGTGGCCCTGGGGCGTTTGCATCCAGCTGTTGGAGGCAAGGATCCAGAAGGTCGACACCAGCGTGCCGAGCGCCACCATCACCGTGGCGAAGAAGTGCAGCCCCCGCCCCACGCGGTTCCAGCCGAACAGCATGACCCCGAGGAAACCCGCTTCGAGGAAGAAGGCAGTCAGCACCTCGTAGGTCAGCAAAGGCCCGGTGACGGCACCGGCAAAATCGGAGAAACGGCTCCAGTTGGTGCCGAACTGATAGGCCATGACCAGCCCCGAGACCACCCCCATGCCGAAGTTGACGGCAAAGATCTTCGACCAGAAGTGGTAGAGGTCGCGGTAGACATTGTTGTGGGTCTTCAGCCAGAGGCCCTCGAGGACCGCCAGGTAGCTCGCCAGGCCAATGGTGATGGCCGGGAACAGGATGTGGAAGGATACGGTAAACGCAAACTGGATTCGGGCGAGCTCCAAGGCCTCTAAACCGAACATAGTGCTTCCTCTTCAGGTAATCCGGGCGTTCGGGCTCGTGACCCTCGCGCTCACTGCCCCCACGGTAATCGAGTGCGCTGTTGTCGAATTGTTCTGTTCGATCGCAGGGATTCTGGCCAGGCGGCCAACTCGTTTCATCTGGAACGATTGATCCAGATCAACGGCTGTTGGGAAGCATAGTCCCGAATGCCAGGGCAGGCTGTGTGGTTGTTTGCCGCGTGACCGGTTGCCTCACCCTCTTTACTCGCGACGGGTTTGGTGGATCGCCCGATCAACCCGATGGAACCCTTGGCCAATGGCCACAGTCCACCTTTCAGGCCCACCTTCCAGAGGCCTTCACCAGGAGACACCCATGAAAGGTACAGCGCTTTCCGCCCTCTTCGCGGCCGCCACCCTGCTGGCCTCGCCTGTATTCGCTGCCGATGACCTCTGCGCGATCAACCTGCAGAAGATCGACGACAGCATGGCCACCGCCGGCGCCACGTCCGAAGGCCTGGACAAGGCACTCACCGAGCATGTCGACAAAGCCAAGGCCGCCCAGGCCAGCGGCGACACCAAGGAGTGCATCGCCATCACCAGCAAGGTGCTTGAGCGTCTTGAGAAAACCGAGAAAGGCAGCGGCTCGGCCGGCGGCAGCGGCGCCTGAGCCGCTCTGTTGCAACGGGCGGCGGCACCAGCAGTCGACGCCGCCCGCGCAAAGGCGTATACTCGGCGGCACGTGTCGAGAGATACGTCAGCTAGAGCTGAGTGTGGGGCCGATCAGGATTCGACGCCGGTAGCGAAACTCTAGGTGCATGCCGAGTTGGTAACAGAACTCGTAAATCCACTGTTGCAACTTTCTATAGTTGCCAATGACGAAAACTACGAGGGCTACGCTCTCGCTGCGTAAGCAGCTGAGCCCGCTCTCCTGGTAGCTTCGGCTCCAGCAATCACCAGGGGATGCCTGTAAACCCGAAGTGATTGTCATACAGAACAGGATCGTCGTGTAGCACGTTGGGGGCAAAGCGACTAAAACTTACCCAACTCGTCCAAAGCACCCTGCCCGTCGGGCGGCTGCGGATTAACTCAGTAGACACGGCTAAGCATGTAGTACCGACAGCGGAGTACTGGCGGACGGGGGTTCAAATCCCCCCGGCTCCACCAAATCCGAAACAGAAGAAGACGCCCTTGGGCGTCTTTTTTTGTGCCTGGGATTTGGGGTTCAGCGCGCGGAAAATCGGATTCATCCGCTTTCGTGTAGTCCGTTTCCCAAAGATACTACCGGCGCCTGTTTTCCGTTGCGGTCGCTTTTTCAGGGTCTTAGTCTCGCCGGGTCGTTGCTCATCAACGGCATGACTTTGACAGGTCGCAACGGTAAACAACAAAACGGCTCGTCGTTATGGCGGCTGTACGTGCGGGCACGCTTGCGTGCGCCGGAACTTGTTGTTTCCGCCGGTCTGTCAACCCGCGTACAGCTGCCACCCTCTGTTTGACGGCGGAGGGTGATGGCGTTTTGAAGGGAAACAAATCATGTTGAAGATTGTTCCGGATCCGCCAGCTTTACTCGATTTCCTTGGGCGTGCGGGTGAGAGCGCTTGGCCTTCGCGCCGGCGTTGTCGCGGAAGACAGCAGCTTATGGCTCTAGGCCCCCTGATGCATTTCAATCAGGGGGGTTGATCGATGCCCACTGAAAACATCAAATGCACAGCCGGTGAAACAGTGTTTTACCAAGGTGAAAATCAAACTCACCCGCTGTTTCGTATCGAGCCCGGCATCCCCTGCGAACGCGCCAGGGAGCAGGCCTCAGAGCTGATGGGGTACGCTCGAGACCTCACCGTAGAAGGGCTAATGGAGAATAAACCAGCGTTTATCTGGGCCGGACATTATCTCTGCGCGTTGGGTAAAGCGCTGCTGGATGATGCGGAGCTGGGGATGATGCGCTGAACTCAAGTCGGGCCCAGGCTTGGCCGCTACTACACTACCTCGCTAGCGGCCATATCGTCGAAATGAGGGAAGCGCTCCTTCAATCGCTCGATAGTTGCTCTCCATTTCGGCGTCTTGGGCCGGCACACGGTGTTCTGATTCCCGAACATTCCAATCTCCCGAACCGCAAGGCTCACCGGAACGGTTTGTAGCCACTGCACCGGGACGAAATATTCGCAGTGCTCAGGGTCATCAATGAATTCGGCGTGATAGTTGGCCCGGACCGCGAGCTCCATCACCGGCCGTTCCTCGCCATCTTTCATCACCCTGAATTCATTTGCTGGAACCGCAGGGCCAAGCACACGACCAACTTCCACATAGCCTTGCTGGGGAACATTGATCCATACACGGTCCTCTGCAGACAACAGCTGCAGTGTCTTGCTGTACCACGAGCCCCCACCGCCAGATATGAAGCCGAATTCCAGCGCATCAACCCATGAGCGTGAATCGGAGCCCCCGAACGAGCAGTAAAGTTCGCCATTCCAAGGCTCGCTCTGCCCTTCACTGGCCGAGGCGGCATTCACTTGGGTCTGGACTGGATCGAGTAGCCAGGACCTGCTCAGCAATAGCTGCTCACCTACCTGAAAGACCTGGAAGCAGAGCACGTTGATCGGAATGTCTCGCTTGCTGAGGTATTGCACGATTCGCTCGCCGCTCGCATCCAACTCTGTAACGACGATTATCATATCGGGATAACGTCAGAATGAAGCGCGCCGTCAAGTGAAAGACAGATCACACCATGAGGCTATGGTCGAGTACTTCCGCGCTAATCCGAGCTACTCTGAAAGGCTGCTTGCCGAAACTCATCGCGACGGCTGCCCGGCTGAACTGACTATTCTGTTACGGCAGATGGCCGATGCTTTCGGGATGGATAACGATGACGTAGATCAGCCTGGACGTGAGACGGTCGTCCAATCGGTGCCCCCGAAATTCCGTCGGCTACATGGGAGGCATTGATGCACTTCGCACAACTAGCTGGTGCGTGATGCAGTGTTGCGTATCACTGGCAGCCCTCAAGATCACCGTCAACGGTCTTATCCTTCACCCCGAATGAGGATGTGTGCCGGCTGTGCATGGAGGCTGCAATTCATAGTGTTGACTTGCTAAATACAGGGAGAAAGGATGTCTGCATTTACGGTTCAGATAAAAAACTGCAACAGCATAGAAAGTGCTGAAATTCGGATAGCCAAGGGCACGCTGAATATAAAGTATGGCCCGAACGGACTAGGGAAAAGTTCAATAGCAAAAGCAATTCTAGCCGCCGTTAACAATGACGGAACGCTTCAAAAGCTGAAGCCTTTTAAACATCGTGCGCTTGCTGATCAGTTTGAGCCATCCGTGACTGGTGTTGAAGGTGTCAAGTCGGTTTTGGTTTTTGACGATAACTACGTCTCACAGTTTACCTTTCAGCGGGATGAAGTTCTCAAGAATAGTTTTGAGATTTTTATCAAAACAGATTCTTTTGTCGCCGCGATGCAGGAAATAGAAGCACTCTTCCAAGGAGTCAAGTCTGCTTTCGACGGAAATGAAGCCTTGGCTAATGCGATATCAGACTTAAAAGAGCTTCGTGACGCCTTCGGAGTCGGTAGCCAAAGAGTATGACTCCAAAGCTGTAGAGCATTTAAGTGCGTTGCAGGCTGTTATCGCAAGGTTAGGGAATTATTTCAATGCTGCATGTCGTGAAAGCCTGGGGAATGTTACAAAATCCAAAGTCGAGCTTTCGCCAGAGGAAGCTAATTTTTTAAGTGCTCTTCGAGGCGATGTTGAAACCCTAATTGTAAAGCTTGAAGGATTGCGCTCTATTTCGTTTTTTGCATTGCGAGATGTTGAAAAGGTTGATGAGGAAATCAATAAGCTGACAATTGACCTAGGTTTGCTAGAAAGGCTGGATTCGGCAGATACTAAATCCATCGTCGATCCGGTAAATGCCAAGCTTCAAGAATTGGCAGGGAGGGTGGGAGATCTTAAAGGGAAGATTAATAGGCATAAGAAGCTGATTGAACGGGCTGTCGAGGAAAACCAAGATGGTATAAATGGCTTTCTCAAGTCTGCTGGTTATAAGTACAGCGTGCTTATTAAGTCTGAAGCCGACTCTTACAAGATGAAGCTTGTGCATCAAGACTACAATGAGCATATTGAGGCTGCTGCGCAGCATCTTAGCTACGGAGAAAGGAACGCTTTCGCTCTTATATTGTTTATGTATCAAGTTCTGAGAGAAAAACCTGGGCTGGCGGTTTTAGATGACCCGGTCTCAAGCTTTGATAAGACGAAGAAGTTTGCAATTTTGAACGAGCTGTTTAGAGGTAAGGCAAGTCTTCGTGATACTACCGTCCTCATGCTGACTCATGATATCGAGCCTGCTATAGATGTCATACGGGGCGTAAAACGGTTGTTTCAACACCCCAAGCCAACGGCATTTTTCCTGGCTTCGAAAGCAGGTGTCGTCTCTGAGGTGGAAATTAAGGAAGAGAATATCCAAACCTTCGCACAGATATGTGGGGATAATATTCGCGATGTTGCAGATGAGGTTATTCAGTGCATATATCTAAGAAGGCATTTCGAGATTGTCAATGATTTAGGGATGGAATATAACTATTTGGCAAACCTTTTGCACTCAAGGGATGTGCCTATCCTAAAGTCTGCTACGGGCGATGTTGTGATGGATGCTCAGCAAATTGCAGGCGCGGAAGCAGGTATCAAGAAGTTTATCCCGACTTTCGATTACGCTAAGGTGCTTGCTGTTATTAAGGATAAAGTGGAGATGAAGCGTCGATTTACGGACGCTAAGGTTGGATACGACAAACTTCAGCTTTTCCGAATTATTAAGGAAGTGCACGGTTCCCCTGCTGGAGAGCAGGATGGTATTCTTCAGAAGTTTGTAAATGAGTCCTTTCATATTGAGAATGAGTATGTGATGCAGCTTAATCCTCACAAGTTCGACAACGTGCCGGAATATGTAGTCCAAGAGTGTGAGCGTGTGGTTATGGCAGGTTAAATGACCACACGATGGATACACAATGTGTATCCATCGTGCTACGCTACGTCTATGACACTCAAAAATTCCGGTATGCGTATCAGGGTGGAGAAGGAGCTGCGCGACGCGTTCGTGCAGGCTTGCCGCACCCAAGACCGACACGCTTCAGATGTGCTGCGTGACTTCATGCGAGCCTTCACTGAGAAGCAGCTACTAGGCCAGGCTGACCTATTCGCCGGACTCAAGGGAAAGCAAGAATGAATGTGCACACAGAGCAAGAGCTAGTGGCTCTTTGCCTTGCCCTTATTGAAGGGCAAGGCAGCCTGTCTTCGGGCGAGCGTAAGCTCGTGAAGACAGCGTCAGAATTGGCGTTCACACCTCGAGAAATCGATCGAATCCGCAAAGAGATAACACGTGGCGCCGATCCGCTCGGCGAAGCCTTTTCGTCGATCCGATCCGCCACCGAGCGTCGTGCGGCTGGTGCTGTCTATACGCCTGCGCCAATCGTTCGCTCGATGATGACCTGGCTAGTTAGCCAAGGAATGCCGAGCAGAATTGTCGATCCGGGTGCTGGTTCAGGTCGTTTTATCCTAGCCGCAGGTGAAGCCTTTCCGAATGCGCAGCTGGTTGCTGTGGAAATGGATCCGTTGGCCGCCTTGATGTTACGCGCGAATTTAAGCGCCCGCGGTTGGGCCGATCGGACGACCGTCTTGGTCAAGGACTACCGGGAAATTAAGCTACCGAGGTGCGCAGGTATGACTGCGTTCGTCGGTAATCCGCCTTACGTAAGGCATCACGATATTGCCGAACCTTGGAAAGCTTGGTACGCATCGAAATTTGCTGGCTTTGGCATTAAGGCCAGCGCGTTGGCCGGCTTGCATTTGCATTTTTTCCTGCAAACGCGGTTGCTCGCGAAAGCGGGCGACGTAGGCGCATTCATCACTTCATCAGAATGGATGGATGTTAACTACGGTTCCGCGCTACGCCGACTTTTGCTCGATGAGCTGGGCGGAATCGCCCTACATGTGCTTGAGCCCACGGTCGAAGCGTTCCCTGGGACGGCGACAACAGCCTCTATTACTTGCTTCCGCGTTGGCGCTACAGCTGAGCCGGTGCGAGTGCGTGCCATCGATGAGCTGAAAAGCTTAAACGGCTTGTCGAAGGGAACCGATATCGCACGCGATAGGCTGCATGCCACGCCTCGGTGGTCAATTATTGTTCGGCCGTCCCAGTCCATAACAGTTGGCGACATTGAGCTTGGCGAGCTTTTTCGGGTGCATCGCGGTCAGGTGACGGGTGCAAATAACATATGGATTGCAGGTGAGCATGCGAAAGGTCTGCCTGATAGGGTCAAACTGCCGGCGGTCACAAAGGCCAAAGACTTGATCCAGGCCGGTGCACATTTGCAGTCGTCTGAAGTTCTGCGCCGTGTCATCGACCTGCCTCCTGAGTTGGACGACTTTACTATCGAAGAGCGCCGGAGCATCAGCGCTTTCTTGGATTGGGCCAAACTCAACGGAGCAGACCAGAGCTACATAGCGCGACATCGAAAAGCTTGGTGGTCCGTGGGGCTCAAGGCTCCAGCGCCTATTTTGTGCACATACATGGCTCGCCGCCCGCCTCAGTTCACACTCAATGCATGTGATGCGCGACATATAAACATTGCGCACGGCCTCTACCCGCGTCAAGCGCTGGCCGACGGTGTAACGGATCGTCTAGTGCAATGGCTTAACAACAACATCAACACGGGAAGCGGCAGAACCTATGCCGGTGGCTTGACCAAGTTTGAGCCTAAGGAAATCGAGCGCCTGCGCATCCCAAATTTGGAAACTCTTCTTGCATGATAAGCGCACCTCCCCGTTGGACTATCGATGAGCTTGCTGAAGACTCTGCCACGTCTGCTGCGTTATTCCGAGATGAGCGTCTAGCTGTCTCTGATTCTTGGGAAACCCACTACAAACAAGCGCGAGGTAAGTTCGAGCAGCTATTCAAAAAGCTGAGCGACCTCAACCCTGGCGCGATCACTAATGACAATCTTGCCGAAGCTTACGGTTTGGGCCTAGGCGAAGCGTTGCGGTACTTGGCTGGTCCGCCGATCTCCGATGACGACCTGCGAGTAATCGCCAACGTTGATTCGATTGCACCGGGGGTTTTGAAAAAAAATCCTGAAGCACTACGTAAAGTGTTTGAGGTTATCGAGCGGGTGATCGACCCGCATCGATTCCCCTGGATGGAGGCCGGTGGTGCACCGACTCTTCAGCAGCGCGAAGCTGCGTTGTTGGCTTCGTCTGTACTCTTGGCTGCGCAACGAATTGCGACCGAGCGACGCAATGAAGGCAAAGAAAACCAAGAGACCAAGGTGAAGGACTACCTTCGCAGCCTTGGTTTTAGCGAGGCCCCGGCGGTCGCAATCAATACGATTGTGAAAGGCCCGCAACCTATGCAGTTCTGCTCTGAATGCCAGCTCGGCGAGCGTAAGGCTGATGTCGTCGTGCGCCTACACGATACACGCATCCTGGCAATCGAGTGTAAGGTGTCGAACAGCGCGACAAATAGTGTTAAGCGTTTGAATAACGACGCAGCAGTCAAAGCCGAATACTGGATTAAGCAGTTCGGTAGTGCGCAGGTCGTACCTGCTGCTGTACTGGCCGGAGTCTTCAAGGTGTTGAACCTTGAACAGGCGCAGGCCCGGGGTCTCTCTCTACTATGGTCGCATGACCTTGAGAAGCTTGGTGCGTTCATCGACTCAACTAAATAGCGCTATGCTATAGCGTATTTCATGGTGATTTCTTTCCTCTTGTCATCGACCCATCTAATTTTAAAGTACGTCCCCTGCATGAATACCATCGAGTTCGAGCAAGTCTAAAGTTGGTGTTAAAACCTTGATCCATTCTGATGAAGATAGGGCCCGCAAATTGCGGGCCTTATTTTTGCAACCCTGTAGGCTCTTTACAAAAATAGATGTCGCAAACATCACATAGAACACCCAGCGAGACCACAGCAGCATAGCTTTTCGCAAGCTAGTAGAAGCGTGTCACGATGCGACGGTTCTCTTTCAGCCAGCCAAACATGTGCTCGATGATTTTGGGCTGTCGGTATTTGGGCCGATCAAACAGTCTGGGTAAGCCAGGTTTGGCTTTGCTCTTCATTTAGAGCATCGGATTACGGGCGGCATTCGATATTGGTCGCAGTAGCGGCGTAACGCTTCGGCGTCGTACCCCTTGTCAGCAAGTAATCATTTGTAGCGTTGACGCGGGCGGCCACGTTGACTTGAGGAAATGCTGACGTTGTCCAGCAATGACCCACCATAGCTGATGTCACTGGTTTAAACGCCAGAGAGAAGGAAGCGCAGCGGTGTCCCGTTGGCATCGCAGATGCATGTGGATTTTGGTAGTCAAGGCACCGCGACTGCGACCTAGAGCGTGATCGGCAGGCTCGTTAGGCCCCCTTTTTTCCGAGCGCCGGATGAGGCTCGGGTTGCGCGTACGGCGGTTGAGTCGATCATCCAGATTTGCAGATCGCTCTGGCCTTGCTCATTCATCTCAGGTGCAAGCGTTTGAGCATCTGATCGAACGTCCCCTGATTTCGCTAGCCGCGAAACCGTTGATACACCGTTGACCCAAGAGCTGAAGCGCTCTGGCATGTCTCGCCACGCAGCGCCCCAGCAGAGAAACCAGAGCACACCATCGAGCATCAGGCGGTCGCTTAGGCGTAGTCGCCCTCGGCCATGAGTTTCGGTGAAGAGATCCGAGACTACATTCCAGGCCTCGTCCGAGAGTTAGTAACGCTTTGCCATCACAGAATTCCTTTCCGTAGATGGTCGGGAACCCTACAGAATTTCAGCTTTCGATGGGCGCCGATTGGGTTTCTCGGGACTTCGTACAGAGCCGAGAAGTCCCAACTCATGCGAATGGAGAGATCGTACGCGCAGGGGCGACAAGCACCAGCGCGACCATTTGCTCAATAGATGCTATCCAGATTTGTTGAGGGGGCGGAGCTCAAAAAGCACCGTCCATCAGAATCCACAGCACGTAGCGTGCCAACTGGTCTTCCAAGCAAGTTGACCAATAAATTATTAACTACAAAAACAGATCGATACCGACTTGTTTCAACTTACCCTGGCCCCCCTCTCGACAAACACAACCAAACTCCTCACCCTTCCCCTATCCCGCTTCGCCATCAGCCCCACATTCTGAAAAGAACATCCCATGCCCATCCCAGACTTCCAAACCATCATGCGCCCTATCCTGGCCATCGTCGCCGACCGCGCTCCGCTCACGCTCAGTGACCTACGCGAGCACGTAGCCAACGAGTTCAATCTAACCGAGGAAGAACGCACCGAACGCCTCCCCTCCGGTAAACAAACAGTCATCAACAATAGAGTCGGCTGGGCGCGCACCTACCTAAACAAAGCCGGTCTACTCGTGATCCCGGCCAAAGGCCTGGTCCAGATCACTCCACGCGGCCTTGAAGCCCTTAACAACGGCCCTGCCCGCATCACTGTCAGTTGGCTCAAGCAATTTCCAGAGTTCGCCGCATTCCACACCACGAACCCTGCCACTAACCCAGTACTGGAAGCCCAACCTGACCCCATCGAGCAATCTACCCCCGATGAACAACTGTCCACAGCCCATCAGGCACTCATGCAATCGCTGGCAGACGATCTCCTCGCCCAAGTCCGTGCCGCTTCGCCGACATTCTTCGAGCAGTTAGTCGTCGATCTCATGATCGCCATGGGCTACGGTGGTTCGCGCAAAGAGGCCGGCAGCGCAACCCAGCAAACCAACGACGATGGTATCGACGGCATCATCAAGGAAGACAAGCTCGGGCTGGATCTCATCTACCTGCAAGCCAAGCGCTGGGGTAACACGGTGCATCGGCCGGAGATCGACAAGTTCATCGGCGCGCTGACCCGTAAGCGCGCACGCAAGGGGGTGTTCATCACGACATCCGACTTTTCCACCGGAGCCCGCGACGCGGCCTTGAGCCTGGACATCAAAGTAGTGCTTATCGATGGTGCCGAACTCGCGCGCCTGATGGTCGACTACAACCTGGGCTGCAGCGTGAGGCAGGTGTACGAAGTGAAGCACCTCGATAGCGACTACTTTACCGAGGAGTGATCCAAGGCTGAACGATACGCAGAAGACGATCATTCACCGCCACTACGCAACGATCGGTGGATTTCACAAGATCCAGTCCCGGCAGCCAGTGGTTGGATTGGCGCGGCAGTTGGCCATCAGCAACTTGGCCGAGTTCAAGACTTGGCTGGAAGACTGAATGTCCGCGCGTGCCGACACTGACTGCCAACAGCGCACGAACAACCCCACCCGTACCCTCCAAAGCTGCGTATCAGCAGCCCCCTTACAACACCGCTCGACTGCCCACCAAAAGGTCCGCCCCCCGCTCCCCAATCACCACACAAGCCGCCATCGTATTCCCCACCGTGATCCGCGGCATCACCGAAGCATCCATCACTCGCAACCCGCTCACCCCATAAACCCTCAACGCTCGATCCACCACCGCCCTCTCATCCCGGCCCATCTTCGCCGTCCCGCACTGATGCCAAAAACTCACCGCCGAGTTGCGCAAGAACCGCTCCATCCCCTGCCTATCCCGCGGCCCAGGCACCACCTCCCCGCTCACCAACCCGGCAAACGCTCGATGGTTCCCCAACTCCCTGCACAACTCGACCGAAGCCAACGCAGCGGCCATGTCCTCCGGCGCGCTCAAGGTGTTCGGCTCGATCAGCATCCTGTCCAGCACCCCGGCGCCCGACAGCCGCAACTGCCCGCGGCTGACGGGCCTGGCCAAGCCGGCGAACATCGTCCAACCCTGCGCCGGCGGGGCAATGCCGACCTCGGGGGGTGAAGGTACGGCGAATTCCAGTTGGCAGTGCAGCAAGTCCGGCGCGTCGAGGCGGGCGTCGCTCTTCCAGTACAAGGTGGCCTCGCAACCTCCGCCGCCGACCGGCTGCGGCTGCGAGTACGCCCAGGTGCAGCCGAAGGCGACGTGGTCCTGGTGGTTCTGCCCCACGCCTGGCAATACGTTGAACAATGGGATGCCGTGCGCGCGTAACTCGGCTTCCGGGCCGATGCCGGACTGCATCAACACCTTGGGGGTGTTCACCGCGCCCATCGACAGGATCACTTCACCCGTCACGTAGAAACGCTGCAGTTGGCCTTCGACCACGACCTCGACACCTCTCGCCTTACGGCCATCGAACAACACGCGAGCCACCAGCGCCTGCGTGAGGATGTGCAGGTTCGGGTTGTGCAGCCGCGGCACGATATAAGCGTCGTACACCGAGTCACGCTTGCCTTCCTTGATGCGCAGGTCAGCGATGGCGACGCCGCCGGGGCCTTCCATCATCTCGCCGTTGGGGCTGTCGAAACGGGGGATACCCAGTTGGTTGGCGGCCTCCAGGGTCGCCAAGGCGAGGGGCTGGGGCGCGTAGGGTTGGGCGACGTGCACGGGGCCGGTCGAGCCGCGGCGCAGGGGGTCGGGGTGGCCTTGCCAGTTTTCGATGCGGCGGTAATAGCCGAGCACCGATTCGTATCCCCAGCCGGGGTCGCCGCTTTCCTCGGCGAAGTGGTCCCAGTCGGTGCGGTGCCCGCGTGCCCACACCATCACGTTGATGCTGGAGCCGCCACCGAGGCCCTTGCCCATGTTCAGCGCCATGCGGCGGCCGTTCAAGGCGGGGTTGGGTTGCGCCTCGAAACCCCAGTCGCGCTCGGAACCGAGGTTCGCCGGCCATTGCGCGGGGGCGGTGACCTCCGGGCCGGTGTAGGCACTGCCGGCTTCGATCAGCAGGACACGGACGCCGGGCTGGTCGGCAAGGCGAGCGGCGACCACACACCCTGAGGTGCCGGCGCCGCAGACGATAAAGTCGTAAGTGCGATCAATCAGTTGCTGCATGCGTTCAGTCCCTGAGTGCCAGTAGGAACCGAAGATTCTGCTGCGCAGCGTGCCGCGCAGGTATCGGTCGATTATCCGACCCGGTGGAGGGCCTGCAAAAACAAAGGGCGCATCATGCGCCCTTCGTTGTTTTCACGGCATCCCCAACCACTCCGGCAACGCCAGCGATATAAACGGCACATACGTCACCAACACCAGGAACAACAACAGAATCGACAGCCACGGCAACGCCGCACGAATCGTCTGCCCCAGCGTCAATCCAGTCACCGCGCTGGTCACAAACAGGTTCAACCCCACCGGCGGATGCACCAGGCCGATCTCCATGTTCACCACCATCACGATCCCCAGGTGAATCGGGTCGATGCCCAACTTCATCGCGATCGGGAAGAAGATCGGTGCCAGGATCAGGATGATCGCCGAGGGCTCCATGAAGCTCCCCGCCACCAGCAGCACCACGTTGACCATGATCAGGAAGCCGATCGGCGTCAGGCCTTCGGAGAGCACCCACTGGGTGATCTGTTGGGGAATCTGCTCGGTAGTCAGCACGTGAGCGAAGAGCATGGCGTTGGCGATGATGAACAGCAGCATGATGGTCAGGCGGCCGGACTCGAGCAGCACCTTGGGGCAGTCCCTGAAGCTCATGTCCTTGTAGACGAACAGCGCGATGAACGCCGAGTACACCGCCGCCACGGCCGCGGCTTCGGTGGGGGTGAACATGCCGCTGTAGATACCGCCGAGGATGATCACCAGCAGCAACAGGCCCCAGAACGCGCGGCGGGCGGTGCGCAGCCATTCGGCGAAGCTGGCACGCGGCTGGGCGGGGAGTTTCTTGATGCGGGCGACGATGTAGATGGTCACCATCAGGAAGATGCCCAGCAGGATGCCTGGTACCACACCGGCCATGAACAGCTTGCCGACCGAGGTTTCGGTGGCGGCCGAGTACACCACCATGACGATCGATGGCGGAATGAGGATGCCGAGGGTGCCGGCGTTGCAGATGATCCCGGCGCCGAACTCCTTCGGATAGCCCGAGCGCACCATGCCGGCCACGGCGATGGAGCCGACTGCGGCGACGGTGGCGGGCGAGGAGCCGGACAGCGCGGCGAACAGCATGCATGCCAGCACTGCGGCAATGGCCAGGCCGCCGCGGATGTGGCCGACGCAGGCGTTGGCGAAGTCGATCAGACGTTGAGCAACGCCGCCGGTGGTCATGAACGCGCCCGACAGCAGGAAGAACGGGATCGCCAGGAAGGTGTAGCTGTCGGAGGTTTCGAACAGCTTGATCGCCAGCGAGCTGAGCGAATCCTGGCTGAACAGCAGGATCGACACCGCGCCCGACAGGCCAAGGGAGATGGCGATCGGCACGCCGAGGAACATGAACACGAACAGCAGCAGGAACAGGCAGATAACGGTCATCAGTGTGACTCCTCGCCCGGATTGGCCAGTTTGCTCGCTTCCGCTGCTTCATCCGCGAGGCCGAGGCCGGTCTGGCGGTGGGTGAAGATGCGGTAGAGGATTTCCAGGTAGCGCACGATGATCAGGGCGAAGCCGAACGGCACGATCATGGCGATGTGGCCGATCTTGATGCCGTAGCGGTCGAGGTCTTCGGCACCGATACCGGCGACGAACACCGCGCTCACCCACTTGATGCTGGCGACCAGGAACAACCCGGCGTAGGCCAGGCAGCAGGCGCAGGCGATCATCGCCAGGATGCGTTGCACCGGCTTGCGCGCACGCCGCACCAGCACATCGACGCCAAGGTGGCCGGCGGTGCGTACGCCGTAGGCGATACCGAAGAAGATCAGCCAGCCGAACAGCGCCTTGGTCAGGGCGATGCTCCAGGTCATTTCCTGGGCGTAGCCCATGAGGTGGTCGCCGATGCCGAGCATCAGCTCGCTGGCGAAGCTCCAGTGGTCGCTGAGGGTGTAGAACAGGGTGTAGAGGTTGTTCAGCGCCACGTAGATGAAGGTGATCAAGGTCATGGCTGCCAGGAGGAAGGCGATCATGCCCTCCTCGAAGTGCTCCCAGACGCGTCTGATCCTGTGCATGGGCATTCTCCGGACAGAAGGAAGCCGGGCCACCTGCGCTGCAGGTGGCCATGGGTGATGGGGGCGACGATCAGGACGGCTTGTTGGCGTCGTCGGCAGCCTTGATCAGGTCGGCGCCGATCTGGTCGGAGAACTTGTCCCACACCAGGCGCATGGCTTCACGCCACTGGGCGCGCTGCTCGGCGGTGAGCGGGTCGATCTCGCTGGTCTTGGCGTCGAGGATCTTCTGCCGGGAAGCCTGGTTGAGTTCCTCGGCTTGCTTGTTCACCTCGACGGTGACCTTGTCCATGATCGTCTGCAGCTCGCCGCGCACGTCTTCAGGCAGGCTGTTCCAGAACTTGGCGTTGGTGATCACCATGTAGTCGATCAGGCCGTGGTTGGTCTCGGTGAAGAACGGCTGGACTTCGTTGACCTTCTGGCTCTCGTAGTTCGACCAGGTGTTCTCGGTGCCGTTGACGGTACCGGTCTGCAGGCCCTGGTAGACCTCGGCGAAGCTCATCTTGCGCGGGTTGGCGCGGATGGCCTTGAACTGCTCCTCGAGCACACTGGAGGCCTGCACACGGAACTTCAGGCCGCGCGCGTCCTTGGGCAGGATCACCTTCTTGTTCGCCGACAGCTGCTTGAGGCCGTTGTGCCAGTAGGCCAGGCCACGGATGCCCTTGTCTTCCATCGAGGTCAGCAGCGCCTTGCCCTGCGGGCCTTGCTGGAAGCGGTCGACGGCTTCGAGGTCGTTGAACAGGAACGGCAGGTCGAACAGTTGCACCTGCTTGTTGTAGTGCTCGAACTTGGCCAGCGACGGCGCGAGCATCTGCACATCGCCCAGCAGCAGGGCTTCCATCTCCTTGCCATCGCCGAACAGCGAGGAGTTGGGGTAGACCTCGACCTTGACCTTGCCCTTGAGCTGCGGGTCGGCCTCGACCAGTTTCTGGAACATCAGCGCGCCCTGGCCCTTGGGCGTGCTGTCGGCCACTACGTGGGCGAACTTGATGATCACAGGATCGGCAGCCTGGGCGAGCCCGGCCATGGACACGGAGGCGGCGCACAACAGCGCCTGGGTCAGCTTCAACATCGGTGTCACCTTTTATTGTTGTTGGAAGGGGTCAGCAGGGAAGCGTTGCCAAGGGTACGATGGCCCAATCGGGCGTGTTTCGAGAATCAGCTTTTGTGTAAGCCCGCGTTTGGCTGAGGTGAACGCTCCTGGATGGGTGGGGGATGGCACCGGCTATGCCGGTGTTCGCGGGCAAGCCCGCTCCTACAGATACATCAGTGGGCATGGCACCGGCTATGCCGGTATTCGCGGGCAAGCCCGCTCCTACAGGTACAGCGTTGAGCACAGAGTCAGCGCTGTAGCTGCCACTGTCTTGTTCAAAGTCTTAAACCAGCCCAGCTCCTGTGGGAGCGGGCTTGCCCGCGAAAAGGACACCGCGGTGTCGGGCACCGGCTTTGCCGGTGATCGCGGGGCAAGCCCGCTCTTACAGGGATTGGGCTGGCCTTTAGATTTTGATCAAGACAGTTGCACCCACAAATGCATCGGTGGGGACACCGCCGGTTTGCCCCGCGAAAGGCCTAGGTGCTTTCGGCCAATGCCAACAGGCGCTGCGCCCGCAACAGCACCGGCGCATCGATCATCTGCCCATCGAGCTGGAACGCCCCGGCACCCTTGGCCGCCACACTGGCGTCCACCACCCGCCGTGCCCAGGTCAGCTCTTCGCTGCTCGGCGCCAGCACGCCATGAATCAACGGCACCTGGCTGGGATGGATGCACAGCGCCCCGCCATAGCCCATGTCATAGGCATGGCGCATGGCCCGCTGCTGCCCTTGCGGGTCGCCAATCGCCGGAAACACGCCGTCCAGCGGCGGTGCCAGGTCGGCGCCGCGTGAATGCAGTTGCACCGCCATGCGCGCCTGGTCAAGAAAGCGCTGGGCCGAGGCGCTGTCGGTGTTGAGGTTCAGGTCCAGCGCCAGGTCCAGGCTGCCGAACGACAGACGCTCGACCCCCTCGGCACCGGCAATGCGCTCCAGTGCCAGCAAGCCCTTGGCCGTCTCGATGATCGGCAGCACCGGTTTGCCAGTGCGCGCAGCTACTGCGACCTGGGCGGCATTTTCCACCTTGGGCAGCAGCACAGCGCTGACACCGGACTGCTGCGCGCAGAACGCCAGGTCATCGGCATGCCCGGCATGCTCCGGGGCGTTGACCCTGACCCACACCCGCGCCTGCGGATGGGCCGTGAGAAAGGCCGCGAGATTGTCACGCGCCTGAAGCTTGAGCGGCTCCTCGACGGCATCCTCGAAATCGACGATAACGGCATCGGCGCCCGCAGCCAGGGCCTTGGCAAAACGCTCGGGACGGCTGCCCGGCACGAACAGCGCCGAACGGACGATGGTTTGCGGCATCAGCAATCACTCCTTGTCATCAAACGACACCAGCAGCCGCCAGTCGGGCCTGGTCGTCGGCCGAAAAACCCAGCTCCTCGAGGATCGCCGCGCTGTGCTGCCCCAATCCCGGCACCGGGTCCATGCGCGGGGTAAAGGCGGCGTTGCGCCCTGGCGGCAGCAGCGACGGCAGCTTGCCAGCCGGGCTGTCGACCTCGCGCCAGCAGTCCCTGGCCTTGAGCTGCGGGTGCTGCCAGACGCCCTGCATGTCGTTGACCCGGGCGTTGGCGATCTGCGCGTCTTCGAGACGTGCCACCACCTCATCCAGCGACAGTTCGGCGAAGCCGTCGATGATGATCTGGCGCAGCACCTCGCGGTTCTCCGAGCGCCGGAAGTTCGCGGAGAAACGCGCATCGCTGGCCAGCGCCGGGTCGAGCAGGACCTTTTCACAGAACAACTGCCATTCCCGCTCGTTCTGCAGCCCGAGCATGATGGTGCCGCCACCGCCGGTGGGGAACGGCCCATACGGGTAGATGGTCGAGTGCGACGCGCCCGCCCGCGGTGGTGGCGGCGCGCCGTTGTAGGCGTAGTACATCGGGTAGCCCATCCATTCCACCAGGCTCTCCAGCATCGATACGTCGATACGGCTGCCGATACCAGTCTTGTCACGCAGCAGCAGCGCCGACAGCACGCCGGTGTAGGCATACATACCGGCAGCGATATCGGCGACGGAGCATCCGGCCTTGGCCATCTGCTCGTCGCCCGGCCCGCCGGTCACCGAGAGAAAGCCGCCCTCGCTCTGGATCAGCAGGTCGTAGGCCTTCTTCTTCTCGTACGGGCCACCTTCGCCGTAGCCGGAAATATCACAGACGATCAGCCGCGGAAAACGCGCGTGCAGGGCCTCGAACGACAAGCCCATGCGCGCCGCCGCACCCGGCGCGAGGTTCTGCACCAGCACGTCGGCCTTGGCCAGCAGCGCCAGGAGAATGTCGTCGGCCTCGTCCTGCTTGAGGTCCAGGGTCAGGCTCTGCTTGGAGCGGTTGGTCCAGACGAAGTGCGAGGCCAGGCCATCGACACGCTGGTCGTAGCCGCGGGCGAAGTCGCCGCTGCCGGGGCGCTCGATCTTGATCACGCGCGCGCCCAGGTCCGCCAGTTGGCGGGTGCAGAACGGCGCGGCGATGGCATGTTCCAGGCTGACGACGGTGATGCCGTCCAGCGGGCGGGGAGCGGATTGGGTCATGGCAAATTCCTGTTCGGTGTTCAATGCAGGTCCGCCAGCGACTGCGCGTCACGCAGTTGCCAGACGCGCTCGATCAGCGCACGGCCCTCGGCCTCGCTGCGCTGCCCGGCATAGGCCAGCAGGCGCTGGAACTTGGCCTCCAGCTCCGGGCGCGACAGGGTATTGCCGGGGTCGCCCTTGGGTTCGTCGATGGCCGCGCTGAACTGCCGGCCATCGACGCAGCGCACCTCGACCCGGCCCAGCCAGCGCGCCGGGTAGGCGCCGTCCACTTCGGGGTCCAGTTGCATACGCACCTTGTCGCGGAACGCGGCGATGCGCGGGTCCGTCAGTGCCAGGTCGCGGAACTCCAGCAACTGCGCGCTGCCGTGCACGGCGATCAGGCCCAGCACCGTGCCCATGGAGAACTTGGCCTGGTGCACGGTGCTCGGCGTGGTCACCCGCCCCAACACATCGATGGCGCCCTGGTGTACGCGGGTGATCACCTCGGCGATCTGCTCATGGCCCAGCCCCTCGCGCTGCATCAGGTGCAGCAGCGCATCGGCGGCTGGGTGGGTGTGGCGGCACGAGGCGTGGAACTTGAACGAGGTTTCCGCCAGCGCCCAGCGCGTACCGAGCCGGTCGGACAGCCGCGCCGGGTCGGCGTCGGTGGACATGCCCGCAGCCATGCCCTGGTCACCTTCGAGAATGTTGCGCGCACCGCTCAGGCCATCGGCGGTGAGGTAGGCCGCAAGCAAGCCATCGGCGGCGGCCTTGGCAGTGTGCAGCTGCTTGGAATCGGCGGCGTCGCGCAGAAACTCCCACAGGCCGGCGGCCTGGGTGCCGGCGCTGCCGAGCAGGTTGATGAACTGCTCCTGATTGAAGTCCAGCAGCTTGCCCACGCCCACAGCAGCAGCCAGGGTGCCGACGGTGGCGGTGGTGTGGAAGATCCGATAGTGCGAACGGCCAAGGAATTCGCCGATGCGAATGCCGGCTTCGTAGCCAGCCACCGAGGCCAGCAGCAGGTCCTGGCCGGACTTGCCCAGGTCTTGCGCGGCCGCCAGCACGGCGGAGAACACCACGGTGGCCGGGTGCAGCACGGAGCTGTTGTGCAGGTCGTCCTGCTCGACCAGGTGCGAGGCGGCGCCGTTGACCAGCGCGGCGAAATAGGCCGAGGTGCGCCGGCCATTGGTCAGCACCCGCGCACGGCCTGACGAGGGCCCCATGCGCTCGGCGTAACGCTCGAACAGCGGGATCGGGTGCGATCCCTGGCTGGCCAGGGCCGAGCCGAGCCAGTCGAGGAACAGGTCTTCGGTGCGGTCCAGCACGCTGCTGGGGATGGCCTCGTAGCGCAGGTCGGCCAGGAAGCCGGCCAGGGCTTGGGTATCACGCATGGTCGGCTCCTCAGAAGCTGCGCGGCAGCTCGAGCAGGTGCTCGGCCACGTACGACAGGATCAGGTTGGTGGAGATCGGCGCCACCTGGTACAGGCGGGTCTCGCGGAACTTGCGCTCGACGTCGTATTCGTTGGCAAAGCCGAAGCCGCCGTGGGTCTGCAGGCAAGCGTTGGCCGCCTCCCACGAGGCCTTGGCCGCGAGGTACTTGGCCATGTTCGCCGCCGCCCCGGCGTTGGCGCCGCTGTCGTATTCGGCGCAGGCGCGCCAGCGCATCAGGTCGGCGGCCTCGATCTCGATATGGGCTTCGGCGATGGGGAACTGCACCCCCTGGTTCTGCCCGATCGGGCGACCGAACACCACGCGGTCGCGGGCGTACTGGCTGGCCTTTTCGACGAACCAGCGACCATCACCGATGCACTCGGCGGCAATCAGCGTGCGCTCGGCGTTCAGGCCGTCGAGGATGTAGCGGAAGCCTTTGCCTTCCTCGCCAATCAGGCTGCTGGCCGGGATTTCCAGGTTGTCGAAGAACAGCTCGTTGGTCTCGTGGTTGACCATGTTGGCGATCGGCTGCACGGTCAGGCCGTTGCCGATCGCTTCACGCAGGTCGACCAGGAAGATCGACATGCCTTCGGATTTCTTCTTCACCTCCGGCAGCGGCGTGGTGCGCGCCAGCAAGATCATCAGGTCAGAATGCTGCACGCGCGAGATCCACACTTTCTGCCCATTGATCACATACTTGTCGCCCTGGCGCACGGCGGTGGTCTTGATCTTGGTGGTGTCGGTGCCGGTGGTCGGCTCGGTCACGCCCATCGACTGCAGCCGCAGCTCGCCACTGGCGAGCTTGGGCAGGTAGAAGCGCTTCTGCTCGTCGCTGCCGTTTCGCAGCAAGGTGAACATGTTGTACATCTGCCCGTGGATGGTGCCGGAGTTGCCGCCGCAGCGGTTGACCTCCTCGAGAATCACCGACGCCTCGGCCAGGCCCAGGCCCGATCCGCCGTATTCCTCGGGGATCATCGCCGACAGCCAGCCGGCATCGGTCATGGCCTTGACGAAGGCTTCCGGAAAACCTTTTTCTTCATCGATCCGGCGCCAGTATTCGGCGGGGAATTCGGCGCACAGGGCGCGCACGCCCTCGCGGATGGCATTGAGGTCATCGCTGTCGTAGCTGTGCATGTGTGGACTCTCTGCGAAGGCTTGAGGAGGTCAGTCGAAGGTCACTTCGGCACTCTGTGCGGTGCCGTCGGCGTTACCGGCCCACAGGCGCGCCTTGCCAGGTGCCTCGATGCAGCCACTGACCTGGAATGCTGCAGGCAGGGTCAGCGGCCGCACACCGCGGTAGGCGAAGTGGCGCACGGGCTTGTCGGGGTGGGCCCGCACGAAGGCGCGCAGGTTGAGGGTGGCGATCATCGGGCCATGCACCACCAGGCCGGGGTAGCCTTCGGTCTCGGTGACGTAGGGGTGGTCGTAGTGGATGCGGTGGCCGTTGAAGGTGATCGCCGAGTAGCGGAACAGCAACGTCGGCGTCGGGGTGATGGTTTCGCTCCACTCACCCACCTCGCTCGGCGTGCCGCTGCCGCGCTTGGGCGGATTGGGCTCGCGGTAGACGATGTCCTGCTCCTCGCGGATGCACAGGCGGCCGTCCTGGGAGTAGTCGTGGCGCACGGTGACGAACAGCAGTGCGCCGGTGCGTCCGTGCTTTTCCTCGATGTGCAGGATGGTCGACAGGCGGTGGGCTTCACCGCCGACTTTCAGCGGCGCGATGAACTCGACCCGCCCGCCAGCCCACATGCGGTTGCGGTTGTCGGCCGGAGGCAGGAAGCCGCCACGGGCAGGATGACCGTCGCTGCCCAGTTGCGACTCTGGCAGCGGCTCCTGGAAGAAGCACCAGGTCCACAGATGCGGCAGCGCATCACCATGGCCTGGCGCGGCCTCACCGAAGGTCGCGGCAATGCGCTTGACCAGGTTGCGGCTGAGCACATCCCAGGCCTCTTCGGTGCGGCCGATCCAGGCGCTGAAGTCGGTGGGCGAAGTCGAAGCAGTCATGAGCATGGGCCTCTGCATTTGTTGTTATGGGCCGATCATGCGAGGCGCCCGGCATTCTGTGAATTTGCATTTGCGTAAACCAGCGTTCATAAATGCCGAACGCCTCTGCTACGACAGGACTCCCCCATGCACTTCGACCTGGCTGACTTGCGGCTCTTTATCCACATCGGCGAATCGCCGAGCCTCACCCAAGGTGCGCGCCGTGCGTTTCTCTCCCCCGCCGCAGCCAGCGCGCGGATCAAGGCCCTCGAGGCGCAGCTCGACACCCGCCTGCTGTACCGCGACAGCCGTGGCGTGGAGCTGACGCCCGCCGGTCAGAAACTGCTGACCCATGCGCGCCTGATCATGCGTCAGGTGGAGTACCTCAAGGCCGAGTTCACCCAGTTCGGCACCGACTCGGCCGGGCACATCCGCATCTTCGCCAACACCACTGCGGTGACCGAGTTCCTGCCCGAAGTGCTGGCCGGGTTTCTCGCCCAGCGGCCTGGAGTGACGGTCGATCTGCAGGAGCGGCTGTCACGCGATATCGTGCGCGGGGTGCTCGATGGCAGCAGCGACATGGGCATCATCGCCGGGCCCGTGGAGGCGGCCGGGCTGCAGGTGATGCGCTTCAGTACCGACCGGCTGGTGCTGATCGTGCCGGCCGGTCACGAGCTGGCGGGCCGCAAGCAGGTGACGCTCAAGCAGACCCTGGCCTACCAGCACATCGGCCTGCATGACGGCAGCACCTTGCTGACCTTCTTGCGCGATCACGTCGAGCGTATTGGCCAGAGCCTGGCGCTGCGGATCCAGATGTCGAGCTTCGAGGCGATCTGCCGGATGGTCGAGGCCGGCGTGGGGATCGGGATCATCCCCGAGTCTTCGGCGATGCGGCACAGCCACACCATGAACCTGGTGACCATCGAGCTGGACGAGCCGTGGGCGGTGCGTGAGCGCAGCATCCTGGTGCGCGAGCTGGATGCATTGCCGGGGACGGTACGGGCGTTGATCGCGACCTTGATGCCGGCCGGCCAAACGACACAGCCTGTGTAGGAGCGCAGGTCCCTGTGGGAGCGGCGGTTCGGCGCCCCGACTTGCCCGCGAAAGCAACACCGCGCTGCATGGCACCGGCTACGCCGGTGATCGCGGGACAAGTCGCAGCGGCGAACCGCCGCTCCCACCGGGATTGGGCAGTCAGGGAAGCTCACCCAACTGCCCCAGCGTGCGCCGCGCCTGGGCTGCTTCCATGCAGACATACAGCCGGTCGGTCAGCGCCTGCAGATCGACGCGCCGCCCGTCCACCACCGGCGTGCACACCCACAACTTCACCCGCAAGCCACCGGCCACTGGCCACGCATCCGGCGCCACCAGTGACTTGAAGCAGGCCGGTGCGAGCTGCGGCACACGGCTGATGGCTGCCAGCGAAAACACCAGCGTCATGCTCAGGTGACGCTGGTCGATTTCGAACCCATCGAAACAGGACAAGGGCGTCGGCGCGTGCGAGTTGGCGAACAGCACAGAGTCGTCAGTCACACTCAACACACACTTGCCATGTCGGCGGCGCAGCCCCTCGGCGAGCGCCAGCCCAGCCATGCCGGCAACCAGCAACAGCACGCCAGGCCCCCACAGCAACCAGTGCCCGGATTGCATCTGCCACTGCGCAGGCAAACTGGCCAGCCAGCCGCCGACCAACACCAGCGAAAACGCCAGCAACGCACAGGCCAGCGCCTTGCCACGCGAGGATTCGTGCAGCGCCCATGGCTTGCAGGACTCCTCCGCGTGAGCCCTGAGCCAGGCCAGCAAGGTTTCCCGGTCGGTGTCAGCCATGAACCTGCAGGGCATCCAGTTGCTGCTGTGCACAGGCGGCGTCGCGGTAGGCACCCAGCAGCGCGGCGATTTCGTCGCAGCTCAGCTTGCGCCCACCGGTCATCAGCCCGGCAGAGTGGATGCGTACATGCGGCTCGGGTTTGTTCAGCGCCATGGCCTGGTTGCCGAATACCTGCAACCTCGCCACATGGTGCGTGGGCAGATGGGCGTGAGAGTCGAGCGTGAGTTTCTGCAGGGTCAGCAGCCCTTCGTCCTTGACCAGGATGTCCTGCACCTCGGCCATTTCGATCGGCGCATCGAGCGTATCGACGAACAGCTGGCGACGGGTCAGGCGCATGAACACCTGCTTGCCCGCGTCCCGGTGCTGCCAGGTGACGAGCAGGGAAAACACGACCAGGAAGCCAGCGCATACCGTCAGCCCGGTTCGCCCCATGTTGATGGCCATCGCCAGCATGCCCAGCGATACCAGCAACATGATCGGGCCCCACAGCTTGTAGCGTCGGGAGTTGGTGAATTCGGTCTGCTCAGGAACTCGCTCGATCATCAGGCGCAGTTCGGCGATCACGCGGTCGCGCTGGGCCGCTCGGGACTGGCCGTACTCATCGGGAGAAAGGGAGGGATCAGGGTGTTGTGGCGTGGTCATGGCTTACTCGTTACGGGCATTGAGGTAATCGGTCAGGAACGCCTGGGCGTTACCCTGTTCGGACAGGGACTGCGAGTAGCCGATCTTCAGCGCCTGGGCTTCGCCCGGCAGGTACAGTTCGCTGGCGCTCCAGCTGTCCGAACCCTGGATCACCAGTGCAGCGAACTTTTGGCCGTCGATCGTGGTGTAGTAGCGGGTCAGCTTGTCGGTCTTCTCGACTTTCATCTTCTGGATGCGCATGTTCCAGTCGTGGTCGACGCCCTCGACCTGCACCAGCGCCTCGTTGGCGCTGCGCTCACCGATACGCAGGGTCCAGACCTTCACGCCCTGCTCGCCGGCATAGGCCACGACCTTTTCGGCCACCGATGGACGCTCCTCGGCCTGGGCCATGGCGCCCACAAGCGCCAGCGCTGCGACCATGCCGGCCGCCCATCTGCGATGAATCGACATACTGCTTGCTCCTCGAAATTCTGGGGCCTTGTATTGAAAGGGGCATGGGCCAGCCTGCCAACCGGCCTGGCCGCTGCGCACAACAAACAGGCCGTCGCGCACAATGGCTGACGTCCTAGGCGTGTTCGCGTTAACATTCCGCGACCCGCCACGACACCCTATGGACAGGCTTGGCAGATGGAACGCTGGACCCCTTACCTGGACATGCAGTTCAGCTTCGACCGCCCAGGCTCGCTGGCCCAGGCGGGCGTCCTCGACAGCGCCGCCAGCCACGTCATGGGCAGTGCGATCGGTCATTACCGCGCCCACACCGTGCGTGCGCACCTGCAGTACTTCGACTGCGACCTGCAATTTCCCGAGCCGCTGCGCATCCACAAAGTGTTGCCCGACAGCCTGTGCCTGGTGCACATGCTCAGCGGCCAATGGCAGCACCGGGTCGACGGCCAGCTCAACCACTACCTCACCGGCAAGACCTATGCGCTGGGCCTGAGCGAGCACATGGAAGCCTTCGACCAGTTGCCCGCCGACAGCCATGCGCGCATGGCCGGGCTGCGCGTTGGTGCCGACTACCTGCGCGAACTGGCCGAGGAAGATCCGCACCTGCAATCCTTGATCGTGTTGCTCGACGACGGCATGAAATTCACCGATTTCGAGCGCTGCCCGGCGCTGGGTCGCCTGCTGCAGCAGCTCTACCATTCGCCCTACCACGGCACGCTCAAGCGCCTGCACCAGGAAAGCCTGAGCCTGGCCGTGCTGGTGGAACTGGCCACGCACCTCGGCAACCGTCCGCTGGCGCCTGCGCCGACGGTTCGCGGCCAGCGCGACCTGGCCCATGAGGCGCGGCGCCTGCTCGACCTGAACCTGGTCGACCCGCCCGGCAGCCTGGCGCTGGCCCGACAGCTAGGGGTGGGCGAAACCACCCTGCGCCGCGCCTTCGCCAAGGTGTTCGGCCAGTCGATGCTGCAGTACCTGCGCCAGCAGCGCATGGAGCTGGCCCGCACGTTGTTGCTGCAACGCAAATGGCAGGTGGCACAGATCGCCTATCGCCTGGGCTATGCCAACCCGGCCAATTTCAGCAACGCCTACAAGGCCTACCACGGGCATCCGCCGGGTATGGAGTGATCGCCTGCGCTGTGAAAGCTGTGAGCTGTTGTGAATCGTTGTGAAGCCTCACAGTACTAGCCAATTGCCCATGCTACCGTCCGGAGCCGTCATCAAGACGACCCCTTCATTTCCGTTTCGGGAGCAGCGCCAATGTCTACCATCACCCCCGCTGGTAGCGGGTCCAATACTCCAAAAGCCTCGAGCTCGGCCTTCGACAACCGCCTGGATACCGCCAAGTCGAGCCAGGTGATCGCCGACTACATGCGCCAGACCGGCAAGTCGGCCATCACCAAGGATGAACTCGACAAGCTGGCCGACAACAAGTCAGGCAACGTGCCGGCCAATGTGTCGGATGCGGCGAAATACATGCAGCGCCACCCGGATGTGTTCACTGCCATCGAAACCCATGACGTACCCGGCGCCGACAACCTGTCCGGGGTATGGAACTTCGATTGGGCGGCCAAGGGCGGCCTGGCCGGCACCCCGACCGACGCCATCGCCAAGATGCAGGACACCTTCGACCTGGCGATCGAGAAGTCGGCAAAGATCACTGAAGTGACGACAGGCAAGAAAGCCGAGCTGGATGCGACCAAGCAGCGGCCGAGCAACTGATTCAAGGGCTTTGGTGGTTTGGCCGTTCAGTGCCACTCCAGGTTGGCGCCCAATACCCTGTGGGAGCGGCGGTTCGCCGCTGCGACTTGTCCCGCGAACACGGGCGTAGCCCGTGCCAGGCAGCGCGCTGTCTTTTTCGCGGGCAAGCCCCGCTCCCACAGGGTCAACACTGTCACCGCTGCGCACGGGTCATGTGCATCACCAGCTTGAAACGGTCGCGCGGGTAGACCGTCTCCGACACCGAGATGATCTCGCCATCCTGGTCGCGGTACTGGCGAATGATGTTCAGCCCCAGATCCCCGCTGGGCGCCTTCAGGCTCGCACTGAGCTCCGCAGTGAGCTGCACCGGGCTCACTTCCTGATCCACCGCCTCGATGCTCTTGGCAAACGCCTTGCCGATCAGGGCAGCGATCAGCTCGCCCGGATGGGCCTCGGCCTTGGCCACCACGTCGGCGAAGCGCTGCTCGGCATATACATCCGTCCAGCACAGCGGATAACGATGCTCGCCACTCTCGACCTTGATGCTCGACACGCAGAAATAATGCCCCCCTGGCGTCAGCCCAAGTCGTCTGGCCAGCGCGATGTCCGCCACGAAATGGCGCACCCCCTGGATCTCCCGCACATGCGATTCGGCCACCTGAACCAGGTCGGTGATCGAATCGATCGCTTGTGAGTAACCGCTGCGCGGCGCTGCCGCCTCGACCCGGGTGCCGACCTTCCGTCGCCTCGACACCATCCCCTGACCCTGCAACTGATCGATCGCCGCACGCACGGTGTGCCGCCCCACGCCATACAGGTCGCACAGCTCAAGCTCGGTGGGCAGCAGCGAGCCGACCGGGTGATCGCCCCGGGCAATCTTGTCGGTGAGGTCTCTGGCGATATCGGTGTAGCGGCCGCGGGTGCTCATTCAAGGCTCATGTTCACGGAAGGCGAAGGCTTGACAGTGTATCAAATGTGGCAGACCATTTTGTTCGGATGTATTAATTAAGTTCGACTTAAAACGAACAAATACCGAACAAAAAGGATCCGCCATGTCCACCACCGTCTTCGACTCCTCCCTGTTCCGCGACATGTTCGGCACCGCCGAAATGCGCGGAGTGTTCTCCGACCAGGCGCTGATCGAGCGTTACATCGAAGTCGAGGTCGCCCTGGCCCGTGCCGAGGCGCGCTGTGGCGTGATCCCCGCCGCCGCTGCCGAGCAGATCGCCGCCAAGGCCACCTACGCCTCGCTCGACCTGGCGCTGATGCAGCACGAGACCGAGATCGTCGGCTACCCGATCCTGCCTCTGGTCGAACAACTGTCGAAGACCTGCGGCGAAGCCGGGCGCTACCTGCACTGGGGCGCCACCACCCAGGACATCATGGACACCGCCGTGGTGCTGCAGGTACGCGCCGGGCTGGCCATCGTCGAGCGCGATATCCTCGCCGTGCGCGGATTGCTCGCCGAGCTCGCGCAGCGCTATCGCGACACCCCCATGGCCGGCCGCACCCACCTGCAGCATGCCTTGCCAATCACCTTCGGCTACAAGTGCGCGGTCTGGCTGAGCATGTTCGACCGCCATGCCGAACGCCTGGTCGAGCTGCGTCCACGGGTTGAAGTGGGTCAGTTCGCGGGCGCCGCAGGCACCCTCGCCTCCCTCGGCGACAAAGGCCTGGAAGTGCAGGAGGCGCTGATGGCCGAGCTTGGCCTGAACGTGCCGCAGGCCACCTGGCACGTGGCCCGCGATGGCCTGGCCGAGGCCCTTAACTTCCTGGGGTTGGTCACCGGTTCGCTGGGCAAGGTCGCGCTGGACGTGATGATGATGATGACCAGCGAGCTGGGCGAGGCCTACGAGCCCTTCGTCAAAGGGCGTGGCGCCAGCAGCACCATGCCGCAGAAGCGCAACCCGATCTCCTGCGAACTGATGTACGCCGCCGCCAAGGGTGTACGCCAGCAAGCCGGACTGATGCTCGATGCGATGATCCAGGACTTCGAACGCTCCACCGGTCCTTGGCAGGCCGAGTGGATCGCCATTCCCGAAGCGTTCGCCCTCACCGCCGCCTCGCTGGGCCAGGCGAAATTCATGCTTGCCGGCCTTGAAGTGCGCACCGAACGCATGCGCCAGAACCTCGACATGACCCGCGGCCTGATCGTTGCCGAGGCGGTAATGATGGGCCTCGCGCCGGAGCTGGGCCGCCAGGTGGCCCACGATGTGGTGTACGCCGCCTGCCGCGTGGCCAACGACGAGAACGTCAGCCTGCTCGATGCGCTGCTGCGCGATGCCGAGGTCAGCGCCCGCCTGCCGCGTGCCGAACTCGAGCGCCTGACCGATCCGGCCAATTACCTGGGCCTGGCACCGCAGATGGTCGACCGCGCCCTGGAACGCCCCGGCCGCGTGCCACGTTGATGCAAGACGCGGGCTCACCCGGGCCCGCGGGGTTTTCTCGACAACGACAACAATGAGAATTCGACCATGTCATCTGCACCCGCAAAACCGTTCTACCGCGACCTGACCTTCCAGGTCGTCGCTGCCATGCTGATCGGCATCGCCTTCGGCTTCATCGCCCCGGAGCTTGCGGCCAAGTTCAAGATCCTCGGCGACATCTTTCTCAAGCTGATCAAGACCGCCGTGGCGCCACTGGTGTTCTTCACCGTGGTCCACGGCATCGCCTCGGCCGGTGATATCCGCCGCGTCGGCAAGGTCGGCATCCGCGCGCTGATCTACTTCGAGGTGGTCTCCACCCTCGCCCTGGCCATCGGCCTTGGCTGGGGCAACCTGATCGACATCGGCTCGGGAATGCACGATGCCCACCCCAACAGCGCCACCTCGGCGGCCGCAGCGGCAGCCGTTGCCAAGGGCCACGCGCCGCAATCGACCCTGGACTTCATCTACGGCATCTTTCCTGACAACTTCGTCGGGGCCTTCGCCGGTGGCCAACTGCTGCAAGTGCTGGTGATCTCGGTGCTGTTCGGCTTCGCCCTGCTGGCCCTCAAGGCCGAGCGCCGGGCAGTGGTCGAGGACGGGCTGAATCGCGTCTCGGAGTGTTTCTTCGAGTTCATCAACCTGATCATGAAACTCGCCCCGCTGGGCGCCTTCGGCTCGGTCGCCTACGCCGTGGGCAGCAATGGCACCGCGGTGCTGATGTCGCTGGCCAACCTGGTGCTGATGTTCTACGTCGCGGTGCTGTTCTTCATCTTCGTGGTGCTGGGCGCGGTGTGCCGGATCAGCGGGTTCAGCCTGTGGCGCTTCCTCACCTACATCAAGGATGAAGTGTTCATCGTGCTGGGCACCGCCTCGTCGGAAAGCGCCCTGCCGCGCCTGCTGCAGAAGCTCGAGAAGTTCGGCTGCTCCAAGCAGAGCGTGGGGCTGGTGCTGCCCACCGGCTATGCCTTCAACCTCGATGGCACCTCGATCTACATGTCGCTGTGCGTGCTGTTCATCGCCAACGCCTATGGCGTGCCGCTGAGCTGGGAGCAGCAACTGGGCATCATCGCCATCATGCTGGTGACCTCCAAGGGCGCGGCGGCCGTGTCCGGCGGCAGCTTCGTGGTGTTCGCCGCCACCGTGACCGCCATCGGCCACTTGCCGGTCGAGGGCCTGGCGTTGCTGTTCGGCGTGTACCGCTTCATGTCCATGGCCATCGCCACCTGCAACACCATCGGCAACAGCATTGCCACCGTAGTGGTCGCCAAATGGTCGGGCGAATTCTCCGAGCAGCAGGCCCAGGGCGAGTACCAGCGAGTGCTCGGGCGCAGCGCTGCGGCGCCGCTCTGAACCATGGAGAACGACATGCAGAACGTTCGTATCGAACACGACGCCTTCGGCCCGGTGCAGATCCCCGAAGACAAGTACTGGGGTGCCCAGACCCAACGCGCCATAGGCGTGTTCGGTGCCGGCCGCGAGCAGTTCCCGCCGGTCCTGCTGCACGCCTTCGGCCAGCAGAAACTGGCCAGCGCCCGTGCCAACCGGCGCCTGGGCGCGCTGGATGCAGGGCTGGCCGAGGTGATCGAGCAGGCCGCGCAAGAACTCGCCGACGGCCACTTCGACCGCCATTTCCCGCTGACACTGTGGCAGACCGGCTCCGGCACCCAGACCAACATGAACGCCAACGAGGTGATCGCCAACCGTGCCAACCAGTTGCTCGGGCAGGCGCTAGGCACCAAGGCGCCGGTGCACCCGAACGATCACGTCAATGCTTCGCAGTCGTCCAACGACACCTTCCCGACGGTGATGCACCTGGCCACCCGCCTTGCCCTCGGTCGCGACCTGCTGCCGGCGCTTGCCCACCTGCACGCCGAGCTGCAGGCCAAGGCCCGGCAGTGGCATGACGTGCTGAAGATCGGCCGCACCCACCTGATGGACGCGGTGCCGATGACCATGGGCCAGGCCTTCGCCAGTTTCGCCGCGCAGATCGCCCACGGCATCGACCGCGTGCAAGGCTGCCTGCCACGGCTGGACAGCCTGCCCCAGGGCGGCACGGCGGTAGGGACCGGGCTCAACACGCCGCCAGGCTTTGCCGAGGCTTTTTGCGAAGAGCTGTCGCTGATCACCCAGACCCGCTTCACCGCTAACCCGTGCAAGTTCGAGGGCATGGGCACCCACGATGTGTTCGTCGAGGTATCGGGGGTGCTGAACGTGCTGGCGGTGTCGTTGACCAAGCAGGCCAATGACATCCGCCTGCTCAGCTCCGGCCCGCGCTGCGGGCTGGGTGAGCTGGTGGTGCCTGATGACGGGCTGACCTCATCGATCATGCCCGGCAAGCGCAATCCGACCATCGCCGAGGTCCTGGCCCAGGCTTGCATGCAGGTGATGGGCAACCACACCACGGTGTCGGTGGCCGGGGCTTCGAGCCTGTTCGAGTTGAACGTCGCCAAGCCGGTGATCATCCACAACGTGCTGCAGTCGATCAGCGTGCTGGCCGAGAGCGTGACGATCTTCACCGACAAGCTGCTGGCGGGGCTGGAGGTGAATCACCCGGTGCTCGCGCGCAATGTGGAGGGCTCGCTGCTACTGGCCACGGCACTGAACCCGGTGCTGGGCTATGACCAGGTGGCGCGCATTACCCGCAAGGCGGCGGACGAGGGGCTGACGCCGAAGGAAGCGGCGGTGGCGCTGGGGCTGTTGACGGCGCAGGAGTACGACGCGTACGTCAGGCCCCAGGAGATGGTGGGAGGCTGAGGTGCGGGGCAAGCCCGCCCCTACAGGGATTGGGATGCCCCCAACGCCGATCAGTGCTTGATCATCACATGCCGAATGGCCGTGTAATCCTCCAGCCCATACATCGACATGTCCTTGCCATACCCGGACAACTTCACCCCGCCATGGGGCATTTCGCTGACCAGCATGAAATGGGTGTTCACCCAGGTGCAGCCATACTGCAAGCGCGCCGCCAGGCGGTGTGCGCGACCAACGTCCTGGGTCCACACCGACGACGCCAGCCCATAGTCCGAGTCGTTGGCCCACTCCAGCGCCTGGGCCTCGTCGCTGAACTCGGTCACCGACACCACCGGCCCGAAGATCTCGCGCCGCACCACTTCATCGTCCTGCTGCGCACCCGCCAATACCGTCGGTTCGAAGAAGAACCCCGCCCGGTCGGCGCGCTTGCCGCCGGTAGTGATCTGGATATGCGGCACCTGCCGCGCCCGCTCGACGAAACCGCTGACACGCTCCAGGTGCTGCTGGGTAATCAGCGGCCCCAGCTCGGTCTCGGGATCGTTCTGCTCGCCAATACGAATGCTCGCAACCGCAGCCGTGAGCTTGTCGACGAAGGCCTGGTACACCCCCTTCTGCACATACAGCCGGCAGGCCGCCGTGCAGTCCTGCCCGGCGTTGTAGAAGCCGAACGCACGGATACCTTCGACTGCGGCATCGATGTCGGCATCGTCGAAGATGATCACCGGCGCCTTGCCGCCCAACTCCATGTGCATGCGCTTCACGGTATCGGCGGTGCCGGCGATGATGCGGCTGCCGGTGGCCACCGAGCCTGTCAGCGAGACCATGCGCACCTTGGGATGGGTGGTCAGCGGCTCGCCCACGCTCGGGCCTCGGCCGAACACCAGGTTGACCACGCCCGCCGGGAAGATGCCCGCCATCAGCTCGCCCAGGCGCAAGGCCGTCAGCGGCGTCTGCTCGGACGGCTTGAGCACCACGGTATTGCCCGCCGCCAAGGCCGGGCCAAGCTTCCAGGCGGCCATCATCAACGGGTAGTTCCATGGTGCGATCGAAGCCACGACACCCACCGGATCGCGGCGGATCATCGAGGTGTGCCCCGGCAGGTACTCACCCGCCGCCGAGCCCTGCAGCACACGGCTGGCGCCGGCGAAGAAGCGGAACACATCGGCCACTGCCGGCAGTTCGTCGTTCAGCGCAGCCTGGTAGGGTTTGCCACAGTTGTTCGACTCCAGCCGCGCCAGCTCCTCGGCGTGCGCATCGATGGCATCGGCCAGCTTGAGCAACAGCAGCGAGCGATCCTTGGGGGCGGTCTGGGACCAGCCTTCGAACGCCGCGTCGGCTGCACGCACGGCGATGTCGACCTGGGCCGGCGTGGCTTCGGCAATTTCCACCAGGGTGGTGCCGAGTGCCGGGTTGAGCACGGCGAGCGACTCGCCTTCACCGGCGACCAGTTGGCCGTTGATCAGCAGTTTGGTTTGCATGAAGCGCTCCTTTTCTCAGGTTCTTGTTCGCGTGTTCACTTGCCGCTGCCAGCAACGCCTTCGCCACCCTTGGTCAGGTAGTAGGCGCCCAGAATCGGCAGCATGGTCGCCAG
This sequence comes from Pseudomonas sp. S44, assembly GCF_016624805.1. NCBI lineage: Bacteria > Pseudomonadati > Pseudomonadota > Gammaproteobacteria > Pseudomonadales > Pseudomonadaceae > Pseudomonas > Pseudomonas sp. S44. The sequence goes on from NZ_JACVTY010000008.1 coordinate 108,253, forward strand.
CATCACCAGCATCGCCACCACGTTGGTCACCGGCACATCGCGCGGGCGACCGAGCTGGTTGAGCAGCCAGATCGGCAAGGTGCGTTCGTGGCCAGCGGTGAAGGTGGTGACGATGATCTCGTCGAACGACAGCGCGAACGCCAGCATGCCGCCAGCCAGCAGCGCCGAGCCGAGGTTGGGCAGGATCACGTAGCGGAAGGTCTGCCAGCCGTCGGCGCCCAGGTCCATCGAGGCTTCGATCAGGCTGTGCGAGGTGCGCCTGAAGCGGGCGATGACGTTGTTGTAGACGATCACCACGCAAAAGGTCGCGTGCCCGACGACGATGGTCATGAAGCCGGGCTCGATGCCCAGGGTCTTGAATGCCGACAGCAGCGCGATGCCGGTGATGATGCCGGGCAAGGCGATCGGCAGGATCAGCATCAGCGAGATGCTTTCCTTGCCGAAGAAATCACGCCGGTACAACGCAGCCGCGGCCAACGTGCCCAGCACCATGGCGATCAGCGTGGCCAGGGCGGCGATCTTCACCGATAGGGTCACGGCATCGAGCACGTCCTGGCGGGCGAAGGCGACGCTGAACCAGTGCAGGGTGAAGCCCTGCGGCGGAAAGCTGAACGCGGCCTCTTCGGTGTTGAAGGCGTACAGGAAGATGATCAGGATCGGGAAGTGCAGGAACACCAGCCCTCCCCAGGCCGCGAGCTTCAGGCCCCAGGACGCTTTTTCAGAGTGCATCGAAGGCCCCCAGGCGTTTGACGATGGACAGGTAGACGGCGATCAGCACGATCGGCACCAGGGTGAAGGCCGCAGCCATGGGCATGTTGCCGATGGCGCCCTGCTGGGCGTAGACCATGCCGCCGATGAAGTAGCCCGGCGGCCCGACCAGCGACGGCACGATGAAATCCCCGAGGGTGAGGCTGAAGGTGAAGATCGAGCCCGCGGCGATGCCGGGCACCGACAGCGGCAGGATCACCTGCATGAAGGTCTGGCGCGGTTGCGCCCCGAGGTCGGCCGAGGCCTGCAGCAGCGACGGCGGCAGGCGCTCCAGCGAGGCCTGGATCGGCAGGATCATGAACGGCAGCCAGATGTAGACGAACACCAGGAAGCGCCCCAGGTTCGAGGTCGACAAGGTATTGCCGCCCACCCCGGGCACGCCCAGCAGCAGGTTCAGCAACGGCTCCAGGCCCAGGTGCTGGACGAACCACATGGCCACCCCGCCCTTGGCCAGCAGCAGGGTCCAGGCGTAGGCCTTGACGATGTAGCTGGCCCACATCGGCAGCATCACCGCGATGTAGAAGAACGCCTTGATCTTGCCGGTGGTGTAGCGCGCCATGTAGTAGGCGATGGGAAACGCCAGCGCAGCACTGGCAATGGACACCGCCACGGCCATCAGCACGGTGCGCTGGATGATGTCGAAGTTGGCCGGGGTGAACAGCGCGGCAAAGTTGGCCCAGGTCAGGCTCGGCGTCACCGTCATGGTGAAGTCGTCGAAGGTGTAGAAGCCCTGCCACAGCAGGGTCAGCAGCGAGCCCAGGTAGATCGCGCCGAACCACAGCAGCGGCGGCACCAGCAGCAGCGACAGGTACAGCGTCGGCTTGCGGTACAGCAGGTTGGACAGCCCGCGCAGGGCACCGTGACGGGCCACCGGCGCCGTGGCATCGAGGGTCAGGCTCATCTCACACGCCCTCGCTCAGCGCCACCATGGCCTCGCGCGCCCAGCGGGCGGTGACGCGCTGGCCCGGCTGGTGGCTGGCCGGGCCGTCGCCCCACTGGCTGTTGGCCTGGCTCAGGCTCAGGTGCTGGCCATTGTCCAGGCGGATCTCGTAGCGCGTTGCGGCGCCCTGGTACTGGATATCGTGCAGCAGGCCGCTGACCTCCACTTCGCTGGCTCCCCGTTCGCCCAAGGCGAAGCGAATGTGCTCGGGGCGAATGGAGAACGGCCGGGCATCACCGACCAGTTGGCTGGCGAGTTCGCCACGCACCACGTTGGAGGTGCCGACGAATTCGGCGACAAAGGCGGTGGCCGGTTTCATGTACAGGTTGCGTGGGGTGTCGACCTGCTCGATGCGCCCTTTGTTGAATACCGCGACGCGATCAGACATCGACAGCGCTTCGCTCTGGTCGTGGGTGACGAAGATGAAGGTAATGCCCAGTTGGCGTTGCAGGCGCTTGAGTTCGCCCTGCATCTGCTCACGCAGCTTGAGGTCGAGCGCCCCCAGCGGCTCGTCGAGCAGCAGCACGCGCGGGCGGTTGACCAGCGCTCGGGCCAGGGCCACGCGCTGGCGCTGGCCGCCTGAAAGCTGCACCGGCTTGCGCGAGCCATAGCCGCCGAGGGCGACCATCTCCAGCGCCTGCTCGGCGCGCTGCAAGCGCTCGGTGCGGGCCACGCCCTTGACCTTCAGGCCATAGGCGACGTTGTCCAGCACGTTCATGTGCGGAAACAGCGCGTAGTCCTGGAACACCGTGTTGACGTCACGCTGGTAGGGCGGCAGGCCGGCGGCTTCCAGGCCATGGATGCGGATGGAGCCGGCGCTGGGCTGCTCGAAACCTGCGATCAGGCGCAGGCAGGTGGTCTTGCCCGAGCCCGAGGGGCCGAGCATGGAAAAGAATTCGCCGTCCTGGATGTCGATCGACACCTGGTCGACGGCCTTCACCTCGCCGAACTGACGGGAGACTTGGGTGAACTGGACGGCTGGGGGCATGGTGGAGGCTCCGGGGCTGGAAGTTAGCGGGGGCGGACCTTCGGGAGTGGCCTTTGTGGAGGTGGCATTTGTGAGAGCGGCTTCTGTGGGAGTGGCCTCTGTGGGAGCGGGCTTGCCCGCGAAAAGAACACTGCGGTGAATGGCACCGGCTTTGCCGGTGTTCGCGGGCAAGCCCGCTCCCACAGAGGCCACTCCCACAAAGGCCGCTCCCGGACACAACAACCGGCCCTAGCGCCCGCCCATGATCGCGATGTAGTCCTGGGTCCAGCGGCTATAGGGCACGAACTTGCCACCCTCGGCCTGCGGGGTCTTCCAGAAGGCGATCTTGTCGAACTGGTCGAAGCCGTTGGTCTTGCAGCCCTCGGCGCCCAGCAATTCGCTGGCCTTGCAGCCCTGCGGCACCGCTGGCAACGAACCGAACCAGGCCGCCACGTCACCCTGCACCTTGTCCTGCAGCGACCAGTCCATCCACTTGTAGGCGCAGTTGGGATGCTTGGCCTCGACATGCAGCATGGTGGTGTCAGCCCACCCGGTGACGCCCTCCTTCGGGAACACCGTGGCGATCGGCTGGCCCTCGGCCTTGAGCGCGTTGGCCTGGTAAGGCCAGGCACTGGACGCGGCGACACCTTCGTTCTTGAAGTCGCTCATCTGCACCGTGGTGTCGTGCCAGTAACGGTGGATCAAGGCGTGCTGCTTGCGCAGCAGGTCGAGCACGGCGGCGTACTGCTTTTCGTCGAGTTGGTACGGGTCGCTGATGCCCAGCGCGGGCTGGGTCGCCTTGAGGTAGAGCGCGGCGTCGGCAATGTAGATCGGGCCGTCGTAGGCCTGCACACGGCCCTTGTTCGGCTTGCCATCGGGCAGGTTCTCGGCCTCGAATACGGCTTTCCAGCTATCCGGTGCGGCGGGGAACACCTTGGTGTTGTACATCAGCAGGTTCGGGCCCCACTGGTAGGGCGTGCCGTAGGTCTTGCCATCGACGGTGTACCAGGGTGCGTCGTGCAGGCGCGGGTCGAGGTTCTTCCAGTTGGGGATCAATTTCGGGTCGATCGGCTGTACACGCTTGCCATAGATCAACCGCAGCGAGGCATCGCCCGAAGCGGTGACCAGGTCGTAGCCACCCTTGGCCATCAGGCTGACCATCTCGTCGGAGGTGGCAGCGGTCTTGACGTTGACCTTGCAACCCGTGTCCTGCTCGAACTTGCTGACCCAGTCATAGGCCTTGTCCGACTCGCCACGTTCGATATAACCCGGCCAGGCGACGATATCGAGCTGGCCCTCGCCCTTGCCGACTTCCTTCAGGGCTTCGGCGGCCTGGAGGCTGCCACTGGCCAGGAGCGCGGTGGCGAGCCCGCTGAGCAACGCTGTCTTGTACATCGTTCATCTCCCAAATTGTTCTTTCTATTGTCGGGGCAGTATCAAGCGAACAACGTCCCTGGCGGCGCCAGCGGATTCTTGTATCAGTCGAGCAGCTCGCCGTGACGCGCCATGATGTGGCGCACCACGCTGTAGTCCTGCAGCGAGTCGCTAGAGAGGTCCTTGCCGTAGCCGGAGCGCTTGAGCCCACCATGGGGCATCTCGCTGGCCAGCATGAAATGGGTGTTGATCCAGGTGCAGCCGTATTGCAGGCGGTTGGCGATCTGGAAGGCCTTGTCGAGGTTCTGCGTCCACACCGAGGAGGCCAGGCCGTATTCGGAGTCGTTGGCCCAGTCCAGCGCCTGGGACAGGTGTTCGAAGCGGGTCACGGTGACCACCGGCCCGAACACCTCGCGCTGGACGATCTCGTCCTGCTGGCGGCAGCCGGCCAGCAGCGTCGGCTGGTAGTAGAAGCCAGGGCCCGAATGCACGGCGGCACCGGTCACCCGCTCGATGTGCGGCTGGCCCAGGGCGCGCTCGACGAAGCTGGCCACGCGGTCGCGCTGGCGGGCGCTGATCAGCGGGCCGATCTCGTTGTCGGCGTCTTTCTTGCGGGCGAAGCGGATATTGCCCACCGCGTCGCCCAGTGCGGCCACCAGCCGGTCGTGGATGCCAGCCTGGGCGTAGATGCGGCAGGCGGCGGTGCAGTCTTGCCCGGCGTTGTAGTAACCATGGGTGCGAATGCCCTGCACCACGGCTTCCAGGTCGGCATCGTCGCAGACGATCACCGGGGCCTTGCCGCCGAGTTCCAGGTGGGTGCGCTTGAGCGTACGCGAAGCGGCCTGCAGGATCTTCTGGCCGGTGACGATATCGCCGGTCAGCGACACCATGCGCACCTTGGGGTGGCCGACCAGATGGCTGCCGACCGCCTCGCCGCCACCGCAGACGATGTTCAGTACGCCAGGCGGCAGGATATCGACCAGCAGCGGCGCCAGAGCCAGGATCGACAGCGGCGTGTGTTCGGACGGCTTGAACACCAGGGTGTTGCCTGCGGCCAGGGCGGGGGCGATCTTCCACGCCGCCATCATCAGTGGGTAGTTCCACGGCGCGATCGACGCCACCACACCCACCGGGTCGCGGCGCACCATGCTGGTGTGCCCGGCGACGTACTCGCCAGTGAGCTGGCCTTGCTGACAGCGCACAGCCCCGGCAAAGAAACGGAACACATCGGCAGTAGCGGGAATATCGTCCTGGCGCGCCAGGTGCAGGGGCTTGCCGCAGTTCAGCGCCTCGAGTCGGGCGAGCAGGTCGGCATTGGCGTCGATGGCGTCGGCAATGGCGAGCAAGGTGGCAGCGCGTTGCGCAGGGGTCGTGCGCGACCAGCCGGCAAAGGCGCGCTGGGCCGCCTGTACCGCGCGCTCAAGTTGTTCGAGGGAGGCTTCGCCGACATTCAGCAGCAACTCGCCGGTCGCCGGGTTGACGATGGGCTCGACCAGCCCTTCCCCGGCAACCAGGTGGCCATCGATCAACTGCGCGCTGTACAGCGGAAGACTGGTGGGCATTTTCGGACTTCTTCTTTTTTTCGTGTCGTCGTGCATGGCGCCTCCGCTGTGGGTCGGGCGCGTCCACTAGAAACGAGACTAGGGCCCGACAGGCAGCTTCACAAATTCTAAATATAGAAAGTCTCGTTCGATTAAAGCGATACCTTGCGCTGGCTGCCCTGCCCCCTGGCCAATGTCAGGAACGGGTCCACCAGCGGCGTGCGCGCCGTGCCCCGGCGCCAGGCCAGGCCCACGTCGAGCGTCTCGTTGAGGTCGGCCAGCGGGCGGGCTTCGATGATGTCGCCTTCCAGCGACCACGGGCGGTAGGTCATGTCGGCCTGGATCGACAGCCCAAGCCCCGCCGCCACCAGGCTGCGCACCGCTTCCACCGACGCGGTGCGCAAGGTGACCTTGGGCGTAAGCCCGGCACGGCTCCAGATGCGCTGGGTGTGCAGGCCCATTTCATCGGCGTTGAGCTGGATCAGCGGCTCGCCCGCGACATCGGCCAGGCTGATGCTGTCGCGCTCGAGCAGCGGATGGCGCGGCGGCAGCCACAGGCGGTGTGGCGAGTGGGTGAGCACTTCGGTCTGCAGGGCGTGGCGATCTTCGAGATTGGACAGGATCAGCACGCCGACATCGATCTCGCCGGCCACCAGCAGATGCTCGATGTAGGGACGCTCGTCCTCCACCACGCGGGTTTGGACATTGGGATAGGCGTGCTGGAAGCGGGTGATCAGGTCGGCCAGGTAATAGCCGGCGACCAGGCTGGTGACGCCGATGGTGAGCAGGCCATCGACCTGGTCGGTGCTCTGCTGCAGGCTGCGCTTGGCGTTTTCCACGGTGGCCAGGATCAGGTGCGCCTGGCGCAGGAACTGGTGGCCCTGGTGGGTCAGGCTCATGCCTTTGGCGTGGCGGGTGAACAGGGTCACGCCGATCTCGTCTTCCAGTTGCTGGATCGCCTGGGTGAGGGTCGACTGGGAGATGAACACCGCCTGCGCGGCGGCGGAGATCGAGCCGGTTTCGGCGACGGCGATGAAGTGGCGAATCTGACGCAGGGTCATCATGCGGAAAAACACCTGTTGTTTTTCCGCAGTATGGTTTATCGAAGGGGTGGTTGAGCGTTCTTTTTTATCGAACAGGGTTTAGGGCTGTGTTGGCCTTTTCGCGGGTAAACCCGCTCCCACAGGAGCTCACAATCCCTGTAGGAGCGGGTTTACCCGCGAAGAGGCCGGGCCTGCAGGGACTACCCGGCAGTCTTGAAGAAGCCCATGCGGCTGCCCAGCGCATCCGCCAGCTCCAGCAGCTCCTGGCTGTCCCCGGCCAGGCGCGTGGAACCTGCGTGGGCATCACGCGAGGAGGCGTGGATGCGATTGATGTCCTGGCTGAGCATGCTCGCTGCCACATCCTGCTGCGACGAAGCCGCGGCGATCTGGTTGTTCATCTGGCTGATCGCTGCCACCTCGCGACGGATCTCGTTCAGCGAACGCTGTGCGACCTGGGTACGCTCCACCGTGCCCTGCGCCAGCTCGCGGCTGTCGCCGACGATCTGCGCAGTCTTGCCGGCACCCTCCTGCAGCTTGCCGATCATGCCGCGGATCTCGCGAGTCGACTCCTGGGTGCGGTTGGCCAGCGAGCGCACCTCGTCGGCGACCACCGCGAAGCCCCGGCCGAACTCGCCGGCACGCGCCGCCTCGATCGCGGCATTGAGCGCCAGCAGGTTGGTGCGCTCGGCGATGGAGTTGATCACCTCGATGATGCTCTCGATGGCCTGGCTGTCAGAGGCGACCTGCAACACCGCCTCGGTGGCCGACTCCAGCACCTGGGCCAGCTCGTGCATGGAGCTGGCGGTACCTTCGACCACGGTCTTGCCAGCATCCACTTCCTGGTCGGCCGCCTCGGAGGCCCGCGCGGCCGCGGCGGCGTAACCGGCGATCTCGTTGATCGCGGCCACCAGTTGCGACACGGCGCTGGCCATGTGCTGAGTATCGTCGCTCTGCTGCTGCATGCGCCCCTGGTTGGCGGCAGCGCCCTGGCTCATGCGGCTGGACGAGGCGACCAGGTCGGTCGCCACCTGGTTGACCTGGGCGATGATCTCGGTGAGGTGACGGTTGGTGGTGCCCAGCGCGCCCATCACGCTGTCCGGATGCTGGCTGCGTACGCTCTGGTCGATCTCGCCACGGGCCAGGCCACGCAGCAGTTGCGCCACTTCCTCGGGCTCGGCGCCCAGGGTCGAGCGAATGCTGCGGATGATCAGCAGCGAGGCGGCGACGCTGAGCAGCGCAGCCAGGGCCGCGGCCCAGAGCATCAAACCGGCAAAGCCCGAAGCGCTGTCACGCACGATGCCGATGTCGCGCACCACATCCTTTTCCTGCAGGTCGATGAAGGCGTTGATACTGCGCAGCCATTCCTTGTACGCCGGCGCGACCTGGGCCAGCAACAGCGCCTGAGCCTGCTCGAAGTCGCCCTTGTGGCGCAGCTCCAGCAACTGTGCGGTGGCGGCCTGGGCGGTACGCTCGATACCCTGGATCTGCTGCTGCAGGCGTTGCTCGTCAGCACCAGCCTTGGGCTCGCCGAGCATCTTGGCCAGCGGCACGGCGGAGGTCTGGTAGAAGTCGTCCAGGCGCTTGATGTCCTGGAGGAAGCCCGAAAGCTGGCCATCATCGTGGGTCAGCACGGCATCGCGGATGGCGATGGCGCGGTCATGCACGCTGCCGCGCAGGTTGATCGCATAGCGCTGCTTGACCGTGGTGTTGCCGCTGACCTCGGTGAGCAGCGCGTCGATCCCGCCCACCCGGTGCACGCCGATGGCGGTGATGACCAGCATCAACCCAACGACCAATGCAAACCCCAGCGCCAACCTCATGGTGATGCTGATTCCTCTGAACATGGTGTCCTCCCCCGAGTGCATAAAAGCTTTTTGCCATCATTTTTTGCATGCTTTATACCCAGAGAATGTGAAGCCTTCTAATCGCGTTGATTGATAACGACCATGAAATTAAATCATCAGGTCGGCTGCGTGACTGGCACGGGAAGTGGCCGGTTCAGCAGCAGCCCGACCACCACGGCGAACACCAGCGCGGCCACCCCGGCACTGGTCAGCACCGCTTCGAAACCGCCGACGAAGGCTTGGCGTGCCAGCGGCGCGAGGGTGTCGCGCAGACTCGGATCGACCACCGCCAGCGCCGCCGGCAGATCGCCCGCCGCGACCCGGGTCGCCATGTCGCCGACCTTGTCCAGTTGCCCCGGCGCCACGCCCGCCACCGCCTCACGCAACAACTGCGCACTGCGGCTGGCCAGAATCCCGCCCAGCACACCGATGGCCAGCACGATCGCGCCGAAGCGTGTGGTGGTGCTCAAGCCCGAGGCCATGCCGGTGCGCTCACGCGGTACGCAGGCCATGATGTTCTTCTGCGTATCGCCGTTGAGCAGCCCGGCCCCGGCGCCAAGCACCAGGCTGGCGAGGGCGAAGCGGGTATAACCGCCGTACGCGGCTGCGGCCGAACACAAGAGGTTGCCCAGCCCCACCAGCAGCAACCCCAGGGCGAACACGCGCGCCGAGCCGAGCCGTGCCGACAGGCGCATGCCCAGGCGGGGAGTCAGCAGCATCGCCAGGGCGAACGGCAGCATGCCTGCACCTGCGGCCAGCGCTGGCAGTTGCAGGCCGTTCTGCAGGTACAGCGGCAGCAAGGTCATCATCACCTGGGCGCAGGCGGCATAGGCGAACATGCCGAGCAGAGCGCCGATGAAGCGCCCGCTGCGCATCAGTTGCAGGTCGATCATCGGCCGCGACTGGTTGCGCTCGACCAACACGAAGAGGAAGAACAGGAACGCCGCGATCACCAGGCGCCCGAGGGTGGGGGCGCTGTCCCAGCCGACGCGGTTGGCATCGATCAGCGCCCAGATCAAGTAGCCCAACGCACCCGCGAAGGTCAGGCTGCCGAACGGGTCGAGGCGGGCGGCGGCGCTGTCACGCGATTCCTCGACACTGCGCCGGACCATGAACGCCAGCACCACCACCAGTGGCAGGTTGATGTAGAAGATCCAGCGCCAGCCCAAGGTGCTGGCGATCAAGCCGCCAAGCAGCGGTGCGAAGGTGATGGTCGCGCCCATGCAAGCCCCCCAGAACGCCCAGGCGCGCAGGCGCTCCTCGGGTTCGTGGAAGCGGTGACCGATGGCCGCCAGCGCGGCGGTGAGCAGCAGCGCCGCACCAAGGCCCTTGGCGGCCCGGGCCAGGTCGAGAAACATCAGTGTCGGCGCGGCGCCGCAGGCCAGCGAGGCCAGGCCGAACAGGCCCAGCCCCAGTTGCAGCATGCGCCGTCGGCCGAAACGATCGGCCAGGCTGCCGGCCGGGAGCAGGGCTGCGGCGAAGGCCAGCAGGTAGGCGCTGACCACCCATTCGATGTCGGCGAACGAGCCGGACAGGTCACGAGCGATGCTGGGCAGGCTGACCGCTACGATATTGGTGTCGAGGATGATCAGGGCGCACACCGCCGAGGCGGTGAACAGGGTGAAGCGGGCGGATGACATGACGGGGCTCTCGAAGGGGGTGATCTTCAGGGCCTCATCGCGGGGCGCAATGGCCCCCCGCCCCCCCCCCCCCCCCCCCCCCCCCCTTTGGGCCCCGGAACAGCCACCACAAGCCTGTCGGCCAAAATCGTTTCGCCGCAGGCTTTGCAGTGTTGCTACCACCCTACCCTCCCAGCGCCCAGCCCTTGTTAGCCAGGCGCCGCGTTGTCATTAGCCCGAAGCTAACGAACCACCACCGGCCTCCCGTCGTTCACGGCGCAACTCGCTGCCCAGCTCCCGCGCCAACGCCACAAAATTCACCGCCTGCGGCGACGGGTTGTCCTGCCGGCACAGCAGGGTAATCGGCGCCGCCAGCCGTGGCCGGGCATCGCGAATTGGCCGGTAGGCCACGCTGTGCTCATGAAACCCGCGCATCGAGGTCGGCACCACCGACACCCCAGCCCCTGCGGCCACCAGGCTGACGTTGGTCAGCATGCGCTCGACCTCGAACGCCACCTTCGGCTCGAACCCCGCATTGCGACAGGCCTGCAGCAAATTGGCGTACATCCCCGGCGCCCCCGGGCGGCGCACCAGGATGAACGGCTCGTCGGCCAGGTCCTTGAGGGCAATGGCCGCACCGCTGTCGAGCAGGCGATGGCCAACCGGCAGGGTCAGCACCAGTTCTTCGTTGAGCAACCGGTGATAGGCGATGCCGCGTGGGCGGTCGACCGGCGCGCGAAGGATGCCGATATCGACACTGTCGTCGCTCACCTCGTCGGTCAGTTCGCGGGCGTTGCCTTCGTGCAAGGCGATATCGACGTCCGGGTAGAGGTCGCGGTAGCGCCGGATGATGCGGGGGATCAATGGATGGGACGCCGCCGAGCTGGTGAAGCCGACCTTGAGGTTGCCTTCGATGCCCTTGGCCGTGCGCGCCGCCTTCTGCGCACCGTTCTCGACCCGTTGCAGGATGTCTAGGGCCTCTTGAAGGAAGACCTCGCCGCCAGCGGTAAGGTCGACACCCTTGGCATGGCGGATGAACAGGTCGAAGCCCAGCTCCTGTTCCAGTGCGCGGATCTGCTGGCTGAGTGGCGGTTGCTGCATGTTCAGCCGCGCGGCGGCACGGGTGAAGTGCTTTTCCTGAGCGACCATGACGAAGTAACGAAGGTGACGAAGTTCCATGCAGGCTCCGGGGGCGGGTGGCGAGGAGCATTGTGGCGCATGCGCAGTCCTCGCACCATTCACGCTAGAATCGGCAAACCGGAAAAAAACAAAAACTGCCGATGATCCGCAATCGCTCTCGCTCAGACCTTGCCCTGCTCCTGCTCGCCCTGCTGGCCGGTGCGCTGCTGGGTGTCTGGCAGCCGGACCTGGCGGTGCAGATGAAGCCGCTCAGTGACCTGTTCATTTCCATCATCGGCTTCTGTGCCCCGGTGGTGATGTTCATCCTGGTCTGCTCCAGCACCGCCGCCCTGAGCGACTACCGCGCCACCGCCCGCCTCGGCCTCAAGGCCATGGCTTACTGGCAACTGATGTCGTTGCTTTCGCTGCTGATTGGACTGGCGGTGGCTTTGCTGCTACGCCCTGGCGCAGGGTTGGAAAGCTCCAGCCATGTGTGGTCGGTGCCGCTGCTGGCCGGCGACGGTCCGATGCTCTCGCGCCTGCCGACCCTGCTGCTCGACTCGCTGGAAGAAAGCCCGATCCTCAAGGTGCTGCTGGCCGCACTGGTGTGTGGCCTGCTGCTGGGGCGCAGCGGCGAAACCGGCCGACGCCTGACCCGCCAGCTCGACCGGACCATGGCCTGGATGTTCCGCATCATGCGCCTGATCGTCAGCTTCGCGCCGCTGGCCGCGTTTGGTGCCATCGCCTTCATCATCGGCAAGTACGGCCTGGACGCCGCCATTCCCCTGGCCAAGTTCGTCGTTGCTGCCTACGCCGCGTGCCTGGCCTACCTGCTGCTGGTGCCGCTGCTGGTGATGCGTCTGCTCGGCTGTCGCCTGGCGCGGCTGGTGGGCTACATCAAGGAAGAATTGCTGCTGGTGATCTCGACCGGCTCGTCGGTGGCCGCCCTGCCGCGCCTGGTGGAAAAGCTCGAAGCGGCGGGTTGCGACAGCCAGACCCTGCGCCTGACCCTCACTGCCGGCTACAGCTTCAACCTCAATGGCTCGAGCCTGTACCTGATCGTCGCGGTGCTGTTTCTCGCACAGCTTGGGCATATCGACCTGACTCCCTCGCTGCTGGCGACCATCGTGCTGGTCAGCCTGTTCACCTCGCTCGGCTCGACCAGCGTGGCCGGCTCGGCCTTCGTCACCCTGGCTGCGACCCTGAGCGTGCTGGACATCGTGCCGCTGGAGAGCATCGGTTTGCTGATTGGCGTGGAGCGGCTGATGAAATGCCGGTCGGTGACCAATGTGGTGGGCAATTGCGTGGCGTGCCTGGCGATTGCCTGGTGGCACGGGAAGGTGGATCGAGGGCGGTTGCGCGAGGTGTTAGGCTAGGACAACTGTAGGAGCGGGCTTGTCGGGCGCCGAACCGCCGCGAACACCGGCACAGCCGGTGCCATGCATCGCGGTGTACTTTTCGCGGGCAAGCCCGCTCCCACAGGTGTGGACTGCCCCAGGAAGGTGGATCGCGGGCGGTTTGTAGGAGCGGGCTTGCCCGCGAAAAAAGCACCGCGGTGCATGGCACCGGCCTTGCCGGTGTTCGCAGCAGTGCGGCGCTCCGAATAGCCTGCTGGTTTTGCAGTCAAACCTGCTGGTTTCTGGCCACCTCAAGGTCGTTCAGCAAAGCCTTGGCCATCGCGCTGAGATACCTCAATGCCGTCAGGGCAGCAGGGGCGATGTCCTCGTCACTGCCCTGGCTCAGATCGCGCACGCAACCGAGCAGCAACGACACTTCGTCGAATGCCTGATCCACGGGAATACCGGGTTGTACGCGGAACATCCCGAGGGCCGTGGCGATGCCTGGCGTGGTGTTTTCATTCATGGACAAACCTCCATCACATCCGTTTGAGGGCGTGTTCGATCAAGGCCCGCGCTGTTTCGGCGGCATGCGCGGCGTTGGCGAGCATGTTCAGACCGGGAGCACCGGCCACGGAGCGACAGTGCTCGTCGAGGGTCTCGCTGACACCGCGCAACAGCTCGCTGGCGTGAGCCAGGGCGTCCGGGGGAATCAGGTCGGCGTGGATGGAGAAGTAGGGAGTATTGATGAGCTTGAGGCGGGGTGGATCGGGGACGATCTTTTTCATGGTGTTGCCCTGTGTTGAGTTGTCGAAAGCCGACTACTCCATCCCTCTCACAGGATAGGGTGGCAGCTGTGGTGGGGTGAGAGACCGGACCAACACAGAGCAAAAGCCGGCCAGGCATAAAGCCTGCCCACGCACAGCTGCCATGACAGCGTTACTCGGTGTTGTATAGCGGGCTCTCACACCCGGTCGCCATATGGGCGACCCGGGGAAGTTAGTCCCGATGCTTATCTTCAACAACAGAGAAACGGCTGCGTGACGCGTAGGATAATTCCCAAGCAACCTTGAACTGAAGGGATGCCGGCGAGATTCGGAATTTTCTGAGGTCGCTCGGCGGGGCGTCGAACCGCCCCGAATACCGGCACAGCCGGTGCCATACACCGTGGTGTACTTTTCGCGGGCAAGCCCGCTGCCAGATGGGTGGCAGCTGTTACGTGGGGTGAGAGACCGGTCCATAGAGATCAATCAGCCGGCCAGGCGTAAGCCTGCCCACGCACAGCTGCCATGACAGCGTTGAACTGCAAATAGATAGCGGGTTCTCACACCCTTCTGTTTCAAGGTGTTCGCATGTGATTGCGTGAGGGCTGACAGGTGCTTGCCAGAAGTTTTTCAGCGCCTGTGAGATCGAGCGCCGCCCACGCGGCGCTTCGCGGGCAAGCCCGCTCCTACAGTTTGTTTCGGGCCAGTTATGCCTGTGCCATAGGCGCGCGACCGCCTGGTGTGTACGACTCGGTAACGTGCCGTGCGCCAAAGGGGTCGCGCGAAAATGCCACAGGATTCATTGGCCCGAAACAAACTGTAGGAGCGGGCTTGCCCGCGAAGCGCCGCGCGGGCGGCGCTCGATCTCATAGGCGCTGAAAAGCTTTCGGCAAGCACCTGCCAGCCTCTACGCAAACATCTTGAAAGGCACGGCTCTCAAACCCGGTTCACCCTATGGCGACCCCGGGAAGTTAGTCCCGATGCTTATCTTCAACAACAGAGAAACGGCTGTGTGACGCGCAGGATAATTCCCAAGCAATCTTGCCCCCCCCCGCGAACACCGGCACAGCCGGTGCCATGCACCGCGGCGTGCTTTTCGCGGGCAAGCCCGCTCCCACAGGGGTCGGGCTGGCCTTTGGATTTTGAGCAGGCCAGTTTCTCCAAGGCGGCTTTACTGCCCCGCGAGCTTGTCGAACGCCTTGTCCAGCGCCACATCGGCATCCACCAGCTTCTGCCGGTGCAGCTTCATCCAGTCCTGGTCCGCCGCCAGGCGCTTGCCCGCTTCCATCAGCATGCGCCGCACTTCGTTCGGCTGTGGCCCGCCAGTGCCCTGGCGGCTCTCGACCATCGCCCGTGGCGACAGGCTGGCGCGGAAGGCGGCCTCGCTCAGCGGTAGCTGGTCGTCCTGCCATTTGTACTTCTTCGCCGCCTGGGTATAGAGCGCCTGGGCATCGGCGTAGGCGAAGTCCTTGGGCAGCGTGCCCTCGGCACGGGCCTTCTCGACGATCAGCGAGGCAAAGCTGTGGCCGATGCGGAACGGCACGTGGTGCTGGCGCTCCAGGGTGTCGGCCAGCTCCATCGACGTGGTCCAGTCTGCGTCCAGTTCCTCTTCGGCCCGAGCAGCGTTGATCTGCAGGGCATCGAGCACCAGGTCCATGCGCTCGAACATTTCGTTGGCCGACTTGAACAGCCCCAGGTCGTCGAACGCGGCCTTGTAGTCGGTCATACCGGTAGTGACGTTATGCGCTCGCACGGTGGTGGCGTTGGCCAAGCCGACCACATCGGAAGCCGACTCGCGGGTGCGCATCAGCAAGCCTGGATTGCGCTTCTGCGGCATGGCGCTGCTGGTGTAGGTCGAACCCTCGTCGAGCAGCAGCCACGGGCGGGTCTGGTGGTACTGGGTGTGGATATCGCCAATGATCGCGCCCACGCGAATGGCCGACGACGAGGCAATGCTCGCAGCCTCCAGCGGAATGTCGTAGGTCGACACCTGGCTGGCATCCAGCGAGTTCTCACGCAGGCCATCGAAGCCCAAGAGCGTTGCCAGGCGCTCGCGGTTGAGCGGGTAACCGGAATTGGCCAGCACCGCGGTGCCCATCGGGCTCAGGTTCAGGCGCGCATAGAGGTCGTGAATGCGCTGGGCATCGCGCTGGAACGACGCCTCATAGGCCAGCAGGTAGTGGGCGTAGCTGATCGGCATGGCCTGCACGCCGTTGGTGTAGGCCGGCACCAGAGTGTCGACGTTGACCGAGGCCAGCTTGAGCAGACGCTGGCGGGTGGCGTTCAGGGCGTCGCTGTAGTCCAGCACTTCGGCGCGCAGCGAGGCCAGGCGATAGGTGGCGTACATGTCCTGGCGGCTGCGCCCGGAGTGGATCAACGAAGCCTGCGGGCCAATCTTGTCGATCATCACCTGCTCGAGCTGCAACACATCGCTGGGGCGCTTGCCGTCGGGCTGCTTGGCCTGGTCGATGGCATAGCGCACGCCGCCGGCGATCACCTTGCCCTGGTCGGCTGGCACGATGCCCTGCTCGGTGAGCATGACGATGGAGGCCTTGTTGATGCGGTTCAGCCAGTCGAACTGGCTTTCCTGCTGGCCCCCCTTGAGCGCGGACTTGTCGACGGTGGCGCCGATCTTGCGCGCCTGCTCGGCGCATTCAGCGGTGGTCTTGCACGGCAGGTCGGCGGTGTTGGCGGCCTGGGCCGTGGCAGCGGCGAACAGGGCGTAGGCAATGGCCAGGTAGAGCGGGGTCTTTCTTGTTGTCATGGTTTCGGTTCCGCGAGTGTGTCGCTCAGGAGGGGCGAACATGGCGGGATGCTAGCGGCGGGTTTGGAAGATTAAAAATATATTAAAAATATCCAACCAATATCTCTCTAGTATGGAGAGCGGCAATGGCAACTTGATACTTTCAAGATATCAAGACACTCGATTCAAGATATTTTATCTCGGCAAAAACCGCTGCTAGGATCGGCGCCATAACTCCAATCAAACCGGCCGATCCCACACACTGCCACGGGATACGACCGGACCGCACGCTTACGAGGTGGTTACATGCCGCATCACGTTCTGCGCATACTCGCCCGCTCCCTGCTGCTCCTGACCGCCAGCCTGCTGGCCGTCCAGGCCGTCGCCGCCCCCCAGACCCTGCGCCTGGGCGACACTGCCCCCTACAACTTCCTTGCCTTCGCCAACAACGACCTGCAGCGTGCCAGCCTGCCCGTGCAGCGCGCCGTGGTGCTGCTGCATGGTGTGCGCCGCAACGCCGACGACTATTACGACAGCGGCGAAAAGCTGCTGGAAAACGCGGGTTTCAGCGCCAGCGACACCTTGCTGCTGGCGCCCAACTTCCTCACCCCCAGCGACCGCCGTGCCGGCGACGACATGCCGCTGTGGCCCAAGGACAAATGGATGCACGGCACCGAGTCGCAGAGCGGGCGCGCCGGTATCGCCGGTTTCACCGTGCTCGACGACCTTCTCGCCTACCTCGGCAACCGCCAGCATTTCCCTGCATTGAAGGAAATCGTGCTCATCGGTCACTCCGCCGGTGGTCAGTTGATGCAGCGCTACACCCTGCTCGGCGACGGCGACCAACGCCTGCGCGCCAGTGGCATCCAGGTGCGCTACGTGGTGTCGAGCCCCTCGTCCTACCTCTACCTGGACGACAACCGCGTGCAGGACGGCGCCTTCAAGCCGGTGCTCACGGTCATGTGCCCAAGCTACAACCAGTACCGCTATGGCCTGGAGCGGGCGCCGGCGTACTTCACCCGCCAGGGCCTGAACGCCACCCAGGTGTTCCAGCGCTATGCCGCACGCAACCTGACCTACATGGTCGGCGAGCTCGACAACAAACCGGACGACCGAGTGATGGACCGCGCCTGTGGCGCTGCCATGCAGGGCGATACCCGTGTCGAGCGCCAGCTCAACTACCTGCGCTACGAAGCCTTCCTCGCGCAGAAATGGCACATCCCCATCGACCACCTGCAATTCCAGGTCAGTAAGGTCGGCCATAACGCCGCCCGCCTGTTCGCCGCGAAAAGCGTTGCCAGGACCCTGTTCCCGACCCGCTGACGCCGTTCGCACTTCCTACAAAAACAACAAAAAGAATCTGCCATGACCCGGACTTATCTCGCCGCCTCCGTGCGCCGGGCGTTGCACCCGCGCGCCCTGACGTTCCTCACCGCCGCCGTGCTCGCCGGCCAGGCCCAGGGTGAAACCCTGCCCAGCGCCGGCTCACTGTTCGACACCAACCGCGACAGCTTGCGCCCGGCGCAGCGCAGCCAGCAGCCCCAAGGCAGCGTGCGCATCGAGGCCGAGGACGATCAGCGCCAGGCCCAAGGCAATAATCCGCCGGGCCCCTCGTTCAGCTTCAAGGTCACGGCCTTCAAGCTCACCGGCAACCGCGAGATCAGCGAATCGCGCCTGCAACAGGAATTGCAGAACGACCTCGGCCGCGAACTCCACCTCAACGGCTTGCGTGCCGCCGCCGACCGCATCACCGCGCTGTACCGCAGCCGCGGTTACCTGGTGGCCCGCGCCTACCTGCCGCCGCAGGAAATCGAAGGCGGCGTGGTCACCCTCGAGGTGCGTGAGGGCAAGGTCGGCACGGTGCGCACCGAGCCGGGGCCGGGTGTGCGCCTGAATGCCGGCATGCAGCAGCGTTTCGTCGACGCACTGCCCAGCGGCAGCGTGATTCGCGAGCAGGACATGGAGCGCGTACTGCTGCGCCTCTCCGATATTGCCGGTGTTTCCGTACGCGCGGTTCTGCAACCCTCGCGCCAGCCGGGCGCTGCCGATATCGTGCTGAAGTTGAGCGAGATGACTGCCTGGACCGGCCGGGTCAGTTTCGACAACTACGGCAACTACTACACCGGCAGCAACCGGATGAGCACCAACGTCAGCCTCAACGACGCCTTCGGCTTCGGCGAAAGCCTGTACTTCAACAACCAGGCCAGCTTCGAGGGCCTGGATATCAAGGGCGTGGGCATGCGCTTGCCGCTGGGTGCCAGCGGCATCAGCGTCGGCGCCAGCTACGCCGAGATGGACTACAGCATCGGCAAGGGCCTGAAGACCGCCAACGCCAGCGGCAGCGCCGAGGTTTCGGCACTGTTCGTCGATGCCTCGCTGCTGCGCAGCCGCGACGCCAACATCGGCCTGAACCTGGCCCAGGAACACCGTTACTTCGACGACGCCGCTGGCGCCTTCGAGGTGCGCAAGAGCGCCGTGTTCCGCGGCCTGACCCTGTACGGCGACTGGCGTGACGGCTGGGCCGGCAGCAACCGCTGGAGCCTGGGCTATGGCATCGGCCACCTGGACAAGAACACCCCGCTCGACGCCGCCCTCGACGCGCTGACCGCCGAGGCCGCCGGCACCTACCACAAGGGCACCCTGTCGTTCAGCCGCCTGCAGGCGCTCGGCGGCGGTTACTCGCTGTATGCCGCCATCAGCGGCCAGTGGGCCGACAAGAACCTCGACAGCTCGGAGAAATTCACCCTCGGCGGCCCCAACGGTGTGCGCGCCTACGGGGTCGGCGAAGCGGCCGGTGACGAAGGCCTGCTCGGCCGGGTCGAGCTGCGCAAGTACCTGGGCAACATCCATGGCGCCATCGCCGAAGGTGCGCTGTTCGCCGATGCGGGGCGGGTGAAGGTCAACAAGAAGCCCTGGGACGACAGCGAGAACAGCCTCAGCCGCCACGGCTACGGCGTGGGCCTGAACATCTATCACCGCGACCTGGTGATGAACGCCAGCCTGGCCTTCTCCAACGGCGACGACCCGACCAGCGACGAGCGCGACGCCAAGCGTTTCTGGCTCTCGGTCAGCGGCTCGCCGCAGGCCTTCGCGGGCCTGGCCAAAGACCTCGGCACCCGCGAGGACTTTCGTGACAAGAGCACCGAGCTGACCCTCTACGGCTCGCTGGGCCTGGTGCCCGAGTACGTCGATCGGCGCGACTCGACCCGCGCCGCCCCCGCCGACCAGAGCAAACTGGCCACGCCCAACGGGCGCAACATGAACAGCTACCTGCGTGCCCGCGACAACGTTTCCTATGTCGGTGCCCGTGCCGGTATCCCGATCAGCGACACCTCGCGCTTCCTGTGGCAGCTCGAATACGGCATCTCGGTCAACTACACGCTGTCGGGCGACGAAACCGCGCCCAAGTCGATTTCGCCCAACACCCGCCTGCGCAACTCCGCCGTGGCCTTCGACGACGACCGCTACGGCACCCTGCTCTACGGGGTCTGGGACATGCCGCTCAAGGAGAGCACCACCAGCCTCGATCCGTTCAACGGCAAGACCGCTGGCGCCTATTACAACATCATCGGCTCGCCGGGCTTCAACGTCAGCATGGCCAGCAACGTCAACGGCCCGGCCAGCAGGGCCGACAGCAGCGAAAGCTCCGATGCCGCGTTCAACCGGCGCCAGTCCGGCATGGTCGCCTGGTGGTCGCCGGAGTGGAACGGCCTGACGCTCAAGCTGGCCTACTCCAACAACGGCACCCGCGCCGCCGAAGACGTCGACAACGGCTACCTCTATGGCGGCAGCCTGACCTACCAGAACGGTGGCTTCACTGCGGTGGCTGCGGCCGAGCGCCATGTCGACTATTTCGGCATCGCCAGCCTTGGCCGCAACTCGCGTGGGGTCGGCAGCAACACCCATGTCACCGACGGCACCTCGTCCAACGACTACAGCTACCGCCTGGGCCTGGGCTACCAGATCGGCAATACCCAGCTGTCGCTGGTGGCCGACGAACTGCACTACGCCGAGGACGGCGTGGTGAACAACAGCCTCAACGTCAGCGACCTGTCCGATTACAAGCGCCGCGCCTACATGCTCGGCGTCAGCCACCGCCTCGGCGCCTGGCGCCTGCGTGCCAGCTACGCCCGCGCCCTGGCCGGCGATTGCAAGATGATCTCGGCGGCCGGTTATCAGTGCGACACCAGCGGCATGGGTGCACGCCAGTACGCCCTGGGCGTGGGTTATCGCCTGAGCCGCAACAGCGAGATTTTCGCCCACTACGTGCTGCTGCAGAACGAATCGCTGGCCAACTACAACTTCGCCGTGGTCGGCGCCTTTGCCGCCAGCGGCTACTCGCCGGGCGTGGGCACCACGATCAACGCCATCGGCACCGGCTTCAACTATTCGTTCTGAGGAGACGACCATGCACGCCACCCTTTCCCGTCGTCGCCAACGACCGACACTCAAACCCCTGGCCCTCGCGGTACTTTGCGCCGTGCACGGCCTGATGCCGCAGCACGCCATGGCGCTGGACGCAGGCGCCCTGCCAACGAACGGCCAGATCACCTCCGGCAGCGGCGGCATCAGCCAGGCCGGCAATGTGCTGGACGTGACCCAGAACAGCCAGCAGTTGATCGCCACCTGGGAGCGCTTCAACATCGGCAAGGACGCCCAGGTCAACTTCCACCAGCCCAACGCCTCGGCGGTCGCACTGAACCGGGTGACCGCCAGCGACGCCTCGCAGATCCTCGGCCAGCTCAACGCCAACGGCCAGGTGTACCTGATCAACCCCAGCGGCGTGCTGTTCGGCAACGGTGCATCGGTCAACGTCGGCGGCCTGGTCGCCAGTACCCTGGATATCAACGACGACGACTTCAAGGCCGGTCGCCTGCGCTTCCAGGGTGACGGCCAGCGCGGCGCGGTGATCAACCAGGGCACCCTGCGCGCCGCCGACGGTGGCAGCGTTGCCCTGCTCGGTGGCGAGGTGCGCAACGAAGGCGCGGTGATCGCGCGCATGGGCTCGGTGGTGCTCGGTGGTGGCGAGAAGATTACCCTCGACTACAACGGCGACGGCCTGATCAACCTGCAGGTCGATGAAGCTGCGGTCGGTGCCAGCGTCGCCAACCGCGGCCTGCTGCAGGCCGACGGCGGCACCGTGCTGATGAGCGCGCGCACCAGCGATGCAATGGTCGGCAGCGTGGTCAACAACGAAGGCGTGATCGAGGCGCGCAGCCTGCAACAGCGCAACGGCCGGATTGTCCTGGACGGCGGTGACAATGGCGTGGTCGCCAATAGCGGGGTGATCGACGCCTCCGGCCGTGGCGCAGGCGAGCATGGCGGCAACGTGACCCTGACCGGCGAATACGTCGGCCTGTTCGAGCAAGGCCGCATCGACACCTCCGGCAGCACCGGCGGCGGCACCGTACTGCTGGGCGGCGACTACCAGGGCAGCGGCCCGCTGCACCAGGCCACGGCGACCTACATGGGCGAGAATGCGCGTATCGAGGCCAACGCACTGGGCGACGGCGACGGTGGCAAGGTCATCCTCTGGTCGCGTGACAGCACCCGCTTCGAAGGGGTGATCAGCGCCACGGGCGCCGGCGCCGGCAAGGGCGGCCTGGTCGAGACCTCCGGCAACGCGCTGGACGTCACCGGCCTGGTCAACCTGGCCGCAGCGTCCGGCCAGGGCGGCACCTGGCTGCTCGATCCGTTCAACATCAACATCACCAGCGGCGCCAGCAATGGCACCTCCAGCAGCAGCCCGTTCACCCCCAACGCCGGGCGCAGCTCCAACCTCAGCTCGGCGACGCTCAACGCTTCGCTCAGCGAAGGCGCCAATATCATCGTGCAGACCTCTTCCGGGGCGGGCACCTCCGGTGACATCAACGTCCTGGACAACGTCAAGGCCCGAGGCAATGCCAGCCTGACGCTGATCGCCCACCGCAACGTCAACATGAACGGCACCAGCATCAGCAACGCCGACGGCAAGTCGCTGAACGTCTCGATGCTGTCGAACTTCAACAACAGCGGCAACGGCTCCATCGCCCTGAACAACGCCACCATCAACACCAACGGCGGCAAGCTCACCCTCGGCAGCGCGGCCGACCCGGTCAATGGCTACGCCAGCACCAACGTCAGCAACGGCACGGGCGTGGCCATCAGCAACGGCACGCGGATCACCACCAACGGTGGCGACATCAGCATCCGTGGTGCGACTTCGAGCACCCTGGCATCAGGCGCCAGCGCCACGGCGGTGAACATCTCCGGCAGTACCCTGGATGCCGGTGGCGGCAACATAAACATCATTGCCCGCCAGGCCAGCACCAGCGGCACAGGCGATGCCTTCATCCTCACCGGCGGCAGCAACCTGCTCACCGACGGCGCAGGTTCGATCGCCATCAGCGCCGACAACCTCGGCGGCGGCAACGGCGCGCGGGTGTTCAGCACCAGCAACAACATCGCCGCCCGCGGCGCGGGCAATGTCACCCTCAGCGGCAATGCCGTCTTAGGTTTCGGCGTGCTGGTCTGCTCCACCGCCGCAGGCTCCACGCAGAATCTTTCGGTGGGCAGCGGTACGCTTACGCTCAAGGGCAGCAGCGCCAGCAACCGCGGCCTGTATGTGGCCGCCTCCGGCACCGGCGCGGTCAACCTGCGCGGCGACAACGGCGGGCGCATCGTGCTCGGTGGCGACAGCGGCGGCAGCTATGGCACCGCGCTCAACGTCACGGGCGCCAGCGCTTCGATCAACCTGACCAGCGCTGGCGACATCACCGTCGAAGGCAATACCACTGGCGGCGGCACCCCGGCCCTGGCGCTGATCGCGGCGGGCAACGGCAACGCCAACACACCGGGCTCACGCATCAACATCGCCAGCAGCGCAGGCGACGTGCGGCTCAGAGCCGACAACGCGGTGATCAACACCGGCTCCGGCTCGTTCCGTGCGCTCTACCTGGATGCCAGCGGCGACTACTCGAACATCCGCGTCAACAGCGCCAGCGGCAACCTGGTGCTGGAAGGCACCAGCGCCTCGGGGCGCGGCGTCGACATCGCGCCATCCGGCCGTGGCGCCGCCATCGACCTGGGCAGCGACAGCGGCGATGTGCTGATCAGCGGCACCAGCAGCAACAGCTGGGGCGGCTACGGCATCTTCCTCAACTCCACGGGCAGCTCGCGCGGCGTAGCCATCACCACAGGGACTGGCAACATCACCCTGCGTGGCGACTCGGTCGGCACCTCCGATGCCATCGCCCTGGGCGGCAGCGGCACCGCCTCGACCAACCGCATCAGTTCCAACGGCGGCAACATCCTGCTCGACGGCCACTTCCACTCGCCCAACAACGACGAACTGGACCACGGTATCGCCCTGCTCAGCGTCACCAACATCATCCAGAACACCGGCTCCGGCAATGTCAGCCTGGTCGGCCGCGCTACCGCCGCAGGTGATGCCATCGACTTCTACAGCAGTGGCATCAACCGCCTGAGCGTCGAAAACGGCACCCTCAGCCTCGACGGCAGCGCGGTCGCTGCCCATGGCATCAGCATGCTCACCGGGCAGACCGACCTGCGCGCCACCGGCAGCGGCTCGATCAGCCTCCAGGGCTATTCGCAGCAGGCCAACGGCATCCACTTCTACCCCTCGAGCGCCAGCAGCTCGGTCACCATCGCCACCCAGGATGGCGCCATCAGCCTGAACGGGCGCAGCGACGGCGGCGCCAACGGCAACGGCGTGTTCCTGCGCACCGGGCCCAATGGTGTGATGATCCAGTCGGCAGGTGGCGATATCAGCCTGAGCGGCACCGGCAGCAACGGCGCCACCGGCATCACCTTCAACGGCTCGGGCAGCGGTGCCAACAGCCTGATCGCCGCTGGCCACGGCAACCTGACCCTTACCGCCCGCAGCGACAGTGGCCCGGCGCTGAACTTCGCCAGCGGGAGCAACCTGCTACAGGTCGACGACGGTGTGCTGCTGATCGATGCCGACAGCGACAGCGGCGCCTATATCGTCCACGACACCGACAGCACCACCCTCACCGCCAACGGCGGCGCGGTGGTGCAGCGCCTGGGCGGGCTGGTCAACGCCACGCTGCTCGAGCGCAGCAGCGCCGATGTGCGGGGCTACCAGCAAAAACAGATGGCCAACGCCAACTGGAGCCAGGTGCTCTACCCTGACTACCGGCAAACGCCGTTGCAGCCGCAGCTCGACCAGATCCACCTGGACCTGGCCCTGCTCGGCGACGACACGCTCGCGCAAGACTGAGGCCCGCCATGAACCAGACCCCGTTCGCGCTGGAGCACTTCGAACAGCTCTGCTACACGCGCCAGCACGAGGAGGCGGCGCGCGAGCTGGTGCGCCTGCTGCTGATCATCGACCGCCACTACGGCAAGCTGTCCGGGGAGTTCAGGCTGTCGGTGTCGCCGGCAGTGCCCGAGGACGAACTCGAAGCCCACGTGCTGACGCGCCTGACCTGCGCGATCAGCGCGCTGTTCAGCGATCCGCAGTTCCAGATCAGCCCCGGTGGCTTCGACCAGCTGATCAACTTCCAGCGCTGGCTGTCGGCGCTGTTCGCCGCCAGCGCCTTCATCAACGCCGACCACATCCTGCGCACCCTCAACCTGCACGGCCAGGGCAGCCAGCGCTTCGAAGTGGCGCCGGAACAACGGGTGAAGTTCTGCATCCTCTATTCGCCGGAGTCGCAGCTGCCGCTGGATGTGGAACTGTTGTGGACGCAGAACCCGCAACTGGCGATGGCGCTGTTCATGGCCCTGCTGTCGCCGCGCTTTCTCGGCACGCCTGCGGCGCACTCCAAGCGCGAGGCGCTGCTGGCCTGGCTGCCCGAACGGCTGGACAACCTCGACAGCCTCGATCAGTTGCCGCTGGCGATCATCCACGACGTGTACATGCACTGCAGCTACGCCGACCTGCCGCAGCGCCACCGCATCAAGCGTTCGATCTGCCGCCTGATCGAGCGCAAGCTGGACGCCGAAGGCATCGCCTCGCTGCCTGCGCCAGCCAACACGCGCCAAGGCAAGCCGCGCATGCTGGTAGTGCTGGAATGGTTTTCCGGTGCTCATTCGATCTACCGCACCCACTCGCGCACCCTGGAAGCGGCCCGTGAGCATTTCGAGCTGTGGGCAGTCGGCTATGCCAGCAATGTCGACGAACTGGGGCGCAAGGTGTTCGACCGCTTCATCGAACTCAAGGCCCCGGACGACCTGCTCGCCTGCGTGCGCCAGGTGCGCAGCCTCGCCGAACAAGCGCGCCCGCAGGTGCTGTACATGCCCAGTGTCGGCATGTTCCCGCTCACCCTGTTCGTCGCCAACCTGCGCCTGGCGCCGTTGCAGGTGGCCGCGCTCGGGCACCCG
This sequence comes from Pseudomonas sp. S44, assembly GCF_016624805.1. Lineage (NCBI taxonomy): Bacteria > Pseudomonadati > Pseudomonadota > Gammaproteobacteria > Pseudomonadales > Pseudomonadaceae > Pseudomonas > Pseudomonas sp. S44. The sequence goes on from NZ_JACVTY010000008.1 coordinate 133,660, forward strand.
GCGACCACCGGCTCGCGGCATGTGGACTACATCAGCGTCGAGGAGGACTTCGTCGGCGACCCGGCGTGCTTCAGCGAGCGCCTGCTGCTGTTGCCCAGCGACGGCCAGCCGTACCGCCCCTCGGCGATCGAGGTCAGGCTCGGAGCCCGCGAACGCCTCGACAGCCCCGAGGTGGCCATTGCCGTGGCGGCCACCACCATGAAGCTCAACCCGAGATTTCTCCAGGCCTGCCAGCAGATCGTCGAGCGCAGCCGCGAGCGCCATGGCCGCCGCGTGCGCCTGCACTTTCTCATCGGCCAGGCGCAGGGGTTGCTCTATCCGCAGCTGCAGCGCCTGATCCGCCGCTATGTCCCGGATGCCGTAGTGCACCCACACCAGCCTTATGCGCAGTACCTGGACACCTTCGACCGTTGCGACCTGTTCCTCAGTCCGTTTCCGTTCGGCAACACCAACGGCATCATCGACGCCTTCACCTTGGGGTTGCCGGGGGTGTGCAAGACCGGGCCGGAGGTGTTCGAGCATATCGACGAGGGGTTGTTCAGGCGGGCGGGGTTGCCTGGGTGGACCATTACCGCGACGGTGGAGCAGTACATCGAGGCGGCAGTGCGCATGGTGAGCGAGCCGGCGCAGCGTGGCGCGCTGTATGCGCATCTGGGGAGGGGAAAGCCGTTACAGCGGTTGTTCGAGGGCAGGCCGGAGATTTTTGCCGAGCATTTGCTGGCGTTGCTGGCGTGCCGTAGCTGAGTGTTGTGGTGGCCTGACCGGCCCTTTCGCGGGCAAGCCCGCTCCCACATGAGCTGCCCCCCAAAAGTGGACGGGTGTCCAACATTTGAGGGGCTGCTCATAAACCTGTAGGGGCGGGCTTGCCCGCGAAAGCGCCAGTCAGATCATCCTCAAAGGCTAGGGAACGCGAACTGCGACGCCTCGTGGCTCTTGCGCTGCGGCCAGCGCTGGGTAATCGCCTTGCGTCGGGTATAGAAGCGCACGCCATCCGGCCCGTAGGCATGCAGGTCGCCAAACAGCGAGCGCTTCCAGCCACCAAAGCTGTGGTAGCTCACCGGCACCGGCAACGGCACGTTCACACCCACCATGCCTACTTCGATCTCGTCGCAGAACAGCCGCGCAGCTTCGCCATCGCGGGTGAAGATGCAGGTGCCATTGCCGTATTCGTGATCGTTGATCAGTTGCATGGCCTGCTCCAGGCTCTGCACGCGCACCACGCACAGCACCGGCCCGAAGATCTCCTCCTGGTAGATGCGCATCTGCGGTGTCACCCGGTCGAACAAGGTACCGCCAACGAAGTAACCGTTCTCGTTGCCCGCCACCGAGAAACCGCGACCATCGACCACCAGCTCGGCCCCTGCCGCGACACCGTCGTCGATATAGCCCAGCACCTTGTCGCGTGCGGCCGCCGTCACCAGAGGGCCCATGTCCAGGCCGCACTGGGTGCCGGCACCGATCTTCAGCGCCTTGATCTGCGGCTGCAGCTTGGCGATCAGCGCATCGGCGACCTGGTCGCCCACGCACACCGCCACCGAGATCGCCATGCAGCGCTCGCCGCACGAACCATAGGCCGCGCCCATCAGCGCGTTGACTGCATTGTCCAGCTCGGCATCGGGCATCAGCACCGCATGGTTCTTCGCCCCGCCCAACGCCTGCACGCGTTTGCCGCGCTTGGTGCCTTCGGCATAGATGTATTCGGCGATTGGCGTCGAGCCGACGAAGCTCAGGGCCTTGACTTCCGGTGCTTCGATCAGCGCATCCACCGCTTCCTTGTCACCATGCACCACGTTGAGGATGCCCTTGGGCAGGCCAGCCTCATGCAGCAGTTGGGCGATGAACAGGGTCGAGCTCGGATCGCGCTCCGAGGGTTTGAGGATGAAGGCGTTGCCGCAGACGATGGCCAGTGGGTACATCCACAGCGGCACCATCGCAGGGAAGTTGAACGGGGTAATCCCGGCCACCACGCCCAGGGGCTGGAAGTCGGACCAGGCGTCGATGTTCGGCCCGACGTTGCGGCTGTACTCGCCCTTGAGAATTTCGGGCGCAGCACAGGCGAACTCGACGTTCTCGATACCGCGCTTCAACTCGCCGGCGGCATCCTCGAGGGTCTTGCCGTGCTCTTCGCTGATCATCTGCGAAATACGCGCCTCGTTCTGCTCCAGCAATTGCTTGAAGCGGAACATCACCTGCGCGCGCTTGGCCGGGGGCGTGTTACGCCAGGCCGGGAACGCGGCCTTGGCCGAATCGATGGCCGCCTGCACGGTGGCACGGTTGGCCAGTTCGAGTTGATGGATGACCTGGCCGGTGGCGGGGTTGAACACCTCGGCAGTGCGCCCGCCGCTGGCGACCGACTCGCCGTGGATCAGATGCTTGATCGTCGCCATGACCTTACTCCTTGACTGCGGCCTGAACGGCGATTTCAACGAGGATGTTCTCGGCGGCAAGGTTGGCCTCGACGGTAGCGCGGGCTGGCAGTGCATCCTTCGGTACCCAGGCGTCCCAGGCAGCGTTCATTTCGGCGAAGTCCTGAACCGCATGCTTGAGCCACACCTGGGCGAAGAGGATGTGCGACTTGTCGGAACCGGCCTCGGCGAGCAGCTCGTCGATGCGCGCCAGCACCTGGGCGGTCTGGCCACGCACGTCCTGGGTACGGTCGGCCGGGACTTGGCCGGTGACATAGACGATGCCGTTGTGCACGAGGGCGTGGCTGAGGCGGTTGTTGTTGGGCTGGAAACGTTGGATGGACATGGTTGGCTCCTGGGGTTGGGCTGGTTTTTGGGCAAAGCGGTGCCGTGCAGGAGCGGATTCACCGCTCCCACAGGGCTTCACAGGGTTTTTCAGGTCAAAGGGCGCAGGCTGCGCACGGCACTGGCAATCGAACGCGCGGTGTTGATCACCTTCGGCGCCAGGTCCTTCCTGGCTTCCTCCAGGCTCCAGCGCCCCAGCGGCACGGCGACGTTGACAGCGCCCAGCGGGTAGCCATCGGCATTGACCACCGCCGCCGCCACGCTGATGTCACCGACGTAGTACTGCTCGCTGGCGAAGGCATGGCCGTCCTTGCGCGCATTGGCGATGATCTCGCGCAGGCGCTCGCGGTCGGTCACGGTGCTGGAGGTGTGCGCGATCAGCTGCGAGGCATCGAGGATGGCCTCGCTCTCGCGCTCCGGCAGCGCCGCCAGGTAGGCACGGCCGGCGGCGGTGCAGTACATCGGCAGGTGACGGCCCAGTGGCACGTGGATCGGGATCTGCTTGTGGCTGGGGAAGCGCGCCACATAGAGCATGTCCATGCCGCAGGGCTCGAGCAGGTTGCAGCTCTCGCCGGTGTCGCGGTTGAGCTCGTGCAGGTAGGGGTTGGCGCGCTCGACCAGCTCGCTGGTCTGCAGGTAGCCCGAGCCCAGGTCGAGCGAGCGCGGGGTCAGGCGATAGCGCTTGGTCACGGCATCCTTGGCCAGATAGCCGAGGGTTTCGAGGGTGTACACCGAGCGCTGCACCGTGCTCTTGTTCAGGCCCGTGGCTTCGGCCAGCTCGACCAGGTTCATGCTCGGCCGGCCACTGCGAAACGCAGTGACGACCGCCAGCCCCTTGGACAGGGCGGTGACGAACAGGGGCGATTCTTCAGCGGCGCTCATGGCGTTCGATCCTTTTTTGACAGCTCTGAGGGAGGCAACCCGGACGGCCGGCTCGGCCGCCGCGAAAGGATGCTCCCATTCACGGTTGTTCATTCGAAATGACTCAGCACGATGCCCGGCTCGACCACCGGACGCCCTTGTACGAAGCGCTCGACAGCGAAGGGTTTCATGCGTTCGTCCACCGTCCCTTCGACGATGGCCCTGGCCAGCAGCTCGCCGGCCGCCGGCGCCCCGGCATGGCCGTAGCACCAGCCGGCACTGACGAACAGCCCCGGCAAGGCGGGATGCGCCCCCAGCAATGGCCCGAAATCGGGCGAAATGTGGACCAGCCCGGCCCACTGGCGAAGGATACGCGCCTGGCCCAGTTGCGGGAACATCTCCATGTAGGCCTTGGCGGTCGCCGCCATCACCGGGACGTCGGCATTGAGGGTGTCCTGCGGGCGCTCGGCCACCTCGGCGCCGCCCACCACTTCGCCACGGGCGGTCTGGTGCATGTAGCAGAGCCGGTCGAGCAGGGCCACGGCCGGGCCGATCAGCGGGCGGGTCGGTTCCAGGGCCATGGCTTCGAGGCGCATCGGGTAACCCTCCAGCGGCACCCCGGCCATCTGCGCCAGGGCATTGCTGTTGGCGCCACCGGCCAGCACCACGACGTCGGCATCGATGCGTTGCTCCCCTACCCGCACGCCGCTGACGCGGCCCGCGCTGCGGTCGATGGCCGCGACCGGCGTGCGATAGCGCAGGGTCACGCCCAGGCGCTCGCAGGCCTTGTGATAGGCATGCATCGCCGCATGGTGCGGTGCCACGCCGCTGCCCGGCAGATGCAGGGCGGCGCTGACCCGTTCGTGGGCCAGGGCCGGCAGCACCCTGCGCAACTGTGCCGGGTCGAGCAGCTGCGAATCGATGCCGCATTCGCGGTGCACTTCGCGGGTACGGTGCAGCAGTTCGGCGGTGGCCGTGCGCTCGCCGATCATGCTGTAGCCGCGCATCGAGTACATGACGTTCTCGCCCAGGCGCCGCGACAGGCCATGCCAGAGCTGGTTGGAGTAGGCAAAGAAGCGCGTCCACTCCACCGAGCTGAAGGCACCACGGATCAGGGTGCCGTTGCGCCCCGACGCACCGCCCTGCCAGTAGCCGGCATCCAGCACGAGAATGTCGCGCACGCCGCGCTCGGCCAGGTTGAACGCCAGCGACAGGCCTTGGATGCCGGCGCCGACGATGAGGATGCTGCAGCGCTTGGGCAGCGGGGCTTTCAGGTTCATTGCAGAGGCTCCACGACGTCGCAAAGACCGGCGGCCTGGGCCACGGTCAGGGCCCGGCGCGGCGGGCGCAGGGTCGGTCGGGCCAGTTGCAGCAGGGGCACGCCGAGGCGCCCGGCGACGTAGGCTCGCAGCGAGTCCCAGCACGGTTGGCCCTGGCACGGGCCCATGCCGCAGGAGGTCAGGCGCTTGATCACCTCCAGGTCGTCGATGCCTTGCTCCAGCAATTCATCGACCTCGCGCCCGGATACGTCGAAGCACGGACACAGCAACACGGCAGCATCCTGTGCGGGCGCCAGCGCCGGGTCCGGTTCGGCGGCGCTGCCTGCGCGGCGTAGCGAAGAACGCGCACCGACCAGTTGCAGCCGCCCACTGGCCGAGGCCTGGAAGCTCAGGCTGTCGTCGAACAGCCCGGGGCCGGCCAGCACCAGCGCATCGCAGGGCTGCAGGCGCTCGAGTTGTACAGCCCTGACCCGGTTGTGCCCCACGACCCGCTGCAGCTCACTGACCTGGGCCACGGCCACCACCTGCACCCCCAACTGGCGCAGGCGGTTGGCCAAGGCCTGCTGTTGCCCGTCGCCAAGCACGACCACCGATTTGCCCGGCGCAATGCGGCGGTCGCTGGCCAGTGCCAGGGCCGTGCGCGCATCCATCACCCCGGGCAGCCAGGCACCGGCGACCAAGGTCGGCACCACCCTGCGCCCGGTGGCCAGGATCACCTCGCCGGCCTCCAGCGCCACGGCGCCGCGTGCAGAATCGATCGGTGCGCCGAGCAGCAGCCGACCTTCACGGTAGGCACCGAACACCTCCACCCCGAACAGGCAGCGCACGCGCGGATCGAGCGTCGGCAGCGCTGCACCGGCTTGCCGGGCATAGCGCGCGGGCGACTCGCCACGGGACACCAGCAGCACCTCGCGCCCCTCCTGCACAGCGCGGTTGGCCGCTGCGCAGCCAGCAGGCCCGGCACCGATCACCAACACCTCGGCTTGCAGCCGCTGGCCTGGCGGAGGTGGGCCGGCGAAGCCCTGGTCGGCGGGCTCGGCCACCCCGGCCAGGAACGCCAGCAACGCCTCCCAGTGCTGGAACAGTCGGCCGCCACTGGGCACCAGGTTGCTCTGTTCGAAACCGCCCTTGATCCAGCCGGACGGCACCAGCCGCGCCAGGCGCAGCAGGTCGAAGCGTGGGCTCGGCCAGCTGTTCTGCCGACTGACCTGCATGCCTTCGCGCACCAGGCACTGGTCCAGGCGCACGTTGGGTACGCCATCGACACGCGCCAGCACGCCCGTGGTGTAGAGCCCCGACAGGCCCATGGGCCGGTGCGCCTTGCGCGTCCAGGCCAAGTCGCGAATGCCGTTGGCCAGCAGTGCCTGGGCGACGCTGTCGCCAGCCAGGGCCTGCAGCCGGCGGCCATTCCAGCTGAAGCTCAGCGGCGCGCCACTGGCGCCTGGCAGGCGCAGGCTCATGACTCGCTCCGGCGCTGGGCGCGACGCTGCGCAGTGAGGCTGACCGCCAGCATGATGATCGACAACAGCGTCATCAAGGTGGCGACCACGGCGATCAGCGGATCGATCTCCGAACGCAGCGAGCTGAACATGCGCTTGGTCAGGGTGGCACTGTCGCCGCCGCTGATGAACAGCGAGATCACCGCCTCATCCAGCGACACGGCGAATGCCAGCATGGCCGCAGACACCACCGAGAAGCGGATCTGCGGCAGGGTCACGTCGAAGAATGCACGCAGGCGGCTGGCGCCAAGAATGCAGGCGGCGTGCTCCTGGGTCATGTCGTAGCTCTTGAGCCCGGCGCCGACGTTGATGATCACGTAGGGCAGTGCCAACAACGTGTGCGCCAGCACCAGCCCCGGAATGCTGTTGTTCAGGTCGAGCCGCGCATAGACGAAGAACAGGCCGATGGCGATGAAGATCGACGGTACGATCATCGGCGCCATCATCAACCCGCGCAGCACACCCAGGTAGCGTTGCTGGCTGTTGTGCAGGGCGTAGGCCGCCGCGGTGCCCAGGGTGGTGGCCAGGATCATGGTCAGGGTCGCGGTGATCAGCGAGATGCGCGTAGCGCTCTGCCACTCGATCGAGGCGAAATAGCTGAAGAACGGCTGCAGGCTCAGCGACTTGGGCGGAAAGCTCAGGTAGCGCGCATCCGACAGCGACATCGGCAGCACGATCAGGGTTGGCGTCAGCAGGAACACCATGATCGCCAGCACCAGCAAGTACAGCCAGGCGCGGCGGGCGGCCAGGCCCAGCCAGTGGTTCAGGGGTCGGTTCATGGCTTCACTCGCTGCGCCGGCCCAGGCCGGCGATCTTCTTGACGATAAACAGGATCAGCAGGGTGGCCACCAGCAGCACCACGCCCAGCGACGAGGCAGCGCCCCAGTTGGCGTACATCGACACATCGCTCTCGATGCGCATCGACAGCATCTGCACCTTGCCGCCACCGAGCAGCGCCGGGGTCACGTAGAAGCCCAGGCTGAGCACGAACACCAAGGTCGCGCCCGCAGCCAGGCCCGGCAGCGACAGCGGCAGGAACACATCGCGAAACGCCCGCACCGGCGATGCGCCGAAGGTCGAGGCCGCCTGCAGGTACAGCGGGTTGATGCTCTTCATCGCCGCATACAGCGGCAGCACCATGTACGGCAGCATGATGTGGGTCATGCCGATCACTGTGCCGGTGAGGTTGTGCACCAGCGCCAGCGGCGTGTCGACGATGCCCAGCGAGGTCAGCACGTCGTTGACCAGGCCGCGCCGCTGCAGCAGCACCAGCCAGGCGTAGGTGCGCACCAGCAGCGAGGTCCACAGCGAGATCAGCAGCAGCGCCATCGCCAGGCCCGCCAGGCGGCGCGGTGCGTGGACCATGAAGTAGGCGTAGGGATAGCCGAGCAACACGCAGACCACGGTGACGATCAGGGCGATCTTGAAGGTCTGGGTGAACGCCAGCACGTAGATCGGTTGCAGCAGGCGCGTGTAGTTCTCGGCGCTGAGGTTGCCATCGGCATCGAACAGCGACAGGCCGAACAGCCAGCCGATCGGCAGCACGAAGGTCACCAGCACCAGCAGCAGCGCCGGCAGCATCGGCGAGAGCAGGAACCAGCCGTGGCGCTTGCCCGCGCGTTGCAGGGCCTGGCCATGCAGCGCGCCTTGCAGGTTGAGCGCAGTCATGCCGAGTCCCCCACGATCAGGCTGTCCTGCGGGTGCAGGCCGAGCACCACGCGATCGCCACGCGTTGGCAGGCGGTCACCGGAGGAGCTGCGCGAGGGGCGGCGGATCGACACCTGCGTGCCCTCGCCCAGGTCCACTTGCAGCAACTGGCTTTCGCCCTGGTAGATGACGTCGTGGACCTGCCCACGGAACAGGTTCAGGCCCTGCTGGCCGTCATCGACGAAGCGCAGTTTCTCGGGGCGCAGGAGGATGCTCGGGTTGTTCAGGCAGCCTTCGCTGAACACCGCCTGCAACGGCTGGTCACGGAACCACGCCCTGCCCTCGCGCATGGCCACCGGCAGGAACGACGACTCGCCGACGAACTCGGCGATGAAGCGGTTGGCCGGGCGTTCATAGAGGCTCTCGGGGGTGTCGATCTGCTGGATCCGGCCTTGGCTCATCACCGCGATGCGGTCGGACATGGTCAGTGCCTCGCGCTGGTCGTGGGTGACGTAGACCACGGTCATGCCCAGGCGCTCGTGCAGGCGGCGGATCTCCAGCTGCATGGTTTCGCGCAGGCGTTTGTCCAGCGCCGACAGCGGCTCGTCCATCAGCAGGATCTTCGGCTCGAAGACGATCGCCCGGGCCAGGGCGATACGCTGGCGCTGACCACCGGACATCTCGTCGATGCGCCGCCCGACCAGCTTGTCCAGTTCGACCATCTCCAGCGCCTCGCCGACCCGCTTGCGGATCTCGTCACGGCTGTAGCCGCGCAGCTTCAGCGGGTAGGCGACGTTCTGGAACACGTTCATGTGCGGGAACAGTGCGTAGTTCTGGAACATCATGCCCAGGTCGCGCTTGTGCGGCGGCTCGAACACCATTTCCCGCCCGCCGAAGCGGATGCTGCCGGCGTCCGGGCGCACGAAGCCGGCCAGGGCCATCAGCAAGGTGGTCTTGCCCGAACCGGACGAGCCCAGCAGCGACAGGAACTCGCCGCTGCGAATGTTCAGGGAGACGTCGTCGAGCGCGGCAAAACTGCCGTAGGTCTTGGTGACATGCTCGATGTCGATGGAGGTCGAGAGCTTCGTATCTTCAGACATGGTCAGACTCGGGGCCGCAAGCGGCACGGAACACGGGTTATGACGCGGGCCAGCACGGCCCGCCTCGTCCTAGTGGGCGATGAACAACTCGAAACGCTGCTGCACCGCCTGCTGGTTCTGCACCCACCAATGCGGGTCGATCTTCGCCACCTTGGCAATGTTCTGCGGCGAGGTCGGCAGACGGCTGGCCTGCTCGGCGCTGATCAGGCCGATCTCGTAGGCGCGGCTGTTGACCGGCGCGTAGGGGATCAAGGTCGCCAGCGTCGCCTGGCTGGTCGGCTGCATGATCTGGTTGATCACGCGCATGGCCAGGTCCTTGTTCTGCGCACCGCGCGGCACGATCAGGCAGTCGTAGCTGAGGATGGCGCCATCGAAACTGTAGTCGACCGCATCGTCGGACTTGGCCACCTCGGCCACGCGCCCGTTCCAGATCGCCAGGAAGTCCACCTCGCGGCTGCGCAGCAATTGCGCCGAATCGGCACCGGCGCTCCACCAGTTGACGACCTGCGGCTTGATCCGCTCCAGGGCCTTGAACGCGCGGTCGATGTCCAGGGGATACAGCTGCGCCGGGGCCACGCCATCGCCGATCAGCGCGGCCTCCAGCGTTTGCCAGGGCTTGGTGTACATGGCCCGTGCGCCTTTGACGTTGGGGTCGAAGAACGCCTGCCAGGTCTGGGCCACCGGCTTGCCGGTGTCTTTGGCCCAGGCCACCACCGAGGCGTAGGCATGGCTGGCGATCCAGTTGTTGCCGACCACGGCCGGGTCGATGTCGCGGGTGTCGATCAGGCTTTTGTCCAGCGGCTCGGACAGCCCTTCTTTCTCGGCCTGCACGCAGTCGGTGATGCCTAGCTCGACCAGGTCCCACTTCGGTTTGCCCGACATCACCTGGGCGCGCACGGCGGCCAGGCCGTTCATGTTGTCTTCGCGGATGGCAATGTTCAGCGCCTTGGCGGCAGGTTCCAGGTACGCCTTGCGCTCGGCGTCCTGCAGGGCGCCACCCCAGCCGGCGAAGGTGATACCGCCGTCGGCATGTGCGGTGGCAGCGAACAGTGCGCTGGCCAGCAGGCTGAACGCAGCGCCTTTGATCATGTGTTTGTGCATGTGCTTTTCTCCAGGTGCGCGCCCGTTCGCAGCGGGCGCGGAAAGGTCGATCAGTTCTGGATGAACAGGTCGAAACGTTGCTGGAGTTCGGCCTGGCGACCTTGCCACCAGGCCGGGTCGAAGAAGGCCACCTTGTCGACGTTGGCAGGTGCCGTGGGCAGCTTGCTGGCCAGCTCCGCCGGGATGATGCCGGTGTCGAAGGCTTTGCTGTTGACCGGCGGATTGGGGATCAGCGTGGCAAGCATGGCCTGGCTTTGCGGCGACATGATCTGCGCGATCAGCTTCATGGCCTGGGCCTTGTTCGGCGCGCCCTTGGGCACTACTACGCAGTCATAGTCGAGCAGCGCCTTGTCGTAGGTGTAGTCCACCGGCTGGCCGGCCTTCTTCAGGTCTTCGACACGCGAGGCCCAGATGGCCAGGAAATCCACCTCATGGCTGCGCAGCAGCTGCGCCGAATCGGTGCCGCTGCTCCACCAGTTGACCACCTGCGGCTTGATCCGCTCGAGCACCTTGAAGGCGCGCTCGACGTCCAGCGGGTAAAGATCCTTGGGCGCCACGCCGTCGGCCAGCAGGGCCACTTCGAGCGTGGTGAACGGGTTGCGGTACAGGGCGCGCGGCCCCTTCACGGACGGATCGAAGAAGTCTTTCCAGGTCTGGGCCTTGGCGGCATCGCCGTCGGTGCTCCAGGCCAGGACCGTCGAATAGGCGTGGCTGGCGATCCAGTTCTTGCCGTAGAACCTGGGATCGACGCCCTCGGTCTTGATGACCGAGAAGTCCAGCGGCTCGGTCAGGCCTTCCTTCTCGGCCACCATGCAGTCGTTGGAGGCCAGCTCAACCACATCCCACTTGGGCTTGCCGGACATCACCTGGGCGCGTACCGCCGCCAGGCCGTCCATGTTGTCTTCCTTGACGGCGATGCCCAGGTTCTTCGCCGCGGGCTCCAGGTAGGCCTTGCGTTCGGCGTCCTGCAAGGCGCCACCCCAGCCGGCGAAGGTCACGCTTTCGGCCGCGTGGGCCTGCCAGGTGCACAGCCCCAGCAATACCGCCACGGTGCCTGCACGCCATTCGAATCGTTTCATGTTCAACCCCTGCATTTGTTGTAGTTAGACAGTTGGCGAAACGTCTGGACATCCAGTCCTGCAGTCATCCCTGCTTGTTGTTGTGTTCTTGTGTTCTTGTGTAGTTGCCCGGCCTCAGCCGATGTCGATCATGATGTGCCGCACGCTGGTGTAATCCTCCAGACCGTACAGGCTCAGGTCCTTGCCGTAGCCCGACTGGCGCAGCCCGCCATGGGGCATCTCGGTGGCCAGGGTCATGTGCTGGTTGACCCAGACACAACCGTACTGCAGTTGGCTGGCGGTGCGCATGGCCTTCTTCACATCGCGCGTCCATACCGAGGCCGACAGGCCGTATTCGCTTTCGTTGGCCCAGGTGAGCACCTGCTCTTCATCGTCGAACGCCGTGACCGACACCACCGGCCCGAACACTTCCTTCTGCACGATCTCGTCGTCCTGGCGCACACCGGCGATGACGGTCGGCTGGAAGAAGAAGCCCGGGCCATCGACAACCTTGCCGCCGACCAGCACTTCGCTGTGCGCCAGCGCCGCAGCACGCTCGACGAAGCCCTGCACGCGCTCTTGCTGGCGGCGGCTGATCAGCGGGCCGAAGTCGCTGGCCGGATCTTCCGGGTGCCCGGTACGCAGGGTCGAGACCTCGGCAGCCAGTTGTTCGAGGAACTGCTCGCGCACCGACTCGGCGACATACACGCGGCAGGCTGCGGTGCAGTCCTGCCCGGCGTTGTAGTAGCCGCCGGTACGCATCGTGCGCACTGCAGCCGGGATGTCGGCATCGGCGAACACCAGCACCGGCGCCTTGCCACCCAGCTCCAGGTGGGTACGCTTGAGGTTGCCGGCAGCGGCGCGGACCACGGCCTGCCCGGTGGCGATGTCACCGGTGACCGAGACCATGCGCACCTTGGGATGGGCGCTGAGCTGCGCGCCGAGGGTGGCACCGCGCCCGGAGAGAATGTTGACCACCCCGCGCGGGAAGATCTCGGCACACAGCCGCGCCAGGTACAGGGCGCTCAGTGGCGTCAGCTCGGACGGTTTGAACACCACGGTGTTGCCGGCGGCCAGGGCCGGGGCCAGCTTCCAGGCGGCCATCAGCAGCGGGTAGTTCCACGGCGCGATCAGCCCGACCACGCCGAGCGGGTCGCGACGGATCATGCTGGTGCTGCCGGCGACGTATTCACCGGCGGCGCTGCCCGGCAGGCAACGCGCAGCCCCGGCGAAGAAGCGGAACACATCAGCGACCGCCGGCACTTCGTGGCCAATCGCCTTTTGCAGCGGCTTGCCGCAGTTCTGGCTTTCCAGGGTGCCGAGCGCCTGGGCGTCGGCTTCGATGCGCTCGGCCAGCTTGAGCAGCAGGTAGCCGCGCTGGCGCGGTGGCGTGCGCGCCCAACCGGTGAAGGCACGCTCGGCGGCATCGACGGCGGCATCCAACTGGGCCGGCGAGGCATCGGCCAACACATGCAGCACACGCTCGTCGGCTGGCGCCAGGATCGGCGACTCGTCGCCCTGCCCGCGCACCAGCTCACCGTCGATAAGGTACTCGCTATAGATCATGACGCTCTCCAGTTAGACGGACGCGCGCTCGGCGTCCTTGAAGCGATACCAGGCGTAGGCCATGCGCTGGCCGACACGCAGGAAGGATTGGAACGGGAACGGCTTGGGCGCCTGGTGCAGGAACGGCACCGGTGTGGGCCGGGCTTCACCGCAGGCCATCTGCGCCAGGCGTTTGCCGGTCTGCAGCGAGAACGACACGCCACTGCCGGCATAGCCGCCGCCGGTGTAGGCATTGGCCACGCCCTGGATCGGGTAGCAGTGCGGCAGCGAGTTGTTGGTCACCGCGACCCAGCCGCCCCAGTTGTAATCCACGTCGATGCCCTGCAGCGCGGGGAACTTGCGACACAGCGCAGCCAGCAGGCGTTCGCGGTGCAGCGGGTTTTCCGCGTCGCGGCCATTCACCGCGCTGCGACCGCCGAAGAGAATGCGATCGTCCGGCAGGCGGCGGTAATAGAACAGCAGGTTGCGGGTGTCGAACATGCAGTCGGCACCCGGCAGGCTGGCCTGCTTCTCTGCGGCGCTCATCGGCCGGGTGACGATGATCTGCGAATGCACCGGCAGGATCCGCCCGGTCAGTGCCGGGTGCAGTTGCCGCGAGGTGTAGCCGTTGGTGGCAACCACCACCTTGCGCGCGGTGATCACTCCGCCTGGCGTGACCAGGCGATGGCCCTGCGCGCTGCTGGTCCAGGCGGTCACCGGCGAGCCGGTGTGCACTCGCGCGCCAGCCTCGCGGGCCATGCGCTGTACGCCCCAGGCCAGTTTCAGCGGATGCATGCTGAAACCGTCGGGCATGTGCAGTGCACCGAACGACTCGGCACCCGCGTGTACCGCCTGCAGGTCGGCGGCTTCGACGAAGCGGGCCGGGTAGTCGAGCAGGTCGTTGTACAGGCCCATTTCGCGCTTGAGCGACTCGACGTGAATGGCCTTGCTGGCAACCTTGTACACGCCATCCGGCTGCACGTCGCAGTCGATGTTGCCGTCGCGGATCAGGCCGCGGGTGGTGTCCAGCGCCTGGCGCATCTCGTTGAAGTACTGGCGCGCGGTGTCGGCGCCGTAGCGCTCGATCAGTGCAGCCAGCGGTACGCGGCCACCGGAAATGCGCGCGAAGCTGCCATTGCGTCCGCTGCAACCCCAGGCAGTCTGGTTCGCCTCCAGCACCACCGCCCGCACCCCGTGCTCGCGGGCCAGGTGCAGCGCGCAGCTGAGGCCGGTGTAGCCAGCACCGATGATCGCCACTTCGACGTCTTCGTTGCCACGCACCGGGCCATCGTCGGCGACCGGCGAGCCTGCGGTATCGGCCCAGTAGGACGGCGCATGGGGCTGGGCCCGGCCTGGGTTCGCATCAACCAATGGATCGTACAATTCAAGCCTCACGTATCGCTGTGCGATATTTATTGTTCGATTTAATGGTTAAGCTAATAGTGATTTTGATATTCGTCAATTGATTATTTGACGAGTGGTGATAGCTCCGGCGCACTTGCGGGAGCGGGCTGCCCGCGAAAAAGACATCGCGCTGCCTGGCACGGGCTATGCCCGTGTTCGCGGGCAAGCCCGCTCCTACAACGGTTGGGCTGGCGTTCAGATAGGGATCGAGTCGGTTTCGGGGGAGAGTCAGCGTGCGTCGAGGGCGTAGAACTCTTGCAGCTTGGCCTGCAGCAGCGCCTTGTCCGGCAGGCAGGTCTGGTACTCGGCGACGAGGGCCGGTGACAGGCTGCGGTTGAGCGCATACTCGACCACCTCGTCATGCTTGCTGGCGCACAGCAGTACGCCGATGGCGGGGTTTTCATGCGCCTTGCGCTCGTTGCGATCCAGCGCCTCGAGATAGAAATCCAGCTTGCCCATGTACTCGGGCTCGAAGCGCCCGACCTTCAGCTCCACCGCGACCAGGCAGTTGAGCCCGCGATGGAACAGCACCAGATCCACGGCAAAGTCACGCCCACCGACCTGCAGTGGATACTCCGAGCCAACGAAGCAGAAGTCACGGCCAAGCTCCACGAGAAAGTCCTTCAAGCGCTGCAGCAAGCCCTTGTGCAGATCGGCTTCGGCATGCCCCTGGGGCAGGTCGAGGAAGTCCAGCAGGTAGGCATCACGGAACACCGAGAGGGCTTGCGGGTGGGCCTGGGCAAGAGAGGCTGATGCCTTGAGCGGGTCGGCAACGCTGCGCTCGAACAGGGCGGCCTTCATCTGCCGCTCCAGTTCGCGACTCGACCACTTCTCCTGAATTGCCATGCGCAGGTAGAACTCGCGCTCTTCAGGGTGCCAGCCTTGGCTGAGAATCGTCAGGTTCTGGGTCCAGGGCAATTGTGTCAGCAGTGCTGACACTTTC
Organism: Pseudomonas sp. S44; assembly: GCF_016624805.1. Lineage (NCBI taxonomy): Bacteria > Pseudomonadati > Pseudomonadota > Gammaproteobacteria > Pseudomonadales > Pseudomonadaceae > Pseudomonas > Pseudomonas sp. S44. Next base: position 148,848 of record NZ_JACVTY010000008.1, read on the forward strand.
TCCTCATGGCGATAGGTCTCGTAGAACTGGCGCATGCGGAAGAGGTTACGCCGCGTGAATCCACGCAACCCTGGCTGTGTACGCGCCAGGTGGGCGGCCAGTTGGCTGACCACGGCATCGCCCCATTCGGCATTCTCGATCTTGCGACTGATGTAGGCACCGACCTGCCAATACAGCTCGATGAGCTGCGTGTTGACGGCTTGCATGCAGCGTTGTCGTGCCGAGTGGATGAGGTTCACGACCTCATCGAAGCGCTCCTCCCTGGCGGGTGTGGCGTTGGTTGCGTGGTCATGTTGCTGTGGGTCTTTCATCGAAGGGTTCCTGGCATGGTTCGAAGCCAGGAAGCCTATCCAGGGGTGCATCCTAAAGATGTCGGACCGCTCCGAGGTCGCTGTGGTAAACGACAGAGGGGCGCCTGGTAAAAGCGCCCTTCGTCGTAACCCGTTACATACGCCCAGCCTAGGCTCTGCCTGAAATGTATCTGCACTCGCCCATACTGCGTTGAAACGGGGCTCGGAATGCTCATGTACTCCAGTACACTCCGCTTCCTCCCCCCGTTTCGCCTTGTCTGGCCTTCGTGCAGACACATTTCAGACAGACCCTAGCCCATCGAGCGCACCGCTACCTTGCGGCCATGCCCGCGCGTGGTGACGATGCCGAGGAACGAGATGAGGATTGCCAGGCTCAGCGTGGCGCTGACTTCCGCGCGGTGCTCCTCGGTATACATCATCACTGCCAGCGCGCAGCTGATGAACACGATCACTCCCCAGGTCAGCCAGGGGAACAACCACATGCGGAACTTCAGTTCCGTGCTCTCGCGCTCCAGGCGCCGGCGCATGCGCAACTGCGAGATGGCGATCACCAGGTACACCAACAGGGCGATGGCGCCAGAACTGGCGAGCAGGAACTCGAACACGCCCTTGGGGGCGAAGTAGTTGAGGATGGCGATGGCCGCCCCGATCAGCGTGCTGCCGAACACCGCCGCACGCGGCACGCCAACCTTCGAGGTGCGCTTGAGCATGGCCGGGGCGTCGCCGCGCTTGGCCAGCGAAAACATCATGCGCGAGGCGATGTAGATCGACGAGTTCATGCAACTGGTCACGGCGATCAGCACCACCAGGTCGACCATGAACGATGCGTTGGGGATGTTCATGATCTCCAGCGCCCGCTGGTACGAGCCCACCACCGCAAGCTGCGGATCGTTCCACGGCACCACAGAGATGATCACGAAGATCGACAGGATGTAGAAGGTGCTGATCCTCCAGATCACCGAGCGGGTGGCCTTGGCGATGTTGCGCGCCGGGTCGTTGGATTCGGAGGCGGCGATGGTCACTGCTTCCGTACCGATGAAGCTGAACATCACGGTGATGAAGGCGCCGATCACCGCCGACCAGCCCTTGGGCGCGAAGCCGCCGTGCTCGCTCATCAGTGTGCTCAGGCCACTGACTTCACGGTTGGGCAACCAGCCCATCAGCGCGGCGAAACCCAGGCCGATGAAGCCCAGGATCGCCGTAACTTTGAGGATCGCGAACCAGAACTCGAACTCGCCGTACTTGGCCACGCTGAACAGGTTGGTGCAGGCCAGCAGCAATACCGATGCGAGGGCAAAGATCCAGCTATCGACCTGCGGGAACCAGGCGTTGAGCACATGGCCTGCGGCCAACGCTTCGATGGGAATGACCAGCACCCAGAACCACCAGTACAACCAGCCGATGGTGTAGCCGGCCCAACGGCCGATGGCCTGGTCGGCGTAGGTGGAAAAGGATCCGGTGTCGGGATGGGCGACGGCCATTTCGCCGAGCATGCGCATGACCAGCACGACCAGCGTGCCGGCGACGAAATAGGAGAGGATGGTGGCGGGCCCGGCAGCCGCGATGGCGTGTCCGGAGCCGACGAAAAGTCCTGCACCGATGATGCCGGCGATGGACAGCATCGTTACATGACGTGGCTTGAAACCTTGTGCAAGGTTGCCATCAGTTCCCACGGTGTTCATTGATCTTGTTCTCTTTTTGCTGACACAAGGAAGGACGGGCAGGCGTAGGCGAAAGCTAACTCCTTTCTGGACAATGAGTTGCACGCGGCTCAAGTGATTTTATTGACGTTGTTCACGGGTTGGGCGAGCGGCGGCGTCGAGGTCGGCTTCATTCAAACAGCGCGGGTGCGGGGCAAATTGTTCCAGCGCGCCATGAAGCTGTTCGATCACGACACCGGGACTTGCGAAGACGGGTCAAATCGATGCTATCCACCGCGAAGGTTTTTTCGCGGGCAAGCCCGCTCCCACAGGAATTGGGCTGGACCTTCAGATCTCGAGCAAGACAGTTACTACTGGTCGCGACGGTGATCCCAGTAGTAGTTCACCACCGCGAAGATCACGATCACCGACACCACGCACAGCCCTATCTGCAGATTGCTCATGCCATCCTCCGCGCCATGCGCTTGAGCCCCAGTACCATTCCCGCCCCCAGCAGCATCATCGCCAGCACCAGCAACGAATAGGACGCCCACCACGGCACCCCGGCCGTCATCATGCTGAACTCGGACATCCCGCCGATGCTGGCGATCAGGTTCAGCGGCAGGAACACCACGTTGATCAGGGTGAGCTTGCGCAAGGTTTCGTTCATCGCGTTGTTGGCCAGGTTGCCGCGCGCGTCCATCAGCCCGGCGAACACCATCGAGTAGATCTCGGCCTGTTTGTGGCACTGGGTGTTCTCGATGACCAGGTCGTCGATCAGCGCCAGCGCAGCGGCGTCGAAATGCTGCTTCTCGCCGTGGCTGCGCAGGCGGGCAAGCACTGCGCCGTTGCTGTGGATGGCGTTGATGTAGTGGATCAGGCTCTCGCTGAGATTGAACATCTGCATCAGGTGACGGTTTTCCAGCGACTGCTCGAAGCGCTGCTGCAACTCGCGCCCAACCAGCTTGATCACCTTCAGGTGGCCAAGGTAGTGGTGCAGGTTGTCGAGCAGGATGCCCAGCAGCACATCCAGCGGGCGCTCGAGCGCATGGCGATTGCCCAGGCCGTCCAGGGGCGAGCTGTCCGGGGCGATCAGTACCAGGCGACGGTCATCCAGCAACAGGCCGAAGGAGGACACCTGAAAGGCGAAGCTGTCACCACCGGAGTAGTTCTGTGGGCGCTTCCAGATCAGGAACAGGCCGTCGCGATGCGCCTCGATGCGCGACACCTCGTCCGGGTCCAGCGCCGAGGCCAGGGCGTGGGCATCCAGGTGGAACCATGCCTGCAGCAGTTCGCGCTCGGCGCTGTCGGGGTCGACGAACAGCAGCACCTCGCTGTCCAGCCCGTCACCTTCGCGCAACTGGCCGTGGGCCAGGGTATAGCAGGTGATCATGCTCAATCCTCGTTACCAGGCCTGGCCGCGGCGCTTCTGCTCCAGGCGGCGGATGAACTCTTCGAGTACCAGGGTGTAGAGATCTTCGTGCAGGTAGGCGTCTTCGATGCCGGCATCCAGGTTGGGGTTGTCGTTGACCTCGATGACCACCACGCGCTCGCCCACCTGCTTGAGGTCCACCCCGTACAGCCCGTCACCGATCAGGTTGGCGGCCTTGACCGCCAACTCCACCACCGCCCGTGGCGCTTCGTGCACGGCCAGGGTGCGGCATTCGCCGTTGACCTCGTCGCGCTTGGCCTGGTGGTTGAAGATCTGCCAGTGGCCCTTGGACATGAAGTACTGGCAGGCAAAGATCGGCTTGCGGTTGAGCACGCCGATACGCCAGTCGTATTCGGTGTAAAGGTACTCCTGGGCCAGCAGCAGCACCGAGTGCTCGAACAGCTCGCTGGTCGCCTCGAGCAGCTCGGCCTGGTCCTTGACCTTGATCACCCCCCGGGAAAAACAACCGTCAGGAATCTTCAGCACCAATGGGAAACCGAGGCGCTCGCCGACCCGCTCCAGGTCCTGCGGGTTGTCGCGGTAGAGAATCTCGCTGGCCGGCATGGCCAGGCGGTTGCTGCGCAGCAGGTCGGTCAGGTAGACCTTGTTGGTGCAACGCAGGATCGATGCCGGATCGTCCATCACCACCAACCCTTCGCTTTCGGCCTTCTTGGCGAAACGGTAGGTGTGGTTGTCGACGCTGGTGGTTTCACGGATCAGCAAGGCGTCGTATTCGGCCAGGCGCGCATAGTCCTTGCGCTCGATCAGCTCGACATCGATACCCAAGCGGTGGCCGGCCTTGACGAACTGCTCCAGCGCCTTGGCATTGGACGGTGGCAGGGCCTCGTCGGGGTCATGCAGGATGGCCAGGTCGTAGCGCGCCATCCGCCGTGAGCGTGGCTGGCGCCAGATCCTGCGGCTGAAACCGTCCAGGGCGTTGGCGAACTGGTCCTGCTGGTTTTCCCGCAACTTGTGCAACGCCCCGGCCTTGACCCCGGCGATGTGCCAGGAAGTGGTCTTGCGAAACTCCACCAGCAGGATCGGGCAGGGAAACGCCTCGAACAACTGCCGAGCGATGTCCTGCAGCGGTTCCAGATCGGTTCGACCGAAATACAGGCTCAAGGTGAAACCTTCGGTTTCGCCATAAGGGTGATTGACCAACGCACTTTCCAGGCGGCCTGCCATCTCATCCAGCGCCAACCCATATAACGACTTGCGCGTCAGTTCGCTGATACTTTTTACAGACGGAATGACATGATGACCCCGGGCCTCGGCCAATAAAGAACAATAATAACCATGACCCAGATACTTATAGTTTCGGCACAAGTTTATAACTTGCACCCGTTGACCCGGCGAAGGATCTGGCGATTGTTCGAGGTATTCCTGAGCGGTCATCATATCTTCGCTTGGAAGGTACGAAGCCCAGTCTTCACGGCGCTCCACGATAATCATCAATTGACTTGACTTGGGGGTGCCCGTCGGCGGATAACTCGCAGCGTGCACGCCGGATAACGCACTTTCCTCGGAGCCGGTCGATAAGGTTTCTTGAAACGAAGACATTGCCTGAAGCCCTGTGTTTGGGACACACGCTTCTATTAAGCACGATGTTTTTCGAATGTCTCGTTTCATTACGCAACTTTTACGGCGGCCCCATGCAAATCGAATTTCGCCTGGCAACACTTGAAGACCTGCCGGCCTTGCTGGCCCTCGAGAACCAGTGCTTCGTCTCGGACCGGCTCAACGCCCGCAGCCTGCGCTGGATGATTGCCCACGCCAACGCCAGCTTGCTGGTGGCACAGCGCGATGGGCAATTGATGGGCTACGCGCTGCTGCTGTTCCATCGCAACACCTCGCTGGCGCGGCTGTACTCCATCGCCATCGCCCCAGCGGCGCGCGGTGAAGGGCTTGGTGCGCGACTGCTGGAGCGTGCCGAGCGCTGCGCACTGGAGCACGATCGCGCCTACCTGCGCCTGGAGGTGCGCGTCGATAACCCGCGCGCCATCGCACTGTATGAACGCCACGGCTACCGACGCTTCGCCCAGGTCGAGGACTACTACGAGGACCACGTCAGCGCCCTGCGTTACGAGAAGCGCATCCTCCAACGCGCGGCCAGCGAGGCACGCGCGGTGCCCTATTACGCGCAGACCACCGACTTCACCTGTGGCCCGGCGTGCCTGTTGATGGCCATGGCCGCGCTGCGCCCGCAGTTGCAACCGACACGCCAGGAAGAGGTGCGGCTGTGGCGTGAGGCAACCACCGTGTTCATGACCTCAGGCCACGGCGGTTGCAGCCCGCACGGGCTGGCTCTGACCGCCTGGCGCCGTGGTTTTCGCGTGCACCTGCAACTGAGCAACGACGGCCCGCTGTTTCTCGATGGCGTGCGCCAGGCCAACAAGAAAGAGGTGATGCGCCTGGTGCACGAGGATTTCTGCATGCAACTGCAGGGCACCGACGTGCAACTCGGCTACGGCCCGCTCGACCTGCCGTCACTGCTGGCCGAGGGCGGCCTGGCACTGGTGCTGATCAGCAACTACCGCCTGACCGGCAGCAAGGCGCCGCACTGGGTGCTGGTGACTGGCTGCAATGCCGACTTCGTCTACCTGCACGATCCGGACACCGACCACGGCCGGCACCGGTTGGCGCTGGACTGCCAGCACCTGCCGGTGAGCCATGGCGAGTTCCAGCGCATGAGCCTGTTCGGTGGGCGCAAGGTGCGGGCGGCGGTGGTGCTGTTCGAGCGGGGGATAACGTCTGCGTAAAGGGCGCTGGGGCGCGGTGATTGGCAGCGGTTTGCTGGCACCAATCACTGCGCGATCCTTTTCACGGGCAAGCCTGCACACAGGCGGGTCAATCGCCTCAACGCACCAGGCAAGGCCGTTTGTTGTCGAAGGTCCACCCCGGCACCAGGAACTGCATCGCCACGCTGTCATCCCGCGCGCCAAGGCCCATGTTGCGGTAGCACTCATGGGCTTTCATCAACTGGTCTTCATCCAGTTCGACGCCCAACCCCGGCCGCGTCGGCACCCGTACATGGCCGTCGACGATACGCAGCGGCTCGCGGGTCAGACGCTGGCCGTCCTGCCAGATCCAGTGGGTGTCGATTGCGGTGATCTCGCCCGGCGCGGCAGCCGCCGCCTGGGTGAACATGGCCAGCGAAATATCGAAGTGGTTGTTGGAGTGCGAACCCCAGGTCAGGCCCCAGTCATGGCACATCTGCGCCACCCGCACCGAGCCCTGCAAGGTCCAGAAATGCGGGTCGGCCAACGGGATGTCCACCGACTGCGACTGGATGGCGTGGCCCATCTGCCGCCAGTCGGTGGCGATCATGTTGGTGGCGGTGGGCAGGCCGGTGGCGCGGCGGAACTCAGCCATCACTTCGCGGCCGGAATAACTATTCTCCGCGCCGCACGGATCCTCGGCGTAGGCCAGCACATCGTGCTTGTCGCGGCACAGGGCAATGGCCTCCTTCAACGACCAGGCACCGTTGGGGTCGAGGGTGATGCGCGCTTCGGGGAAACGTTCGGCCAGGGCAGTGACAGCCTCCATCTCTTCCTCGCCACGCAGCACGCCCCCCTTGAGCTTGAAGTCGTTGAAGCCGTAGCGGGCCTTGGCGGCCTCGGCCAGGCGCACCACCGCCTCGGGCGTCAGGGCTTGCTCGTGGCGCAAGCGTAGCCAGTCGTCATCGGCCTCGGCTTCGTTGCGGTAGGCCAGATCGGTGCGGGTACGGTCGCCGATGTAGAACAGGTAGCCGAGCATCTTCACTGACTCGCGCTGCTGGCCTTCACCCAGCAGCGCTGCCATCGGCACGTTCAGGTGCTGGCCGAGCAGGTCGAGCAGGGCCGACTCGATGGCGGTCACTGCATGCACGGTGATACGCAGGTCGAAGGTCTGCAGCCCGCGCCCGCCAGCATCGCGGTTGGCGAAGGTCTGGCGCATGGCATTGAGCACGCGCTGGTAATGGCCGATCGGCTGGCCGACCACCAGGCTGCGGCTGTCTTCGAGGGTCTGGCGGATGTTCTCGCCGCCAGGCACTTCGCCCAGGCCGGTGTTGCCGGCGCTGTCGCGCAGCACCACGATGTTGCGGGTGAAGAACGGGCCGTGGGCGCCACTCAGGTTGAGCAGCATGCTGTCGTGGCCGGCGACCGGAATCACGCGCAGGTCGGTGATCACCGGGGTCGAGGAGTGAGGCGTCGTCTGCATGGTCATTGTCCTTGTCTGGCAGGCGTTCAATGGGATTGGCCCAGGGCCGATGAGGCCTTGAGGTCAGGGACAGGGGCACCCTTGACACGGGTGCGGACGAAGAACACGGCGATGGCGGCCAGCACCGAGGTCACCGCCAGGCCATACAGCCCGCCCTGGATCGAGCCGGTCTGCTGCTCGAGCAGGCCGAAGGTGGTGGGCGCAACGAAGCCGCCAAGGTTGCCCACCGAGTTGATCAGTGCGATCACCGCCGCAGCGATGCGCGCATCCAGGTACCCCTGCGGAATCGGCCAGAACAGCGACGAGGCGGCCTTGAAGCCGATGGCGGCGAAGCACACCGAAACGAAGGCGAACACCGGCCCGCCCGTGGTCGACATGAACATGCCGATGGCGGCCACCACCAGCGCGGCGGCGACCCAGGCCTGCTGGAATCTCCAGCGTGCGGCCCCGGCGGCGAACGCGTACATCGCCAGGATCGAGATCAGCCAGGGGATCGAGTTGAAGAAGCCGACCTGCAGGTCGCTCAGCTCGCCCATGCGCTTGATGATGCTCGGCAGCCAGAAGGTCGCGGCATAGATGGTCAGCTGAATGCAGAAGTAGATCAGGCAGAACAGCAGGATCTGACGGTCCTTGAGCAAGCGCCAGGCCGAGGTCTTGATCACCCCGCCCGCCTCTCGCTCGCGTTGCTCGCGGTCAATGGCCTCGACCAGTGCATGCTGCTCGGCCTGGCTTAGCCACTTGGCATCCTGCGGGCGGGAGTCGAGCCAGAAGAACACGAAGAAGCACAGGATCACCGAGGCCATGCCCTCGATGAACAGCATCCATTGCCAACCGTGCAGGCCCATGCCCTGGATCTGCATCAGCGCACCGGCCAATGGCCCGGAGATCAGCGAGGCCAGGGCCGAGCCGCTGAGGAAGATGGCGATCGCCTTGCCACGTTCAGCAGCGGGCAGCCAGCGGGTGAAGTAGTAGATCACCCCAGGGAAGAAGCCAGCTTCGGCGACCCCGAGCAGAAAACGCAGCACGTAGAACTGGGTCTCGTTCTGCACGAAGGCCATGGCGGTGGCGACCAGGCCCCAGGTGAACATGATGCGGGTCAGCCACAGACGCGCACCGACCCGTTGCAGCAGCATGTTCGACGGCACCTCGAACAACGCATAGCCAATGAAGAACAGACCGGCACCGAAACCATAGGCGGCGGCGCTGATGCCCAGGTCGCTTTCAAGGTGTGGGCGGACGAAGCCGATATTGACGCGGTCCAGGTAGTTGACCACGAACATGATGACGAACAGCGGCAGGACATGGCGCTTGACCTTGGCCACGGCGCTGGCCAGCGCATCGCCGCCGGACAAGGCGGACGCAGGGGGGGTGTCGTTCACGGGATATCTCCCAGTCATTGTTTTTATTGAGGGTGCTGGCGGTAGACGAGGCAGTTGTCTGACATCCAGGTGGAAATGAGCATATTCCCGGCGGAGTTGTACGACAAGTTGAAAATTGAGCGAAAAAAGCAAAATACAAGCGGTTAACTGGGTAAAAATCGGCGAAATGCTTTTATTAGGTCGATTACCCAAGGCAATTGGAGGGTGAATATCAGGATGAAAAAAAACTTTGTGGACAACTTGTCATACAAGTAATGTGAGGGCGTTCAGCCGAGTCCTTTCGCTGAACACGTCGCAGCGGCGAACCGCCGCTTCCACAGGTATTACTTCGAGCCCACGCCATGCCCCGCACCCACAGCCGCGCCCACGACCTGGTCTCGAGCCTCACCCAGCAATTGCTGCTGGGCACTTTCAAGCCGGGCGACAAGCTGCCCTCGGAAAACACCTTGGTGCGCGAGTATGGCGTCAGCCGCACCGTGGTCCGCGAAGCGCTGTCGAAGCTGCAGGCTGCGGGCCTGGTGCAGGCACGTCACGGGATCGGTACGTTCGTCATCGAGCGCCAGGCCCGTTCCGGCCTGCGCGTAGGCCCCGAGAACGCGGCCAGCGTGCGCGACCTGCTGGAGCTGCGCATCGGCCTGGAGGGCCAGGCCGCCGCGCTGGCAGCCCTGCGCCGCAACGACCGGCAACTGGCGCAGATGCGCCAGGCCCTGGACGACTACCAGGACCTGGCCGCCGCCGGTGACAGCTGCATCGAAGCCGACCGGCGCTTCCACCTGCTGATCGCCGAGGCCACCGGCAACCTGTATTTCAGCGAGATGATGGCGCAACTGGGTGATGGCCTGATCCCGCGCAAGCGCATGGCCCAGGCCGAGCGCGCCGGGGCCAACCTGGCGGGGCATGCTTATCTGGCCAACCTGGAACACGAGGCGATTCTCAACGCCATCCGCCGACAGGACCCGGACGCGGCCAGGGCAGCGATCTGCCTGCACTTGTCCAACAGCCGTGATCGCCTGCTACCCGACTGAGCCGCGTGCAGCGGGCAAAAAAAATCGCGGAACCGGCGCCCTCCCCCTGGTGCGCAGTTACAGGGGAAAGGCCATCCAGCCCGCGATCAAGCCCACTCGCGTATCAATCCTTCTTGCGATACCCCTCGACGATCGCCGAGAAATCCTTGCCGCCCTCGCCTCGCAAGCTCATGGCCTGGTACAGCTGCTGCGCCACAGCGCCGAGGATCACCGGCTGGTGCGCCTGGCGCGCGGCCTCGGTCGCCAGGCCCAGGTCCTTGAGCATCAGTTCCGCACCGAAACCACCGGTGTAACCGCGCGATGCCGGGGCGGTCTCGATCACGCCCGGCCAGGGGTTGTAGGTATCCGAACTCCAGCAACGCCCCGTCGAGCTGTTGATGATGCCGGCCAGCACCTGGGTGTCGATCCCCAGCGCGTTGCCCAGGGCCATCGCCTCGGACACGCCGATCATCGAGATGCCCAGCAGCAGGTTGTTGCAGATCTTGGCGATCTGCCCAGTGCCGACCTCACCGCAGTGCACGATGTTGCGCCCCATCTGTTCGAGCACCGGCTTGAGCGTGGCGAACAGTTCGGCGCTGGCGCCGACCATGAAGGTCAGGGTGCCGGCCGCCGCGCCGCCGGTGCCACCGGACACCGGCGCATCACCCAGGTCGATGCCCTTGGCCGCCGCGGCCTTGGACACGTCGCGGGCGGTCTGCGGGTCGATGGTGCTGCAGTCCACCGCCGGCGTGCCGAGGCGAATGCCGGCAAGCACGCCGTCCTCGCTCAGGTACACGCCGCGCACATGGGCCGCAGCCGGCAGCATGGTGATCACCAGCTCGCTGTTGGCGGCGGCATCCTTGGGCGAGGTGCTGATCTGCCCGCCCAGTTCGGCAAGCTCGGCCAGCACGGTCTTGTTCAGGTCGAACAGGTTGAGCTGATGCCCGGCCTTGATCAGGTTGCGGGCCATGGGCGCGCCCATGTTGCCCAGACCGATGAATGCAATGCGCATGGCAGTCTCCTTAGCGCAGGCTGATGGTGGTGTTCACACCGTCGTTGACGCTGTCGTCGTCGAACCAGCGGGCGGTGACGGTCTTGGTCTGAGTGTAGAACTGCACCACCTGCTTGCCGTACGGGCCGAGGTCGCCGAGCTTGGAGCCGCGCGAACCGGTGAAGCTGAAGAACGGCACCGGCACCGGAATCGGGATGTTGATGCCGACCTGGCCGATGTCGATCTCGCTCTGGAACTTGCGCGCTGCCGCGCCGCTCTGGGTGAACAGGCCGGTGCCATTGCCGAACGGGTTGGCGTTGACCAGGGCGATGGCCTCGTCGAGGGTATCGACCTCGAGGGTGACCAGCACCGGGCCGAAGATTTCCTGGGTGTAGATCTGCATGTCGGTCTTCACCCCGGAGAACAGGGTCGGGCCGACGAAATTGCCCTGCTCGTACCCCGGCACCTTCACGTCGCGGCCATCCAGCTCGAGCTTGGCGCCTTCCTTGATGCCGCTTTCGATCAGCCCCAGCACACGCTCCTTGGCCCGCTTGGAAACCACCGGCCCGACATCGGTGCCCGGCTCGCTGCCGGCATTGACCTTGAGCTTGCTTGCCGCCGCCTTGATATCCGGCAGCCATTCACGCGCCTTGCCCACCAGCACCGCCACCGACGTGGCCATGCAGCGCTGGCCTGCCGCACCAAAGGCTGCGCCGACCAGGGCGTTGATGGTCTGGGTGCGGTTGGCGTCGGGCAGTACCACGGCGTGGTTCTTGGCGCCCATCATCGACTGCACGCGCTTGCCGTGCTGGCTGCCCAGGTTGTAGACATGGGTGCCCACCTCGGTGGAGCCAACGAAGGAGATCGCCTTGATGTCCGGGTGGGTGCAGAGCGCATCGACCACCTGCTTGCCGCCGTGCACCACGTTGAGCACACCGGCCGGCACGCCGGCTTCGAGCGCCAGCTCGACCAGCATCATGGTCGACAGCGGGTCCTGCTCGGAGGGCTTGAGCACGAAGGTGTTGCCGCAGACGATGGCCATCGGGAACATCCACAGCGGGATCATCGCCGGGAAGTTGAACGGGGTGATGCCGGCGCACACGCCGATGGGCTGGCGCAGGGTGTAGGTGTCGACGCCCCCGGCGACGTTCTCGGCGAACTCGCCCATCTGCAGGGTGCCGATGGACGCGGCATGCTCGACCACTTCCAGGCCACGGAAGATATCGCCTTCTGCATCGGCCAGGGTCTTGCCTTGCTCGGCGCTCAGGGTCGCGGCGATGCGCTTGCTGTGCTCGCGGATCAACGCCTGCAACTTGAGCATGATGCGCATGCGCGCGCCGATCGGCGTGTCACGCCAGGTCTTGAAGGCTCGTTCGCCAGCAGCGACTGCCGCGGCGACTTCCTCGGGGGTGGCGAAGGGAACGCGCGCCAGTACCTGCTGGGTGGCCGGGTTGACGATGTCGCGCCATTCGGTGGTCTTGGACTCGACCCATTGGCCGTCGATCAGCAGCTTGACCTGCTCGACCTGGGTGTGGGGCGTGTGGGGTGCGTTCATCTGCGCTCTCCTTGGAATTATTGTCGGAACGAAGACGCCTACGCCGCAGCGAACGGGGTGGCGTGCAGGGGCTGAGTTCGAGTATAGATGTGCAAACATCCAACAAGAATGCACAAAAAAACCGGATCAACATGCAAAAAGACCTGACCTCCCTCAGCGCGCTGAACTGGGACGACCTCAAGTTCTTTCTTGAGGTAGCGCGCACCCGCAAGGCCAGCAGTGCAGCCAAACGCCTGGCCGTGGACTACACCACGGTGTCGCGGCGCATCAGCTCGCTGGAAGGGGCGATGGGTACCTTGCTGTTCGAGAAATCGCGAACCAACGGTTTCGTGCTCACCGCCGAAGGCCAGCGCCTGCTGGGCTATGCCGAGTCGATCGAAAGCACCCTGCACATGGCCTGCGAGCAGGTGTCGGGCTCGGGCGTTGCGCTGTCGGGGCACATACGCATGGGGTGCACCGAGGGCTTCGGCAGCTTCTTCGTCACCCCACAGTTGAGCCGCTTCGTCGACACCTGGCCGGCGATCTCGGTGGACATTCTGCCGCTGCCGCACTTCATCAGCCTGTCCAAGCGCGAAGCTGACATCGTCATCGCCCTGGAGCGCCCCGAGCATGGGCCCTACGTGTGCTGCAAGCTGTGCGACTACCGCCTGCGCCTCTATGCGACCCGTGAGTACCTCGACCACCACGAACCGATCCGCCAGGTCGCCGACCTGGTGCGCCATCCGTTCATCAGCTACGTGGACGACCTGGCATTCAGTTCCGAGCTGCTGTACCTGGCCAACCTGATCCCCAACGCCAGCGCCCACCTGCGCAGCACCAGCGTGATCGCGCAGTACACCGCTGCCCTGCAGGGGCGCGGGCTGGCGATCCTGCCCTGCTTCCTGGCGGCGCAGGACGAACGGCTGGTGACGGTGCTACCGCAGGAGGTGGAGGTGACGCGGCAGTTCTGGATGTACTGCCGAGAGGACCTGCGCAAGTTGAAACGGATCACCTTGCTCTGGGATTACATCCGCGATGTGACCGAGGCGAATGCGCCGCTGTTGATGGGGCAGACACGGGAAATGGTGTTTGCGCAGGATTGAGGCGGATGGCACCGGTGCCCTTCCCCCATTCCTCAGTTCGAGGCCACCACGATCGACACCCGCCGATTCTCGGTACGCCCGGCACTGGTGCGGTTGTCCGCCACCGGCTGACTGCTGCCCAACCCGCGCGTCTCGATGTTGTGCGGCTGCATGCCGACGTTGATCAACGCCTTGGCCACACTCTGGGCCCGACGCTCGGAGAGCTGCTGGTTATAGGCCGCCTTGCCCGAGGCATCGGCATGGCCATCGACGCGTACATGCTCGATACCCACCGACAGCAATGCCTTGCCGATCCGTTCGACAATCGCCTGGCTCTGGCCGTTGAGTCCGTCCAGGTCACTGCCGAACAGTACCTTGCCCGACAGGTCGAACGCCCAGCCCTCGTCGCTTGGGGTAAATCCTTCGCGCTTGAGCACGGCAATCTGTTCAGGGCTCAGCCCGCTGGGCGGCACGGTCTGGCAGCCGGTCAAGGCCAACACCGCCAGCAACATGGCCAGCAAGGGAAAACGCAGTCGGGAAAAGGGGTGTTTCACGGTTCAGCTCCTGTTGTTCATATCCGTGGCTCAGCGTTCCGTCTGGGCCACTTGCCAATGGCCGCGCCGATTGCGCTTGGCCTGGTACATCGCCGCATCGGCGGCATTGAGCAGACTGGCCGAATCCTGGCCATCGTCTGGGTAATAGGCGATGCCGACACTCAGCGAGGTGCTGACGCGCTGGCCATCGTCCAGCAGGATCGGCAGCCTCATGCTGGCGACGATCTTCTCGGCGATGCGCTGGGCATCCTCGCGCGAATGAAGGGGGGTCAGCAGTACCGCGAATTCGTCACCGCCAAGGCGCGCCACCAGGTCGTGCTCGCGCAACTGCGCACGCACGCGGCTGGCGATATTGATCAGCACCTCGTCGCCAACGGCATGGCCAAGGTTGTCATTGATTTGCTTGAAGTGGTCACTGTCGAGGAACAGCAGCGCCAGATGGTCCTGCTGCCGGGCGGCGTTGCGCAGGCAACGGTTGAGGCGCCCTTCGAAGAAGGCGCGATTGGGCAGGCCGGTGAGGCTGTCATGGCTGGCTTGGTGCGCGAGGGTCTCGTTCTCGCTCTGCAAATGGCTCTGCCAGACTTCCAGCTCGTCGAGCAGGGCGTTGAAGTCGTTGCCCAGCTCATTGAGCTCGGCAATTCGCGCCTCGGGCACGCGCCGGTCGAAGCTGCGCTCGCGCCGCGCCGCATGGGCGACGCTGGCCAGGCCCCGCAGAGGACGGACGATATCGCCGAACAGCCGGCGCGAAAGGTGGATGGCGACTGCGGCGCTGAGCAAGCTGCAAAAGAGGATGCCCGCCAGGCCGCTGAGCAGGAAACGCAGCAGGCTGCCGCCCTGGCCCAGCAGCTCGATGTGCCCGACCGTGCGCTGCTGACGGACGATCGGCAGGTGGATGGCCTCCCCCAGCAAGGCCTTGGCCACCTGGCGCTGCAGTGGTGCCAGCAAGCCCGTGTCATCGCGTTGCCAGTGCGCCAGCAGCTCTCCCTGGCTGTCGAAGACCTTGGCATCTGCCACCTCTTCGGTGGCGGCAATCACCGCCAGGGCTTCACTGGCCGCCCCGCTGTCGTCGAACACCACCGCCGCCTCCACGGTATAACTGATCGAGCGGGCGATCAGGTGCAGGTTGTGATTGGCATAGACGCGCAATGCCGCTACCCCGAGCACGGTCAGGGACACGCCCACGAGTCCGACGGCGATCAGCGCGACACCCAGGTGTCCTCGCCCCAGCACCGACCGCAAGGTCGGCCGCTTCCTGCGCTTGCCGGTGAGTTTCATGGTTGCGCCGCCCTGCGCCGCGACAATTGCAGCACGCTGGGGTGGATGCGCACGCCACTGCGCGCCACCGAGTCGAGGTTCACATCGAAGCTGACCTGTTCGTCATCGACGTGCAGGCAGAACAGGCTGCCGACGGTGCACGGGTCATCGGCCTCGCTGATGCTCAGGACCGGATGCCCGACCAGGGCCTGGAACAGGCGGTCACGCTGTCCGGCGTCGAGCTTGCCGATGTACACCGCGTCGCAGGCGCCGGAAACGCCCGAATCGCCGACCAGCAGGCGACGCACCTGCAGGGGCTGGCCGGCATTCTGCACATTGCCCTTGATCAGGTCGTCGGCATATTCGGTGGGGCCAACCAGGCACAGGCGCAGCGGCGAAGGATCAGCAGGCCAGCGGGCATAGCTGAAGATACCCAGCACGACCTGGGTCACCGCTTTGGCGCGTTGCTGCACCTGGGCTGCAGTGGCAGGGAGGTCCGCCCAGGCAGGTGAGGCGAACAGCGACAGGGCGGCAATCACTAGCGAAAGCACACAGCCCGTCACTCGCCCCCTGGGCGAGACAACCACTGTCATGTGGGAAATCTCTCAAATTAGATTCAGATAACCCGCACGATAGCATAAGGCCGCAGTGCCAAGGTATTGACGAATGTCACCCTTGGTCGAGCATTAGGCCAGAAATCCGACGCACCTTGCGCTCGACAGCCTCCTCAAAGACCCCCCCCCGTGGTTCCACCAGGCTGAAGCAGTGCTTGGCACGGGTGATGCCGGTGTACACCAGTTCCTTGGTCAGCACGGGATTGAGCGCATCAGGCAACACCAGCGCGGTATGGCTGAACTCCGAGCCCTGGGACTTGTGTACGGTCATGGCGAACACCGTTTCCACTTCATTGAGGCGACTGGGCAACACGAAGCGCACCCCGCCCGAGCCGTCGTTACGCGGGAAGGCGACCCTCAGCAATGGCTCGCCATTCTCGTCGGGCAGGCGCAGGGCGATGCCGATATCACCGTTCATCAGGCCGAGGCCGTAGTCATTGCGCGTGACCAGCACCGGACGGCCCTCGTACCAGGGCTGGCGGGTGTCGATCAGCCCAGCGTTGTGCAGCACCCGCGCCACACGCTCGTTCAGCCCTTCCACCCCCCAGGGCCCTTTGCGCACCGCGCACAGCAGCTGGAAGCTTTCGAAGCTGTTGAGCACCAGGGCAGCCCATTGCTCCCACACCGGGGCATCGGCGGAGGTGCCGGGCGCCGGCCGATGGCGACCGATACTGCGCAGATAGTGGCGATACCCCTGCGGGCCGTCCTCACCGCGGCCCAGGCCGTCCAGCAGCAGACGATCGAAGGCGCGGTCATGCTCGCCGCGCAGGGACAGGCCGAACACATCCTCAGGCGGCATGCTCAGCAGATCCCGCGCCTGGCGGGCTTGCTGCAGGTTGACCAGGCGCGCCAACTGGCCAATGCCACTGCCTTCGCCGAAACGCCGGGAGTAACGCAACATCACCACCTGCTGGGCCAGCGCATGCTGGTGCGCATCACCTGGCTGCAGACCGCTGCCCTGCAGCGACTGACCACCGACCTGCTCGAGCCAGGCCTGGGTGGCGGGCGTGTAACGCCCCTCTTCGGCATACCGACACAGGTCGCCGAGCACCGCGCCGGCCTCCACCGAGGCCAACTGGTCCTTGTCGCCCAGCAGCACCAGGCGAGCCTGCGCTGGCAAGGCATCAAGCAGGTTGGCCATCATTTCCAGATCGATCATCGACGCTTCATCGACCACCAGCACGTCCAGCGGCAGTGGGTTACCGGCGTGATGCCGAAAATGCCGCGAACCGGGGCGACTGCCCAGCAGGCGGTGTACCGTGCTCACTTCGGTAGGAATCTGCGCCCGCACCTCGGCGCTGACCCGCAAACGCTCGACCTGTTGGCCGATGGATTCGGTCAGGCGCGCAGCAGCCTTGCCGGTGGGTGCCGCCAGGCGGATGCGCAAGGGCCTGCCCTGCTCCACCGCCGGCCCTTGGAGCAAGGCCAGCAAGCGTACGACCGTGGTGGTCTTGCCGGTGCCCGGGCCACCGGTGATGATGCTGAACGCGGCACGCGTCGCCAGGGCACAGGCGAGCTTCTGCCAGTCCACCTGACCGGCCGGGGCGCCGTCCTCGAACAACTGCGCCAGGCGCGCGGGCAGGTCGGCGGGAATCGACTCGTCTGCCACGATGCGTTGCTGCAGCGACCGGTCGATACGCCGTTCATAGCTCCAGTAACGGCGCAGGTACAGACGCTGACCGCTGAGTACCAGAGGCCGCGCGTCCTGGCCCTCGGCATCGCCCAACGCCACCAGCCGACTGGCCGCGATGCGCTGGCGCCAGGTGCTCGGTTCGAGCGTGGCGAGCAACTGCGACGGCAACAGCAAAGGCCCCGCCAGCGCATCGCCCTCTGGCGGCAGCGACAAGGCGAAATCGGGCTCGGCCAGGGTCTGCTCGAGGTCGAGGCAGACATGCCCATGCCCCAACTGGTGACTGGCCAGCGCCGCAGCCAGCAACAGCAAGGGATCGCTGCCCGCCTCACGCTCCTCGAGGAAGCTGACGAATGCCCGGTCCAGCGCACGCAACCAACCGCGTTCGACCCAACGGTCGAGCAGGGCCAGCAGGTCCTGGCTGTGTTTCAACGGCGCAAGGGCCGCCAGGTGCTCGGCCTGCAACGGTGTCGGCAACAGGTCATCGAGGGTGCGGCTCATGGTGCGGCTCCAGCAAACAAGTCCTGCTGCTCGGGCGCACAGGCGCCCCGAAACAACGCATCGAGCTGCTCAATCAGCTCACGTGGCGGCCGGGCGAAATACAGGCCATGGCCGGCGCTGCCGATACCGCGCAGGAAGATGAACAGGGCACCGCCCACGTGGCGGTCGTAGTCGTAGTCGGGCAGCCGTGCGCGCAACTGGCGATGCAGGGCCAGCAGGTAGAGCACGTACTGCAAGTCGTAGCGGTGGTCGAGGATCGCCTGTTCCATGGCCAGGGCACTGTAGGCGCTGCCATCGGGGCCGAGCCAGTTGGACTTGTAATCGGCCACGTAGTAGCGCCCGTCCAGCTCGAACGCCAGGTCGATGAAGCCCTTGAACATGCCATTTAGCTGGGTCGCCAGCGCTGCCGGTCGCGCGGCGCCACCGTGGGTGTGGCGGACGACGAGCTGATCGAGGCGCAGCACGTCGACCTGATGGCTGGCGAACCAGAACTCCATCTCGATCTGGTACTGCTGAAGCTGCGCCAGGGTCAGGACCGGGCCATCCGACGAAAGCGGCATGGCCTGCGTCAGCAACTGCTGCAGCCAGGGCACCAAGGTCGGGATCCAGCCGGTCCAGTCGCGGCGGTTGCAGCGTTGGCCGACAGTGCGTTCGATCAACGCAGGCTGGCTGACCACGTCGGCAAACCCTTCACGCCCGGCCCACTCGAGCAGGCCGTGAAGGAAGGTGCCGGGGTTCGGCCCGCGAGGGAAGCGGTGGATATCGCCGTTTTCCGCCGGGACTTCACGCAGCCGCTGTGCGTCGACGTTCTCATCGTCGAGCAATTGCTGGGCCTGGGAGCTGTCGGCGCCGAGACTCTGGTCGCCGACGCGCAAGGCACTGTAGGAGGCGATCCACCACTGCTCTGCCGCGGCGCGGCGCGGCTTGCGTGCAGGCAGGTGTTCAGCGCCGTCCTGCGGCGCGCGATAACACTGTTCGTCAGCGTCGGGCAGCGGTGTACAGACAATGGGCGCATCCTCGGCACACAGCGCCTGCAGCCAATCGGCCAACTGCACGGAAGCCGCCAATGGGGCGCCGCCGCCCAGCAGGTAACCCAAACCCGAGCGGTGCAATTGCGAGGTTTTCTGGCTGCCGCGCTTGAGGTCGGCAACACCCAGCCAGCAGGCATGTTGGGCGCGGGTCAGGGCCACGTAGAGCAGGCGCAGGTCTTCGGCCAGACGCTCATCGTCGGCCAGTGCGATCTGCTCGTCGGTGGGGGTGAGCGTCAGCAGCACCTGGCCATCGTCGTCGTGCCAGGCCAATGGCAGGCGCTGGCCATCCACCGGTTTGCTGGTGCAGATGAACGGCAGATAGACCAGCGGGTACTCCAGGCCCTTGGATTTGTGGATGGTCACGACCTTGACCAGTTGCTCGTCGCTCTCCAGGCGCAGGATCTGCTCTTCACCGGCCTGCCCGGCGTTGGCCAGGTGCTCGGCCAGGTGACGGATCAGGGCCTGCTCGCCATCGAGCTCGCCGGCCGCCTGTTGCAGCAGTTCGGCCAGGTGCAGCAGGTTGGTCAGCACACGTTCGCCATCGGCGCGAGCGATCAACGTGCGTGGCAGCTGGAAGTCATGCAGCAGGCGGCGCAGCATGGGCAGCACGCCCTGGCGCTGCCAGGTGTCGCGGTACAGACGAAAACGCATCACCCAGTCTTCCCAGACCCGCTCGTCCTGGTTAAGCCGCTCCAGTTCGAGCAACGGCAGGTCCAGCGTCAGGCTGGCCAGAGCGGCCTTGAGCAGGCGCTCGGCATCAGGCTCGGCGCAGGCCTTGAGCCAGGCCAGCAGGTCGTGGGCTTCCTGGGCAGCAAAGACCGAATCCTTGTCCGACAGATAGACACTGCGTACCCCACGGGCAGCCAGCTCGGCACGGACCAACTGCGCCTCGCGGCCGTCGCGCACCAGGATGGCGATGTCCGAA
Source organism: Pseudomonas sp. S44 (assembly GCF_016624805.1). Lineage (NCBI taxonomy): Bacteria > Pseudomonadati > Pseudomonadota > Gammaproteobacteria > Pseudomonadales > Pseudomonadaceae > Pseudomonas > Pseudomonas sp. S44. Next base: position 168,930 of record NZ_JACVTY010000008.1, read on the forward strand.
GGCAGGCAGCCGCGCACTTCGCCCTGCGCATTGGCAAACCCCGTCACACCTCGTTGGCCGCCGTTGAGCAGGGCAACGATATGGCTGGCGCAGCTGGCGGCCAGTTGCTGACGATACAGTGTGTTGGCAACCGGTTCGTCACTGTGCAACTGCCAGCAATGCAGGGCGGCACAGGGCTGGCCGTCGATCAGCAGGCGCTCGCTGCGGCCCTTGGCATGAACTTCGATGAACGGCAGCGGGTTGTCGTTGGCCTCGCGGAACAGAAACGCGCCCTTGCCTTCGGGGCGTTGCTCGGCCAGCAGGAACACGCGGTTGACCGCCTCGACCATGGCCTGGCTGGAGCGGTAGTTGGTGTCCAGGCTGTGCAGGCGCCCTGCCGTGGCACGGCGGGCACCGAGGTAGGTGAAGATATCGGCGCCGCGGAAGGCGTAGATCGCCTGCTTGGGATCGCCGATCATGAACAGGCCGGTTTCCGGGCGGTTTTCGGCGATCCGGTAGATGCGCTCGAAAATGCCGTACTGCACCGGATCGGTGTCCTGGAACTCGTCGATCAAGGCCACGGGGAACTGCTCGCGGATCAGCGCGGCAAGGCGCTCGCCGGCCTCACTACGCAGCGCTTGCTCGAGGCGCAACAGCATATCGTCGAAGCCCATTTCGGCGCGCCGGCGCTTCTCCACTTCGAAACGCGCCGCCACCCACGCGGCAGCATGTTCCAGCACCGCCGAATCGGGGCCAGGCAGCCCCTGCAACGTTTCGCGCAGTGTCTCCATGGCGTGCAATGCCGGATGCTCCGGTGGCTCGCCCGACTTCCAGGCCTCGGCCATGCCTGCAGGCGTCAGGCGGGTGAAGCCGGTGCCCAGGTCGAGGTCCATGGCCTGCTCATCACCCGCCCAGGCGCGCAGTTTGTCGAACCAGGGGTCGAAGAAACGCGCCTGCAACTTGCGACCATCGGCCTGCTTGGCGGCCACCGCCGCGCGGCAGATTTCGTGCAGCTCGTCGGCCCACTGGGCCCAGGGAGCCTTGAGCGCGCCCAGTTGCGCCTGGCGTCGCTGCAGGGCGGATTCGATCAGCGCCTGTGGATCGGCACCGTCTTCTTCCCTGCTGACGCGGCCGAACAGCGGGCGGATGCGCGGTAGCAACGCGTCCGGACTCACCCAATGGCTGCGCACCCAGGCCAGCGCTTCGCCCTGCATGCCGTAGCAGAAGCGCCGCCAGTAATCGCGCATGACCTGGCTGAGCAGCTCGCTGTGATCGGTCTCCAGGCTCTGGGTGAAAAGGCTGCCGCTGTCGAAGGCATGCTCGCGCAGCATGCGCTGGCACCAGCCGTGAATGGTCGAGACCGCCGCTTCGTCCATCCACTGCACTGCGACCTCCAGGCGACTGGCACAACGGCCCCAGTGCTCCTGTGGATAATCGTCGCGCAGCAGGTGCAGCAAGGGGTCGGCGTCGTCCAACTCCCCCCTGAAGAAACGTGCAGCCTCGGCCAGGCGCGCGCGAATCCGCTCGCGCAGCTCCTTGGTCGCAGCGTCGGTGAAGGTCACGACGAGAATCTGCGGCGGCAGCAGTTCGCGGGCAAAGCCTTGCTCGCCGCCGTGGCCGAGGATCAGGCGCAGGTAGAGCGCCGAGATGGTGAAAGTCTTGCCGGTGCCGGCACTGGCTTCGATCAGCTGGCTGCCGTGCAGGGGAAAGCTCAGGGCCAGGGGACGGGCCTGGGTCATGCGGCGGTCTCCGGATTGCCTTGGGTCTGCCATGCGGCGGCAAACAGGGGTCGGTAGAGGGATTCGCACCAGCCTTCGAAGGTCTCGTCGGCCGTGAGCGCAGCAAAGTCGCGGAACTGACGCATCAGTGCAAGGCTCTCGCTGCGCTCGCCGAAGCTGTTCTGGCCGTCGCCTTCATAGGCGCGCTCGGCGGCAGCCTGGGCTTTGTCCGGGTCTGGCTGGGCCAGCCAGGCGAAAGCAGTCTTGGGCGCTACCGGCAGGGGCGCATTCATTGCTGCCTGGCGCGCCACCAGCAGATCGGCAAGCAGATCACCTGCCTGTGCCGAGGGCATCGGTGCGAGCAGCAAGGTGCGGTCACTGGCGACCAGGGCCGTATGCAATGGATAACCGGCAGCGCAGGCCGCCAAATGCATGACCCACGCCGGAATCAGCCGATGCCATTTGAGACTGTTGCGCCCGGCACCCAGGCTGTTGGGCACGGTGGTGATGCTCAGAAGGCTCTGTTCATCATCCTGATAGACGCGCCCAAGCCAACCTTCCAGGCGCAGCGGGCCGCGCTCGAAGTGCAGCGGCAAAGCGCCCTCTACCACGGTGTGCCAGCGCTGCAACAGCTGGCGATGACGCTGCAGCAGGTCTGGCAAGGGCTGGATCAATTCCGCCTGCAGCGACTCGCCGAAGCCCGCCAATGGCAGCAGCCCGCATGCCTGCAGGCGTCGGGCCTGGGTACGCAGCGCCTGTTCGGCGTCGTCGGGTGCGGCCAATGCAGCGCCCAGCAGGCGCTCGCTGAGGCTGTAGCGTTGCAGGGCATCGAGCACGAAAGGCTCCTCGTCCGGGGTTGGCGCCTCCAGCGCTTCGAAGAACACCTTCAGGCGCTGGCTGAAGAAATGCCGGACCGGATGGCGGAGAAAATCCTGCAGTTGCGTCAGATTCAGTGGCTCATCGCTGTCGTAGGGCGGCAACGCCTGATCGACCTCCGAGGCCGGCTCGACGGGCTGATGCAAGACCTGCCATTCGTGGGCGTAGCTGAACAGTGCGCTGCCCTTCTGGAAGTAGCGCTGGCTGAAGGGTTGCAGGGGATGCTCCTGGGTCAGGGCATGCAACAACTGCTGGCCGGGGTCATCACGCTGGCCTTGCTGGGCACCGGCCAGCTGCCAACCGGCGGCAAGATGGTCGCGCAACTGGCCGACCAGCACCGAGGCGGGGCGTTCGCTGTTGTCGCGAATACTGCGTCCGACCCAACTCACATAGAGTTGGTCGCGGGCAGACAGCAGCGCCTCGAGCAGCAGGTAGCGGTCATCTTCGCGGCGCGAACGATCGCCAGGACGGTAATCGCTGGCCATCAGATCGAAGTCCAACGGCGGCTGGGCGCGAGGATAGTCGCCGTCGTTCATGCCCAGCAGGCAGACTACGCGGAATGGGATGGCGCGCATGGGCATCAAGGTGCAGAAGTTCACCGAGCCGGCCAGGAAACGCTGGGACAGCTTGCCCTGGTCCAGCCCCGACAGCCAGGCCTCGCGCACGACCGTGAGCGGCAATGGATCGTGCAGGCCAACGGTCTCGCAGGTTTCCAGCCAGGTATCACGCAGGTCCTGCAACTGCACCAGCAGCAGCTCGTCGTGCTCCTCCTCGGCGAGGAAGAACACCTGCAACAGCGCATGCAGGCGCGCCCCCCACACCACGGGGCTGGCCGGCTCGGCGAGGGTCTGGAACGCCACGTCCAGGGCATCGAGCAGGGCCACCAGCGGGCCGATAAGGGCCGCGTCGAGGCCACCGATCTCGTCATAGGGCTCAATGCCGTCACAGGCCTCGCCGACACCTACGGCGTAACCCAGCAGCATCCGGCGCAGGCCGAACCGCCAACTGTTCTGCTCCAGGCCTTCGGGCAACCCGAGGCGGGCACGTTGTTCACCGCTCAGGCCCCAACGGATGCCGGCCCCCTCGATCCAGCGGTGCAGGGTCGGCAGGTCACTCTCCTTGATCCCGAAGCGGGCGCGCACGGCGGGGACATCGAGCAGGTCGAGGATCTCACTCACGGCGAAACGGCTGTCGGGGAGCTTGAGCAGATGCTCCAGGGCGATCAGCAGTGGATCGCGGCCGCGCTGGCCCTGGTCGGTGAGGGTGAAGGGGATGTAGCGCGGATCATGACGGTCGAGTTGGCCGAAGACAGCGCGGATATGCGGGGCGTAGTCATCGATGGCCGGAAGCATGACGATGACATCGCGCGGCCGCAGGGTCGGATCGCTGCTGAAGCGCGCAAGCAACTGGTCATGGAGGATCTCCACTTCGCGCTGCGGACTATGGGCGATGTGGAAACGTACCGAACGGTCGCGGTTGGGATCGATGGCAGGCCAGGCCTCACGGGTTTCAGCCAGGGGACGCAGTTCGAGGATGTCGTCCTGCAACTGGTTGAGCAGCGTGGTGGGCTGGGCGTCGCTGAACAGGTCGATGCGCCCGTCGCTGAAGACACCACGGTAACTGCTGGGATCATCGTAGCTATCGAGCAGGTTGATGTAGTCACGGCCCTGCTTGCCCCAGGCGGCCAGCAGCGGATGAGCGTGCTGGTGCATCGATTCGTCGTCCAGTTGCAGGGGCATGCCGTGCTTGCGCTGTTGGCGCTTGTACTGGTGCCGGAGCAGGTCTTTGTCCGCGACGATATCCCCCCAATGATGGCGGCAAGGGTTGTGCACGCACAGCAATACCTGGCTGAAGCGGGCCAGCCCGGCCAGGGCTTCAAGGGCCTGGGCGGGCAGCGACGAGATACCAAAGACGATTACCCGCGACGGCAGGCCCGCGGGAGCTTGCTCAAGGGTATCCATGCGCGCGATGAAGCGCTGATGGACGCCGGCACGGCTCTGCGCCATACCCTCTGCACCGACATCGTCGAGCAATGCACGCCACAACTCGGCCTGCCAGCGGTTGCCATCCGCCAGGGGCTTGCGCTCGCCGCGGGCGGTGTTGAGCACGTGCTCTCCAGCGGCCCAGTCCTTGAGCCAGTCGGCGCGGTACACCTGGTATTGGTCGAACAAGTCAGCCAGACGTTCGGCGAGCTGGTAGCGCTTGCGCAGGTCGTTGTCGTCGGTGAGAAAGCGCTTGAGTGGCTCGAAGTGCGGTCGCTCGATCAGTGCTGGCAGCAAGCGCACCAGGCGCCAGGTCAGCGGTGCCTTGTCGAGCAGCGACACCTCGGGAATCTCGTCGCGGCCCAGCACGAGGCGATAGAGCTGCCACATGAAAGTGCCGGGCAACTGGACGTCGATGGCCGCCGCGATACCGCAGCCGCCTTGATCATCGTCCTGCGGATCTTCGGCCAGTGCGAGCTTGAGCCATTGGGCAATACCGTTGCTCTGCACCAGGGCGATTTCGTTCTCCAGAGGCGCCAGGGGATAGTTGCGCATCACGCTCACGACCAGGTTGCGCAAATCGTCTAGGCGGTTGCCTTGGACGATCATGAAACCTGGATGCAGTGGCGTGGTGTTGGTCATTGGGTGCTCTCTGGAAGACGGTGTGCGCTGACGGAACCATACCCTGTAGAGGCAGGCTTGTCCCGTGGCGTGCATGGTGTCGGCGTGGGGGAGCGATGCGACCTGGCGAACGCCAGAAAGACAAAACCCCTACCTGCTCG
>NZ_JACVTY010000009.1:0-165181 GCF_016624805.1 Pseudomonas sp. S44
CCCCCCCCCCCCCCCCCCCCCCCCCCCCCCCCCCCCCCCCCCCCCCCCCCCGGGGGGGGGGGGGGCCCCCCCCGCGAAAGTGCCGGAGGCTTCACCACACATCCCAACCCCTTTGGCGCCCCTTCCAATGACCACCCCCAGCCATTTCTCCCCCGATCACCCTGTCCCCTCCAGCCAGCGCCTGTTCGGCGCCCGCGACCTGTTCTCGTTGTGGTTCTCCCTCGGCATCGGCCTGATGGTCCTGCAGGTCGGTGCCTTGCTCGCACCGGGCCTGGGCCTGGCGGGCTCGGTGCTGGCGATCGTGCTCGGTACGGCGGTCGGGGTGCTGTTGCTGGCGGCAGTGGGGGTGACCGGCAGCGATACCGGCCTCTCTGCGATGGCCGGTCTTCGCCTGTCGCTGGGGCGCCATGGCGCGCGTCTGCCGGCGCTGCTCAACCTGCTGCAACTGGTCGGCTGGGGATCTTTCGAGATCATTGTCATGCGTGACGCCGCCAGCCTGCTGGGCGCACGCACCTTCGGCGAAGGCAGTGCCTGGAACAGCCCGCTGCTCTGGACCCTGTGCTTCGGCGCGCTGGCAACCCTGCTGGCCGTCAGCGGCCCGTTGGCCTTCGTGCGCAAGGTGTTGCGCAAGTGGGGGATCTGGCTGCTGCTCGGCGCCTGCCTGTGGCTGACATGGAATCTGTTCGCCAAGGCCGATCTTGCCGACCTCTGGCGGCGCCCGGGCGATGGCTCGCTGTCGCTGGCGGTGGGGTTAGATATCGTCATCGCCATGCCGCTATCGTGGCTGCCACTGATCGCCGACTACTCGCGCTTCGGCAAGCGTGCCAGCCGAGTCTTCGGCGGCACCGCGCTGGGCTTTTTCATCGGCAACGCCTGGCTGATGAGCCTGGGCGTGGCCTACACCCTGGCGTTCGCTCCGAGCGGTGAGGTGAATGCCTTGCTGCTGGCGCTGGCTGGTGCAGGGCTGGGTATCCCGTTGTTGCTGATCCTGCTGGACGAGTCGGAAAACGCCTTTGCCGACATCCATTCGGCGGCAGTGTCCACGGGGCTGCTGGTGAAGCTGAAGGTCGAGCACCTGGCGCTGGCGATCGGTCTGCTGTGCACCCTGATTGCACTGTTGGCACCGCTGGCCCAGTACCAGAACTTCCTGCTGTTGATCGGTTCGGTGTTCGCGCCGCTGTTCGGTGTGGTGCTGGTGGATCACTTCGTGATCCGCCGTCGCCGCCTGCCGCAGCAGGTGCCGGGGCTGCATTGGCCGGCGCTGCTGGCCTGGCTGGCGGGGGTGGTGGTCTACCACCTGCTGGCGAACGAGGCGCCGGAGCTTGGGGCGACCCTGCCAGCCTTGCTGCTGGCAGGTGGCCTATATGGGGTACTGGGTGCTATCCGCGGCCGGGAAACAGTTCGGGCTTGATGACGCCGTTCAGGCGCGGATAAGGGATCTTCAGTTCGACGTGGCCCATGGAATAGGGCGCGATCGCGTAGACCTCATACTTCACCACCACCGCGCCGTACGTCAGGGCGATGTGCGGCGAACGCTTGAATGGCCAGGTCTTCACGAACTCGGCGTCCTTGTCCATGCCGGTGCTGATCAGCCAGGCGCGGTGCGACTCCTCGACGGTCTTCCAGAACGTCTCTTCCTGGCCAGGCACCAGCATGTCCTGGAGCGTGAGCACCTTGTCCTGCTTGCGTGAATAGTTGATGAAGGCCCGCCCCGGCATGCCGTGGGCACCGCCGCTGTCCAGGTAACTGGACAGCTCGACGATCACCAGTCCGTCATGCTGCTCGCGTACCTTGGCCTGCAGGTAGCTGCTGTTGCGCGCTTGTGCGCTGGCCAGGTATTGCTGCTCATACTGCTGCAATGTGGTGGGTGTGGTACCGCGCTGGTTGTCTTCGGTCAGTTGCAGCAAGCGACGCTCGACGATGGCATCGAGCTTGGGCAGCGCCGGGAAGTGCACGGTGTCGATGTTCACCAGCGGGCAATCACGCTCGCTGCAACCGGGTTTGACGTGTTCCCAGGCGTCGCGCTTGACCTCGAGCGGTGCGCGATAGTTGGGCGTGAACAGGCTCTGGCAGGCGCCGAGGGTCAACGCCAGCAGGGCGACGGCAGTCAGTTTGACGAACGTCATGGTGATCCTTGCAGAACATGGATGATCGGCCTTGGACCGTCGGCAGGGCCTTCGGTTCGCCACTAAGCTAACAGAGTGAGGACAGCCTGTCCCGGTCGCCGGAAAGGGATGAAAGGTGGCGGCACGCAGAGTAGGATGGCGCGACGCAGTCGTTGATGTAATGAGGAATTCCATGTCAGACACCTTGAATTCGGTGCCCAAGGCGGTCGAGATCGTCGAACGGGCCAATTGCTTCCAGGGCTTCTACAAGCTCGACAAGGTGCGCCTGCGCCACGAGTTGTTCGCCGGTGGCATGGGGCGCGAGATCAGCCGTGAGCTGTTCGTGCGCCACGATGCCGTCTGCGTGCTGCCCTACGATCCGCTGCGTGACGAAGTGGTGCTGATCGAACAGTTTCGCGTCGGTGCGCTGGACAAGACCGACAACCCCTGGCTGATCGAGCTGGTCGCCGGGCTGATCGACAAGGATGAGCAACCTGAGGAGGTCGCCCACCGTGAAGCCGAAGAAGAGGCAGGCCTGAGCTTCTCCGCACTGTGGCCGATGACCCGATACTTCCCGTCGCCTGGCGGCAGTGACGAGTATGTCCATCTGTTCCTCGGGCGATGCAGCAGCGAGGGTGCCGGTGGCCTGCATGGGCTGGAAGAAGAGGGCGAGGATATCCGCGTGCGCGTCTGGTCGTTCGAGGATGCCTTGCAGGCGGTTCGCGACGGGCGCATCGCCAACGCGGCAAGCATCATCGCCTTGCAGTGGCTGGCGCTGAACCGTGACGAAGTCCGGGGGATGTGGAAGTGAACCTGCTGCGCGAACGCTACCGGGTCGACCTCGTCGGCCTGCAGGCTGCCTGCGAGGCCAATTACGCACGGCTGATGCGCCTGCTGCCGGACATGCGCACCACGCAAAGCTCGCGACGCATCGGCATGACCCAGGGCGACCAGATGCTTGGCGTGCTGGTGCTCGACGTGGTGCTGGCCTGCCCCTACACCACCACGCTGCGGATATGCCAGGAGCACAGCCTGCCGTGGCTGCCGGTGCCGCAACTCGAGGTACAGGTCTATCACGATGCGCGCATGGCCGAAGTGGTGAGTGCCGAGCACGCTCGGCGCCTGCGCAGCATCTATCCGTACCCCAACGCGGCCATGCACCAACCCGATGAGAAGGCCCAGCTCAACCTGTTCCTCGGTGAATGGCTGAGCCATTGCCTGGCCTGCGGCCACGAGTACGAAACCGTGCGTTGAAATGTGACGTCGGTTGGTTTCGAGTATTTGCTCCAACGCTTTCTACGGCCATAATCGTGCCGAATCCGATCAAGGAGACGGCCTTTGTCGCATTCACCAATTCCTTCCGTACAGGCTCCGGTGCATGTGGTGCAGCTCACCGACGCCCACCTGTTCGCTGATCCGGCTGGCACCCTGCTAGGCCTCAACACCCGTGACAGTCTGCGCCACGTGGTGAGCCAGGTGCGTCGCGAGCAACCACGCATCGACCTGTTGCTGTGCACCGGGGACCTGTCCCAGGACGCCAGCGTGGCGTCCTACGCTGCGTTCCGAGAGCTGACGGATGGTTTTGCCGTGCCGACCCGTTGGTTGCCGGGCAACCATGACGAGGCCAGGGTCATGGCGCGTGTGGCGCCAGATCTGGTCCATGCCGTTACCGACATTGGCGCCTGGCGCGTGGTGATGCTCAACTCGGCGGTGCTGGGTGCTACCCATGGGCTTCTTGAACAAGACCAGCTCTCGACCCTCGATAACGCGCTGGCATCGGTGGGGGAGCGCCACTGCCTGGTGTGCTGCCACCACCAGCCGGTGGATATCGGCTGCGCCTGGATTGCACCGATCGGCTTGCGCAATGCCGATGAGCTGCTGCAGCGTCTGCGGGCATATCCACAGGTGAAGGCGTTGCTGTGGGGTCACATCCATCAGGAGTGGGACGAGGTCCGCGACGGTATTCGCTTGCTGGCCACGCCCTCGACCTGCATCCAGTTCGCCGCGCGCAGCGAGGACTTCAAGGTCAGTGAAGAGCAGCCAGGGTATCGCTGGCTACGGTTGCATGCCGACGGACGGCTGGAGACCGGCGTCGAGCGGGCGAGGGATTTCGTGGTGACCCTGGATTTCAACAGCCCGGGTTACTGACAGGTTTACCGCTCCTGCGAAGGTCGCGCCTGTCGTTGGATTTGAAGATTGTGTTGCGAAAATCCCACCCTTGCGCCAAAACCCGGCGAACGCGCTACACTGCGCGTCCCTGTGCCCGCATCGTCGGGCGCGAAGCCACAGATTCCGGGGGCAGCATGTCGGGTTCCATCCTCTATATCCATGGCTTCAACAGCTCGCCGCTGTCCACCAAGGCGCGCCAGCTCGCGGCGGTGATGCAACAGCTCGGTTTGAGCGCGCAGCTGCGCGTCCCCGAACTGCACCATCATCCGCGCCAGGCGATGGCTCAGCTCGAAGCGTGCATCGCCGAACTCGGCACGCCGCTGCTGGTCGGCAGCTCCCTCGGCGGCTACTATGCCACGCACCTGGCTGAGCGCCATGGCCTCAAGGCCCTGCTGGTCAATCCGGCAGTGACCCCGCACAAGCATTTCGACGGCTATCTCGGTACTCAGCGAAACCACTACAGCGGTGAAACCTGGGAGCTGACCCACGATCACGTGCAGGCCCTGGCCGAACTGGAAGTGCCACCCCCCGAGGATGCCTCACGCTATCAAGTGTGGTTGCAGACCGCCGATGAAACGCTGGACTATCGCCATGCCGAGCGTTATTACCGTGCCTGTGCCCTGCGTATCGAGGCCGGCGGCGACCACAGCTTCCAAGGCTTCGCCCAGCGTCTGCCGGCCTTGCTGGCCTTCGCCGGCATTGCCAGGGCGCAGTATGACGCGCTTGATTTTTCTGTATTTTGACCTTTTTGCATTCACCAGACTGACGACGAGAACCCATGGCCAATCCCAGCGCTAGCGCCTATAACGCAGACGCCATCGAAGTCCTCTCCGGCCTTGACCCGGTCCGCAAGCGGCCGGGCATGTATACCGACACCAGCCGGCCCAACCACCTGGCCCAGGAAGTCATCGACAACAGCGTCGACGAAGCCCTCGCCGGTCATGCCCGGTCGATCCAGGTCGTGCTGCACGCCGACCACTCGCTGGAAGTCAGCGACGATGGTCGCGGCATGCCGGTGGATATCCACCCTGAAGAAGGCGTATCGGGCGTCGAGCTGATCCTTACCAAGCTGCACGCCGGTGGCAAGTTCTCCAACAAGAACTACCAGTTCTCCGGCGGCCTCCACGGCGTGGGCATTTCGGTGGTCAACGCCCTGTCGACCCAGGTCCGCGTGCGGGTCAAGCGTGACGGCAACGAGTACCAGATGACCTTCGCCGATGGCTTCAAGGCCACCGAGCTTGAGGTGATCGGCACGGTCGGCAAGCGCAACACCGGCACCAGTGTCTACTTCGCGCCCGATCCCAAGTATTTCGATTCGGCCAAGTTCTCCATCAGCCGCCTCAAGCACGTGCTCAAGGCCAAGGCCGTGCTGTGCCCGGGGCTGTCGATCAGCTTCGAGGACAAGGGCACTGGCGAGAAGGTCGAGTGGCACTACGAGGATGGTCTGCGCTCGTACCTGGTCGACTCGGTCAGTGAATTCCAGCGCCTGCCCGACGAGCCGTTCTGCGGCAGCCTGGCCGGTAATAAAGAAGCTGTGGACTGGGCGCTGCTGTGGCTGCCCGAGGGTGGCGACAGCGTCCAGGAAAGCTACGTCAACCTGATCCCTACCGCCCAGGGGGGCACCCACGTCAACGGCCTGCGCCAAGGCCTGCTCGATGCCATGCGCGAGTTCTGCGAGTTCCGCAACCTGCTGCCGCGTGGCGTCAAGCTGGCGCCCGAGGACGTGTGGGAGCGCATCACCTTCGTGCTCTCGATGAAGATGCAGGAGCCGCAGTTCTCCGGCCAGACCAAGGAGCGCCTGTCGTCTCGCGAGGCCGCGGCGTTCGTTTCCGGTGTGGTCAAGGATGCCTTCAGCCTGTGGCTCAACGCCCACCCGGAGCTGGGCATGCAACTGGCTGAGCTGGCGATCAGCAATGCCGGCCGACGCCTCAAGGCGAGCAAGAAGGTCGAGCGCAAGCGCATCACCCAAGGGCCGGCATTGCCCGGCAAACTGGCCGACTGCGCCGGACAGGATCCGATGCGCGCCGAACTGTTCCTGGTCGAGGGCGACTCTGCAGGTGGTTCGGCCAAGCAGGCGCGTGACAAGGAGTTCCAGGCGATCCTGCCCCTGCGCGGCAAGATCCTCAACACCTGGGAAGTCGATGGCGGCGAAGTGCTCGCCAGCCAGGAGGTGCACAACATCGCCGTGGCAATCGGCGTCGATCCGGGTGCCACCGACCTGTCGCAACTGCGCTACGGCAAGATCTGCATCCTCGCCGACGCCGACTCCGACGGCTTGCACATCGCCACGCTGCTGTGCGCGTTGTTCGTCCAGCATTTCCGCCCGCTGGTCGAGGCCGGACACGTCTATGTTGCCATGCCGCCGCTGTACCGTATCGACCTGGGCAAGGAGATCTACTACGCCCTCGACGAGGCCGAGCGAGACGGCATTCTCGACCGTCTGGTCGCCGAGAAGAAGCGCGGCAAGCCCCAGGTCACCCGATTCAAGGGGCTGGGCGAAATGAACCCGCCACAATTGCGCGAAACGACCATGGACCCGAACACCCGGCGCCTGGTGCAGCTCACCCTGGATGACCTCGCCGGTACCACCGAGATCATGGACATGCTGCTCGCCAAGAAGCGTGCGGGCGATCGCAAGAACTGGCTGGAGACCAAAGGCAACCTGGCCGAGGTCCTGGTTTGATTCGTCTGCTTGTCGCAGCCTTGCTCGCGCTGGCCAGCCTGACGAGTTTCGCCAGCGACTGGCCGGAGCTCAAGCTCACCGCCGAGCACCCGATCGAGGGCATGCGCGGCGGTAACCTGTCGGGCCTGGCCCAGTGCCGTGGCGCCCTGTGGGGCGTCTCGGACCGCGACGACGATCGAATCTACCGGCTTGAACAGCAGGATGGCGTGTGGCGTGCCGAGGCCCTGGTGTTCACCCCGCCGCCGGTACCGGAGAGCGGGCTGCCCTGGGGGCTGAAGTCGCGGAACTGGGCAGTGTCGTTCATCCGTGGCGGCGAGCTGGATTTCGAAGGCATCACCTGTGACAGCGCGGGCAACTTCTATGTGGTCAGCGAGGCGCATGCGGCGGTGCTGCAATTGCCGGTCGAGGGCGAGCCGAACTGGCTGAGGATCGATCCGGCCATGGTTCGCCAGGCCCGTGCCAGCGGCATGCTGTTGCACTTCAATGCCTTGTTCGAGGGCCTGGCCATCAATCCGGCCGGTGACCGCCTGTGGTTGGCTGCCGAGCGCGAGCGTCGTGGGCTGATCGCCGTGCAGCGTCAGCAAGCGGTATGGACCTGCGGACGCAGCTGTGTGCTGCTCAGCGAGGCAGGGGTGGAGATGCAACCGTCACAGATGCCAGGCTCGCGGGCGCTGTCGCGGGATTTCGCGGACCTTGCACTGTTCGACGGCAAACTGTTCACCCTGGAACGCAATGCCTTCCGCATTTGCCGGCGTGACGCCGACACCGGTGCGGTCGAGCGCTGCTGGTCGTTCGCCGCCGATGCCTTGGTCGACACACGTCGCTACGACCAGCCGTTCGGCTTGGCCGAAGCCCTGGTGATCGACAAGGACGGTGCCTGGATCGGCCTGGACAACAACAACGGCACCCGTGCCGATGGTGAAAACCGCCCTATCGTCTGGCGCTTTGCCGCGCCAGCGGGCGGCTGGAGCGCCAAGCCTTGAGCCAGCCAGCGGGCAAGCGGGCGGGGCGGGTCCTGATGGTCCTCGCCTGGGCGGCAGCGATGTTTCTCGCCACGCGCTTTTTCGGGCAGTGGGAGGATCGCCAGCAGAACCCCAACAGTGTCGTGCAGTCCGAACGCGGCGAAGACTTTATCGAGGTGCGGCTGCTGAGCAATGGCCAGGGCCACTTCGTCGCCGATGGCGCGATCAACGGCAAGGTCGTGCACTTCATGCTCGATACCGGTGCCACCGATGTGGCGATCCCCGAGGGACTGGCTCGTGATCTGGCGCTGCAGCGCGGCGCGCCGGTGATGCTCAGTACCGCCAATGGCCGCACCGAGGGCTATCGCACGCGGCTCGACAGCCTGCAACTGGGCGATATCCGCCTGCGCGATGTCCGTGCCCTGGTGGTGCCGGGGCTGGACGGACAGACGGTGCTGCTCGGCATGAGCGCTTTGAAACAACTTGAATTTACTCAGCGCGGCGGCACCATGCTGCTGCGCCAGAACCTGAAATGACGAGGCTCGCATGAGCGACTTACTGGACAGTCTCGAAGGCGTCGAACGCCGTTCCCTGGCCGACTTCACCGAACAGGCCTACCTCAACTATTCCATGTACGTGATCATGGACCGCGCCTTGCCGCACGTCGGCGACGGCCTCAAGCCGGTGCAGCGGCGCATCGTCTATGCCATGAGTGAGTTGGGGCTGGATGCCGACTCCAAGCACAAGAAGTCGGCGCGTACCGTCGGCGACGTGCTCGGCAAGTTCCACCCCCACGGCGACTCGGCGTGCTATGAAGCCATGGTGCTGATGGCGCAGCCGTTCAGCTACCGCTACACGCTGGTCGACGGTCAGGGCAACTGGGGTGCGCCGGACGATCCGAAATCGTTCGCCGCCATGCGTTACACCGAGGCGCGGCTGTCGCGCTACTCGGAAGTGCTGCTCAGCGAGCTGGGCCAGGGCACCGTCGACTGGGTGCCGAACTTCGACGGCACCCTGCAGGAGCCGCAGGTATTGCCGGCACGTTTGCCGAACATCCTGCTCAATGGCACCACCGGCATCGCCGTGGGCATGGCCACCGACGTGCCGCCGCACAACCTGCGCGAAGTCGCCAGCGCCTGCGTGCGCCTGCTCGACGAGCCCAAGGCGACCATCGAGCAACTGTGCGAGCACATCCAGGGCCCTGACTACCCAACCGAAGCGGAGATCGTCACGCCACGGTCCGAGATCCAGAAGATCTACGAAACCGGCAAGGGCTCGATTCGCATGCGCGCGGTGTACCGAGTCGAAGACGGCGACATCGTTGTCACCGCGCTGCCGCATCAGGTTTCCGGCGCCAAGGTGCTGGAGCAGATCGCCGCGCAGATGCAGAACAAGAAGCTGCCGATGGTCGCCGACCTGCGTGACGAGTCGGACCACGAGAACCCGTGCCGCATCGTCATCATCCCGCGCTCCAATCGTGTGGATGCCGACGAGCTGATGCAGCACCTGTTCGCCACCACCGATCTTGAAAACAGCTACCGGGTCAACGTCAACATCATCGGCCTCGATGGCCGTCCTCAGTTGAAGAACCTGCGCGCGCTGTTGCAGGAGTGGCTGCAGTTCCGCATCGGCACCGTGCGCCGGCGCCTGCAGTTCCGCCTCGACAAGGTCGAGAAGCGCCTGCACCTGCTGGACGGCTTGCTCACCGCCTTCCTCAACCTGGATGAAGTGATTCACATCATCCGCACCGAGGATCATCCCAAACAGGCGCTGATCGAGCGTTTCGAGCTGACCGAGATCCAGGCCGACTACATCCTCGAGACCCGCCTGCGTCAGCTGGCGCGCCTGGAAGAGATGAAGATCCGTGGCGAGCAGGACGAGTTGCTCAAGGAGCAGGCCAAGCTGCAGGCCTTGCTGGGCAGCGAGACGAAGCTGCGCAAGCTGGTACGCAGCGAACTGATCAAGGACGCCGAAACCTATGGCGACGATCGCCGCTCGCCAATCGTCGAGCGCGCCGAGGCCAAGGCTCTGTCGGAAAACGAGCTGATGCCGACCGAGCCGGTCACCGTGGTGCTGTCGGAAAAAGGCTGGGTACGTTGTGCCAAGGGCCATGACATCGATGCCACGGGCCTTTCGTACAAGGCTGGCGATGGTTTCAAGGCTGCAGCGGCGGGGCGTTCGAACCAGTTTGCGGTGCTTATCGACTCGACCGGGCGCAGCTATTCGCTGGCAGCCCACAGCTTGCCATCGGCCCGTGGGCAGGGCGAGCCGCTGACCGGGCGTCTGACGCCGCCGCCGGGCGCCACCTTCGAGTGCGTGCTGTTGCCGGACGATGATGCGTTGTATGTGGTGGCGTCCGATGCCGGCTACGGTTTCGTGGTCAAGGGCGAGGACCTGCAGGCCAAGAACAAGGCGGGCAAAGGGCTGCTGAGCCTGCCCAATGGCGCCAAGGTGATGACGCCACGGCCGGTCGCCGACCGCGAGCAGGACTGGTTGGCAGCGGTCACCACCGAAGGCCGTCTGCTGGTGTTCAAGGTTGCCGACCTGCCACAACTGGGCAAGGGCAAGGGCAACAAGATCATTGGCGTACCGGGTGATCGTGTGGCCAGTCGTGAAGAATTCGTCACCGATCTGGCGGTGATTGCCGAGGGATCGACGCTTGTATTGCAGGCTGGCAAGCGTACCCTGTCACTGAAGCCGGATGACCTTGAACATTACAAAGGCGAACGCGGGCGTCGTGGTAGCAAATTGCCACGTGGATTCCAGCGCGTCGACGGCATGGTCGTGGAGCGCCCGGAGTAAACCGGTTGTTCGTCTGGAACGGCGTTTTCAGCGTCGTTCCGGGCGGAAATGCTGGAGTCCGGCGACTATTTCGCGGATGATACACCCCTTGCGGGGCCGGCGTGGCCGTGTGCCCGCGGGAATCCACACGAGTATCACTGCGGTTGCCGGGCGGCGGCCGCTTGGATGGGATGATGAAATTTCTGCGCCTTCCATTTGCGCTGCTGATGACGGGTCTGCTGGGGCTGAGCGGGTGCAGCATGCACCAGCCGGTGGCCCTCTACCAACTCGACAGCGGCGACCCCGGCCAGCCTTCGCAGGCCGCCGGCATGGCGGTCGTGCTCGGTCCGGTATCGGTAGCCGACTACCTGCAACGTGAAACCTTTCTGCAACGTCAGCCCGATGGCAGCCTGACCGCGGCGACCGACGGTCGCTGGGCCGGCAGCCTTTCGTCGGATATCGACCAGTTGCTGGTGCGCCAGCTCGCCTGGCGCCTGGACAGCCAGCGCGTCGTGCTTGCACCTGCCAGCACCGGCTTCACGCCGGATGTGCAGGTGCTGCTGTCGATCACCCGCCTGGACTCGGGCGCCAACCAGCCGGCGATTCTCGATGCCCAGTGGCGCGTACTGGATCGTCGTGGTCATGTGCGCGACAACCGTATCGTCCACCTCGAGCAACAGCATGAGGGCAGCGAGGCCTCGCAGGTCCAGGCCCAGGGGCAGTTGCTGCAGAAGCTGGTCGAGCAGCTGAGCGTTGCCGTCAAGCCGCTGGCGAATCAGCCAGCGGTCGCTGAAGAGGCGCCGAAAAAGCCAGCGGCTCCGGTCCAGGTCAAGAAGGAACCGGAGAAGTCGAGGATTCCGATGGCTTCTCCGATCCGCACCGATATGGAAGTCTATCGGTTCTGATCTGATTCGACAGACATGAAAAAGCCCGCAGCGATGCGGGCTTTTTTATGGGGGCCGGATGGCTGGTCCTTCACGACACAAGGTCGCTTCACAGCATCAAGACATTCAGGTCCGACGCTCATGCATCCGCGCCAACTGGCGCTCGAGCATCGACGGGTAGGGCTCCATCAGTCGCTCGACACAGCAGGCGCCTTCAGGGCTGGCGATCGGCCGAATGCGCGCGCGCTGGCGGATCAGGGCGTCGTCGCTGACCTGGCGCTCGACCAGCAGCAGGTTGCGGCTGTGTTGCGACAGCGCCAGGGCATCCTGGGCCTTCTCGGTCATCAGCAGGTCGACCTGATCCATGCCCAGCAGGTCCTCACCCAGCGCCAGGCCCAGTTGCAACTGCAGGGTGATGCCGCTGTCGGCGACCTCGATCTGCAGGGCGTGGCCCAGGGCGCGCAGCAATTCGCCACAGCAGATGGCATTGGTGAGGTAGTCCTCGCCGCTGTCACGGCTGTGGAACAGCAACAGCGTGCTGCCGTCGTCTAGGGTGTGCACTTCACCCTCGTACAGCGAGGCGGCCTGGTCGAGGCAGTCGCGGTAGCGCTCCAGTAGCTCGGTCAGGCGCGTGCGCGGCAGACGGCGCAGTTGCTCCTGGGAGCCGAGTTGCACGGCGAGCACGGCGCTGGTGTTCGGTTCGTCAGACTCCGGGGTGGCCAGTGCCTTGGGGCTGTGCACGGTGTCGTCGATCAGGTCGGCAAAGGCGTCGTCGTCTGCGTCGTCGTCCTGGGCGGCCACCCTGGCCGCTACAGGCTTGGGTGCGGCCTTGCGTGGCGGCGCCTCCACATGCAGGTCGGCAAAATCATCTTCGTCGTCTTCCTGTTCTTCCGGCTCCGGCGGTGGCGGCGGGGCCAGGCGGGCATGAAGCTGGCGAGCGAGATCGCCGATTTCGTCCTGGCGCTCGATGGCCGGGGTATAGGGGTGCGGGTCACGCAACCAGACACGCAGTTGCAGCAGCGGCGTTGAGATGAAGCGGCCCAGGCGCAGGCTGAGGGTGAGCGCCAGCGCCAGCAGGATGGCCGCGAGAATGCCCATGCTCTGCAGGCTGATCAGCATCGGTTGCTGGAACTGGCTCATGTCCAGGCTGATGCGCAGTTGCCCGGCGGTCACGTCCTGGAAGGTGATCTTGGTCTGGTAGACCCCTTCGGCCTCGCCCAGCAGGCTGTTTTTTGGCCGTTGCCCGGCCTCGGCGAGGATTCGGTTGTCGACGCTGTAGATCGCCGCGTGGGCCACCAGCGGGTTCTTCACCAGATTGCCCAGCAGCACGTTGAGGCTGAGGATGTCGTTGGACACCAGCAGCTCGGTAGCCGAGGTCGCGGTCTGCACGGTCAGGCTCTGGCCGACGGCATCGGCCTGCTCGTGCATGGCCTGCTTGAACTGCAGGCCCATCACGCAGGCATAGATCACCAAGGCCAGCGCCACCAGGAAAATGTTGTGGCTGGCGATGCGCAATGCCAGGGGAATACGACGCTGGCGCAGGGCTCGGAAGATCATCAGAAAGAAATTGTCGGTTTTGACAGGCGTGGGCCGGTTCACAGAGCGCGGCTCTTTATGGCGGAAAAGATGCTGGGCAGTATAGCGACCCGCGTTTTGTCGGCAAAGTATCGATGGCGCCCGATGGTCATGGAAAGTGGGTAGAATGCGCATTTTTCATCGAGTTGGAGCCCGGTCTTGCGCGAAATCGTCCTGATCAACATCACTGGTGAAGACCGTCCGGGTCTCACTGCGGCCATCACCGGCGTCCTGCTCCAGGGCGGTGTGAACATCCTCGACATCGGTCTTGCGGTCATGCATGGCACGTTGTCGTTCGGCATTCTGGTCGATATTCCCGACAATGAAGTCGCCACCGGCCTGCTGCAAGGGGTGCAGTCCAAGGCCCATGAGCTGAACCTGCAGGCGCGGTACACGCCGATCTCCGAGGCAGACTACCAGCAATGGGTGGACGGCCATGGCGACAATCGCCACATCGTCACGCTGCTCAGCCGCAAGGTCACGCCCGAACAGTTGCAACGGGTGAGTGCAGTCATCAGCCAGTATGGCCTGACCATCGAGCGGATCGAGCGCCTCTCGGCACGTGTGGCGCTCGACGCCAGCACCGACAAGAGTCGCGCCTGCCTGGAAATCTCCGTGCGCGGTGAGCCGACCGACGCCCAGTCCCTGCGCGCCGATTTCTTCGCATTGTCGGCCGAGCAGGGTATCGACATCGCCTTCCAGCAGGATGACCTGTTCCGTCGCAATCGCCGCCTGGCGGTGTTCGACATGGATTCGACGCTGATCGAAGCCGAGGTGATCGACGAGTTGGCCAAGGCTGCAGGTGTCGGCGAACAGGTTTCGGCGATCACCGAGCGCGCCATGCGTGGCGAGCTGGATTTCCGTGCCAGCTTCAAGGAGCGCATGGCATTGCTCAAAGGCCTGGACGTCGGCGTGCTGGACGAAATCGGCGCTTCGCTGCGCCTGACCGAGGGTGCCGAACACCTGTTCGCCGAACTCAAGCGCCTGGGCTACAAGACTGCAATCCTCTCCGGCGGTTTTTCCTACTTCGCCAAGCAGGTGCAGGCACGCCTTGGCATCGACTACGTGTTCGCCAATGAGCTGGAAGTGGTGGATGGCAAGGTGACGGGCGTGGCGATCGAGCCGATCGTCGATGCCCAGCGCAAGGCTGACCTGCTGCAGGAGCTGGCGCACAAGGAAGGATTGCAACTGGAGCAGACCATCGCCGTGGGCGACGGTGCCAACGACCTGCCGATGCTGTCGCTGGCCGGCCTGGGCGTGGCCTTCCGCGCCAAGCCGCTGGTGCGTCAGTCTGCCAAACAGGCGATTTCCACGCTGGGGCTGGATGGCGTGCTGTATTTGCTGGGCTGGCGTGACCGCGACGGGCGCGTGTGAACCGTTGAAACAGCGGGGCTGCAAAGCAGCCCCAGCGATCCTGGGTCAGCCCTGCACTGGCAGCGCCAGTTGCTCGCCCATGCGCACGGCAGACCCGGCGCCCAGGGCTTCGGCCCATTTCACCTGCTCTGGCCCGAACAGCACGATCGCGGTCGAACCCAGCTTGAAACGCCCCAGTTCCGCGCCTTTTTCCAGATGGATCGGCGCGCGGCTGGCTTCGTCGTAGCGGAAGGTCTTCAGCTCGCGCTTGGGCGGTGTGACCAGCCCGGCCCAGACCGTCTCGATCGAGGCAACGATCATCGCACCCACCAGCACCACCGCCATCGGCCCGCGCTCGGTGTCGAACAGGCAAACCACACGCTCGTTGCGGGCGAACAGCTCGGGGACGTTCTCAGCCGTGGTCTGGTTGACCGAGAACAGGCGGCCCGGCACGTAGACCATCTCACGCAGGGTGCCGGCCAGCGGCATGTGCACGCGATGGTAGTCCTTCGGCGACAGGTAGATGGTGGCGAACTCGCCGCCCATGAACGGCGCGGCCAGCGCCGGGTCGCCGCCGAGCAGCTCGAGGGCGCTGAAGCTGTGGCCCTTGGCCTGGAAAATACGGCCGTGCTCGATCGGGCCGAGCTGGCTGACCGCACCGTCGGCCGGACACAGGATCGCGCCCGGGGTTTCATCCAGGGGGCGCGCCCCCGGCTTGAGGGCACGGGTGAAGAAGGCGTTGAAGTGCTCGTAGGCGGTGAGGTCCTCGACCAGCGCCTCGGACATGTTCACCTGGTAGCGTTTGGCGAACCAGGCGGTGAAGGCATTCTTGAACCAGCGAGCGCGGCACTCGGCGACGCAGCCGGCCAGGCGCGACAGCAGGTGGTGCGGCAGCAGGTGCTGGCTGATGATGAACAGACGGGATTTCATGCAGTTTCCTTAAACTTCTACAGGCGTGTCCGGGTGATTGCCCCACTCGCTCCACGAGCCGGCGTAGGCCTTGACCCGTGGATAGCCGAGTGACTTGGCCACCAGGTAGGTGAATCCGGAGCGACGGTGGGTCTGGCAGTGGGTGATCACTTCCTTGTCAGGGGTGATGCCCAATTGCTGCAGTACTTCGGCGATGTCCTTGCGAATGCGCAGGTGGTCGTTGAGGTCCATGCCTGCAGTCCACTCGAAGTTGACCGCGCCGGGGATGTGGCCGGCCTTGGCTGCCAGGACCTTCTCGCCGTTGAATTCCTGCGGGCCGCGGGCGTCCCAGACCACCAGGTCGTCGGCGCCCAGGCGGCTTTGCAGGTATTCGCGGGTGGCGGTGGGTTCGGCGCGCAGGCGCAGGCGCACAGGCGTGCTGGCGGCTGCTGGCACTTCAGTGACGAGCTTGTCCGCAGGCCAGGCCTGGATGCCGCCGTTGAGGTAGTGGTAGCGCGCGTGGCCGATCACGTCGAGCAGCCAGATGAAGCGCCCGGCCCAGCCGCCGCCTTCGTCGTCGTATACCACGTACACTGCGTCGTCTCGGTGGCCTAGCTCGCTGAACAGCTTTTCCAGGTCGGCTTGGGCCGGCAGCAGGCCGGGAGCCGGAGGCTGGCCCAGCTGCGTGCGCTTGCCCTCGACGAACCGCGCGCCTGGGATGTGGCCGCTGACATAGCGGTTGGCGCTGCTCAGGTCGACCAGGATCAGCTCGGGCGAATCCAGGCGTGGCAGCAGGTCGGCGGCTTCGATCACCAGGGGCAAGCCGGAAAAATCAGTCATCCACGGTCTCCGGGGAGCAAGGGAGGTGCGATTGTAGCGCAAGGTTCAGGCATTGCGGTTGGCGAAGCTGGCCAGCGCGCGCTCGATACATTGTGCGGTTTTTCCGAAGGCCTGCACGCTCACGTCCGCAAGCGGCCTGCCGCCCTGGTCGGCGATCGCCAGCATCAATACCTGGTCGTTCACGGCCAGCGAGCGCAACAGCAAGTGCTCGCTGGGGAACAACGCACGCAGCGGTGCGGGCAGCAGGGCGGAAAACTGGGCATGATTGTCGGGCGTCAGGCGCAGTTGCGAGGCTTTGCTCAGCAGTTTTTGCAGCAGCTTGCTCTGGCCTGGTGCCAATGTCAGCGCTGAGGCTTCGCGCGGCAACCCGGCGCTCTGCTGTACGCGCAGGCAGTCATTGGGTTTGTCGAGCAGCAGCAACAGCACCCGCTGCATGCCGCAAGCCAGCAGTGCCTCGCGCGCCTGGGTGGCCAGGTGCACGGTGTTGGTGAATGGGCTGGGCTGGGCCAGCAGGTCGCCGCACAGCGTGCGCCAGCGTTGCAGGTCCTGGGCAGGTGGCGGTGGCGGGGTGAGCATGTCTGGGTGCGGGCGCCGCTGCTGCCAGGGCCAGATCAGCGCCTCGGCCGGGTGGAACAGTGCATGCCGGGCATGGTGGCGCGCGCTGGCCGCTGCTTGCTGGTGCACTTGCTGTTGCACATCATCCAGCGTGGTTTGCAGGTACATGGCGGTGAGCAGTTGCCAGCGCAGCAAGTGCGGGTTGTCCCAGCCGACCTGCGCCGACAGCGCCAGGCCGTTGGCCAGCAGCACGGTATTCGCCGGCTGGTTGAACCAGCGGCGCAGCCCGGGCTCTTCGTCCAGTCGATGCTGCTTGCTCAACTCGTCAGGCTCGCGGGCGATGTTCAGTACCTGGGCCAGTTGTTCGCGTTCTTCGAGCAGCAGGCGATAACCCTGGGTGACCCATTCCGGCAGGCGCCAGTGCGTGGCGACGGCGCGGCACAACTCCATGATGCGCACGCCGAACAGCGCATGCTCCACCTCTGAAGCCTCTTCACCCTTGTGAATGACCCGCAGTTCCCAGGTGTCGAGCAGCTTGGGGTAAGCCAGGGCCAGTGCCCACAGTGGCGAGAGGAACAGCAGGCTGCCCCAGTGGATTTCCTGCCACAGGCGCGCCAGGCGGCTGGCGAACAGGCCGTTGGCTTGCTGGGTGGCGTGCTGGCTGATCAGCAGGAATTGGCGCAGCACCGGCGGGATGTCGTCTCCCGGTATCGATGGCAGGCGCCCCATCAATTGCAGGATGCGGCTCAGGCCCAGGCGGTTCAGGGCGATCTCCAGGCTTTCGGCGGGCTCGGCCTGGCTGGCATGGTTCGGGTGATTGGCTTCGCGCATCACGCACAGCACCAGCGACGGGCTGTCCTGCATCAGTTCGGCGATGTCGCGCAGCGAGCGGCGATTGTCGTTGATGGCCGCCAGAACCCGGTCATGACTCTCTTTGGGTACCGGCACGCGGATACCGTCGAGCAGCCTTACCCAGGCGTCTAGAGAGGAGGGGATCTGCGCTGGCACCTTGGTTTCGATTGGCATTTTGACATCAGTCCAAACTGGCTTTTCGCATTGAGTGGCTATAGTCTGGCGCAGTTCTGCCGATAAGGAGAAGAAGAGTTTCCAAGCTTCCGCCCCTGACCCTGACCACGACAGCAAGTGCTTCCAATCTATGGCTAAAATTATCGGCATCATCGTCGTATTCGCGAGTGTCCTCGGCGGATACGTCCTCTCCCACGGCAAGATCGCGGCGCTGATCCAGCCGTTCGAAGTGCTGATCATCGGCGGTGCGGCCTTTGGCGCGTTTCTCCAGGCCAACCCTGGCTACATGACCATGCACGTCATGAAGAAGTCGCTGAAGATGTTTGGCAGCCGCTTCACCCATACGTTCTACCTGGAAGTGTTGGGCCTGATCTACGAGATTCTCAACAAGAGTCGCCGCGAGGGCATGATGGCCATCGAGGGTGACATCGAGGATCCCGCGGCCAGCCCGATCTTCGCCAAGTACCCTGCGGTCATGGGCGATGCGCGGATGACCGCGTTCGTCTGCGACTACCTGCGCATCATGTCGACCGGCAACATGGCACCCCATGAGCTCGAAGGCCTGTTCGACATGGAGCTGCTGAGCCTGAAGGAAGACCTCGAGCACCCGTCCCATGCGGTGACCAGCGTTGCCGACGCCATGCCCGGCTTCGGTATCGTGGCGGCGGTACTGGGCATCGTGGTGACCATGGCCTCGCTGGGCGATGGCGACCAGAAATCCATCGGCCTGCACGTCGGTGCTGCGCTGGTCGGGACCTTCTTCGGTATTCTCGCGGCCTATGGTTTCTTCGGCCCGCTGGCCAACTGCCTGCGCCACGACGCCAAGGAAGAACTGAACGTCTACGAGGCGATCAAGGCTTCGCTGGTGGCCTCGGCGTCCGGCATGCCGCCGTCGCTGGCCGTCGAGTTCGGGCGCAAGGTGCTGTACCCGGCGCACCGTCCGAGCTTTGCCGAACTGGAACAAGCGGTTCGCGGTCGCTAAGCCATGGAGAACAATCAGCCCATCATCGTCAAGCGCGTCAAGCGCTACGGCGACGGCCACCATGGCGGCTCCTGGAAGATCGCCTTCGCCGACTTCGCCACGGCGATGATGGCGTTCTTCCTGGTGCTGTGGTTGCTGTCCACGGCCACCCCGGAGCAGAAGATCGCCATCGCCGGCTACTTCAAGGATCCGATTGGCTTCTCCGAAAGCGGTACGCCCTACGTCATCGACCTGGGCGGCTCGCCGCAGCTGGCCCCGGAAAAGACCATCAACCCGGAGGAGAAGTCCGAGCCGACGCCTGACACCAGCGTGCAGATGGACAAGGACCGGATCGAGACCATGGCCGACCAGGTCGAGCAGGAGCGGCTGCAACTGCTGCTGCAGGAGCTGCAGAACAAGGTCGAGGAAAATCCGCAACTGCAGAAGTTCAAGGACCAGATCCTGTTCGAGATCACCCAGGACGGCCTGCGCATCCAGATCATGGATGCCGAGAACCGGCCGATGTTCGACCTCGGCAGTGCGCGCCTGAAGCCCTACTTCGAAGACATCCTGCTGGCCATGGCCGACACCATCAAGGCCGTGCCGAACAAGATCAGCGTCAGCGGCCACACCGATGCCAAGCCTTATGCCGGTACCGGTGATTTCGGCAACTGGGAGCTGTCGGCCAACCGTGCCAACGCCGCGCGACGTGCGCTGGTGGCGGGTGGTTATCCGGATGGCCAGGTGGCGCGAGTGGTGGGTTACGCCTCGTCGTCGCTGTTCGACCGCGAAAACCCGTTCAACCCGGTCAACCGCCGGATCGACATCATCGTGCTGACCAAAAAAGCCCAGCGGGATATCGAGGGCGAGCAGGGTGCACCTGAGGCACCGGCCAACCCAACCCCGCCTGCCGATGCGGCGCCAGGAGCACCTGGTGCCTCCGCCGCGCCGGCCGATGGCTCGACGCCGATGCAGCCGCGCGAGCTGCGCCAGAAGCTGAACATCTTCGAGGATGGCGTGCTGAAGATGGACGAGCCCAAGGAAAACTGAGCCCGTCATCTGCAGGAGCGGCGCAACGCCGCTCCTGCATCTTCAGTAGGTGTCTTGCGTCAGGCTTGCCACGATCGAGCGGTAGCTGTGCATCCGCTGCGCCGAGATACGCCCTTCCTCCAGCCCTTTGAGCAACGCACAGCCAGGCTCGCGGTCATGCTTGCAGTCGCGGAAGCGACAGTTGCCGAGCAGATCGCGGAACTCGATGAAGCCCGCCTCCACATCGTCACGGCTGACATGCGCCAAGCCAAACTCGCGGATACCGGGGGAGTCGATCAGGTCGCCGCCGTTGGGGAAGTGGTAGAGCCGTGCGGTGGTGGTGGTGTGGGTACCCTGGCCTGACCACTCCGACAGATCGCCCACCCGCGTTTGCGCCTGCGGCAGCAGGCTGTTGACCAGCGACGACTTGCCCACGCCCGACTGCCCGACGAACACGCTGACGTGCTCGTCCAGTGTCTGCTGCAGGCGCTGCATGCCATCGCCGTGGTGTGCGGACACTTCGAGCAGCGGGTAACCGAGATCTCGATACACCGCTAACAACGCATTGAGCGTCGCTGCGTTGTCGTCATTGATCAGGTCGGCCTTGTTCAGCAACAGCAGCGGGCGGATGCCAGCGTGCTCGGCAGCAACCAGGTAGCGGTCGATGAGATTGGCCTGGGGCTCGGGTGCCGGGGCGAAGACGATCACGATCAGGTCGACGTTGGCCGCGACCGGCTTGAGCTGGCCGTGGTTGTTCGGCCGACACAGCTCGGTGCTGCGCGGCATCTGCGCGACGATCACACCGTTGCCCTGGTTGCCGGCCCGCCAGACCACCTTGTCGCCTGTGACCAGGGCAGGCAGGTTGGCGCGCAAGTGGCAGCGGAACACCTGGCCTGCGACGTCGCCGTCCTGGGCCTCGACCTCGACCGTGACGCCGAAGTGGGCGATCACCAGGCCCAGCTGCTCGGGCCCCAGGTCGCCGCCTTCGAGCTCTTGCAGGGCGTGCTGCTCGCGTTTGGCGGCGCGGGCGGCGCGTTCACCCTGGATCTTTTCGATGCGCCAGTTCTGGCGGCGGTTGAGCTGGCGTTTGGCCATGGAGGTTCCGTGTTGGCGGGGCAAAAGAAAACGGCAGGCAGTTTAGCACGCTCCACTAGGCTAATATGTTGGCCTATTCGAGGAGCTCATTCATGCACAACCCACAGAACCTGATCTGGATCGATCTGGAGATGACCGGCCTGGATCCGGACAACGACGTCATCATCGAGATGGCCACTATCGTCACCGACAGCGAACTGAACACCCTGGCCGAGGGCCCGGTCATCGCCATTCACCACAGCGACGAAGTGCTGGCGCGCATGGACGAGTGGAACACCCGCACCCATGGCGCCTCGGGCCTGACCCAGCGCGTGCGCGAAAGCCGTATCGACATGGCCGAAGCCGAAGCCCAGACCATCGCCTTTCTGGAGCAGTGGGTACCAAAGGGCAAGTCACCCATCTGCGGCAACAGTATCTGTCAGGACCGCCGCTTCCTCTATCGTCACATGCGCGCGCTGGAAGGCTACTTCCACTACCGCAACCTCGATGTCTCCACGCTCAAGGAGCTCGCTGCGCGCTGGGCGCCGGACGTACGCGACAGCTTCAAGAAAGGCAGCACCCACCTGGCGCTGGATGACATCCGCGAGTCGATCGCCGAGCTGCGTCACTACCGCGAGCATTTCATCAAGGTCTGATGAATCAGGGGGGTGTGCATGCGCCCCCTTTTGGTGCCACGCGCGACTGAGTAGACTGCGCGCCTTTTCTCGCACGGATCTGCGCCATGCTGTTGATGCTCTACCTCATCGCCATCACTGCCGAAGCCATGACTGGCGCCTTGTCTGCTGGCCGGCGCGGCATGGACTGGTTCGGCGTGGTACTGATCGCCTGCATCACCGCCCTGGGTGGCGGCTCGGTGCGCGACGTACTGCTTGGGCACTACCCGCTGACCTGGGTGAAACACCCCGAATACCTGGTGCTGACCAGTTTCGCCGCATTGCTGACGATCTTCATCGCGCCGCTGATGCGTCACCTGCGCTCGCTGTTCCTGGTCCTCGACGCCCTCGGATTGGTGGCCTTCACCTTGATCGGCTGCATGACTGCACTGGAAATGGGCCAGGGGATGCTGGTGGCGTCGATCAGCGGGGTGATCACCGGTGTGTTCGGCGGCATCTTGCGCGATATCTTCTGCAACGACATTCCGCTGGTGTTTCGTCGGGAGCTGTATGCCAGCGTGTCGTTCGCTGCGGCCTGGTTCTATCTGGGTTGCGTGTACTTCAAGGTGCCGGCCGAGCAGGCGATGCTGCTGACGCTGTTTGGCGGCTTCCTCTTGCGTTTGCTGGCCATCCGCTTTCACTGGGAAATGCCCAAGTTCCACTACAACGACGAGCATTGAGTCTTCGGGATCGAATGCGGCCTTTTCGCGGGCAAGTCGGAGCGCGAAAAGGTCGTACTGTTCCTGTCAGCCCGCCGCCTCGTGCCGCGCCAACGCCCACTCCACGTGCTCCCTGACCAATGCCGAAGGATGCTCGCGCCGCGCTTTCAGGGCCTCGAGCACGGCGATCGTCGAAGGTGCATTGCCCAGCCCGACCGCCAGGTTGCGCAGCCAGCGCTCGTAACCGGCGCGACGTAGCGGCGAGCCTTCGGTGCGGCTGAGAAAGGTCTTTTCGTCCCACAGGAACAGTGCCGCCAGCTCGGCGTTGTCCAGCCCATGGCGCGGCTTGAAGTCGTCCTCGCCGGTCGATTTGGCGAAGCGGTTCCAGGGGCAGACGATCTGGCAGTCGTCGCAACCGAACACCCGGTTACCGATCAAGGGGCGCAGCTCCAGCGGGATCGCGTCCTTGAGCTCGATGGTCAGGTACGAGATGCAGCGCCGCGCATCGAGCTGGTAGGGCCCGACGAAGGCCGCGGTGGGGCAGATGTCCAGGCACGCCTGGCAGCGCCCGCAATGCTCGCTGGTCTGGGCTTCGTCGGCGGGCAGTGGCAGATCGACAAACAGCTCGGCGAGGAAGAAGTAGCTGCCCGCCTTACGGTTGAGCAGCAGGGTGTTCTTGCCGATCCAGCCGAGCCCGGCCTGTTGGGCGATGGCCTTTTCCAGTACCGGAGCGCTGTCGACGAAAGCGCGGTAGCCGAAGGGGCCGATGGTTTCCTGGATGCGGTCGGCCAGGTGCTGCACGCGCTTGCGCACCAGCTTGTGGTAGTCGCGGCCCAGTGCGTAGCGAGAGATATAGGCTTTTTCCGGTTGAGCCAGGCGCTGGGCCATCTGCGTATCGCCGGGCAGATAGTCCATGCGCAGCGAAACCACCCGCAAGGTGCCGGGGATCAGTTCGGCAGGGCGCGAACGTTTCGTGCCGTGCGCTGCCATATAGTCCATCTCGCCGTGATGGCCAGCCTCAAGCCAGCGGTGCAAGTGCTGTTCATGCTCGCCAAGCTCGACATCGGCGATGCCCACGTGGGCAAAACCGAGTTCGCGGCCCCAATCCTTGATCGATTGGGCCAGTACTGGGAGGTCTAGAGAGGAGGCGGACATTGATGGACAAGGCATTGCAGGCTCAGGTGCGTATAATTCTGCCAGACATCGGAGCCTTTGACCCCATGCCTCAGACCAAACACCACGCCAATACCCCGCAAACGCTCAGCAGCGTGACCGTCGCGCACCTGCCTGCGCGGCCGGCAACTGCCCACAAGGGCGATTTTGGCCATGTGCTGGTGGTTGGCGGCGACTTGGGTACCGGCGGCGCCGTGCTGCTCAGTGCCGAGGCGGCGCTGCGCTGTGGTGCCGGGCTGGTCAGCGTGGCGACACGCCCCGAGCATGTGGCCGCGAGCCTCAGCCGTCTGCCGGAAACCATGTGCCTGGGCGTCAGTTCGGCCAACCAGTTGATGACGGTGCTGGAGCGCGCTTCGGTGCTGGTGGTCGGGCCTGGTCTTGGCCAGGCGGCCTGGGGCCGCAGCCTGCTTTCGGCAGTCGCCAATGCGCACCTGCCGCAGGTCTGGGACGCCGATGCGCTCAACCTGCTGGCGCGCACGCCCCTGGCCTTGCCGGGCGGCAGCATCCTGACCCCGCATCCTGGGGAGGCCGCGCGCTTGCTGGGCATTTCCACCGAGGCCGTGCAGGCCGACCGGCCCGGGGCTGCGCGTAAACTGGCGCGTCGCTACGACAGTGTCTGCGTGCTCAAGGGCGCCGGAACCCTGGTCGCCGACCCGAGCGGCCAGTTGCGGCTGTGCGAGCGAGGCCACCCGGCCATGGCCGGTGCCGGCCTGGGCGATGTGCTGACCGGTGTGCTGGCCGCGTTGCTCGCCCAGGGGCTGGACGCCTGGCAGGCGGCGGGCCTGGGCGTCTGGTTACACGCCTGCGCTGGCGAACGCCTGGGCGCGCAGGGCAGAGGTCTGGCGGCCAGCGATCTGGCTCCGGTCATTCGAGAATTGTTGGAGGAGCATTCAGCGTGTCAGGCATAACCCTGTTTCTGGCCGACGAGCCGGCTACCGTTGCGTTCGGCGCAGCGCTCGCCAAGATCACCGGCGGCCATGGCGTGATCTTTCTGGAAGGCGACCTGGGCGCCGGCAAGACCACCTTGTCGCGAGGCCTGATCCGTGGATTGGGTCACACTGGCGCAGTAAAAAGCCCGACCTTCACTGTGGTCGAACCTTATGAAATAGGCGATATCCGCGCCTTCCATTTCGATCTTTACCGCCTGGTCGACCCAGAAGAGCTAGAGTTCATGGGGATTCGCGACTATTTCGAAGGCGATCCGCTGTGTCTTTTCGAATGGCCGCAGAAGGGCGCGGGCGTTTTGCCAAAGCCCGACCTGACCATTACCATAAGCCCCCAGGCGGGCGGCCGCTCGCTGAACCTGTCGCCGCAGGGGGCTCGCGGCGAAGCCTGGTGTGCCGCTCTGGCTGCCGAAAACAAATCGTAAGTGGGGAAAGGTATGCTGCGCATTCGCGCACTGGTCGCCGTCGTTGGACTGCTGCTGACAGCGGTGACCGTTGACGCTCTGGCCGTCACACAAGTCAAGAGCATGCGCCTGTGGCGCGCGCCGGACAACACGCGCCTGGTCTTCGATCTGTCGGGCCCGGTGCAGCACAGCGTCTTCACGCTCAGCGCGCCTGATCGCCTGGTCATCGATATCAATGGTGCGACGCTCGCCTCGCCATTGAACGTCTCCACCTCGAACACGCCTATCACCAGCGTGCGCTCGGCCCAGCGTACCGCCACCGACCTGCGCGTGGTGGTCGACCTGAAAAAGGCTGTCACGCCCAAAAGCTTCACCCTTGCACCCAACGCCCAGTACGGCAATCGCCTGGTGGTCGACCTGTACGACCAGGAAGCCGATGCGGTTGCCGCCAGCAACCCCACGCCGCCGCCGGTCACCCAGGCGCCAGCCACCACGCCCGCAGTACCGGTGACACCGGCGCAACCGGCGATCAAGCTGCCGCCGGTGCCCAACGGCAAGCGTGACATCGTGGTCGCCATCGACGCCGGCCATGGCGGGGAAGACCCAGGCGCCTCCGGCTCGCGTGGCCAGCACGAGAAAGACATCGTGCTCGATATCGCCCGCGAGCTTCAGCGCCAGATCAACACCGAAAAAGGTTATCGCGCCGAACTGACCCGTACCGGCGATTACTTCATTCCGTTGCGCAAGCGCACCGAGATTGCCCGCAAGAAGGGCGCTGACCTGTTTATCTCCATCCACGCCGACGCCGCGCCGTCGAAAGCGGCCTTCGGCGCCTCGGTATTTGCCCTGTCCGACCGTGGCGCTACCTCCGAGACCGCGCGCTGGCTGGCCGACAGCGAGAACCGCTCCGACCTTATCGGCGGTGCCGGTAACGTCAGCCTCGATGACAAGGACCGCATGCTTGCCGGTGTGCTGCTCGACCTCTCGATGACGGCCACGCTCAGTTCCAGCCTCAACGTGGGCCAGAAAGTGCTGGGCAACATGGGCCGCATCACGCCGCTGCACAAGCAGCGCGTGGAACAGGCGGGATTCATGGTGCTGAAGTCGCCGGACATTCCGTCGATCCTGGTCGAGACCGGTTTCATTTCAAACGCCAACGAAGCCAACAAGCTGGCAACCAAGAGTCACCAGCAGGCGCTGGCCCGCTCGATTCATAGCGGTGTGCGCCAGTTCTTCCAGCAGAACCCGCCGCCAGGCACCTACATCGCCTGGTTGCGCGATTCCGGCAAGATCGCCCAAGGTCCACGTGAACACAGCGTGCGCCCGGGCGAGACGCTGGCGATGATCGCCGTGCGTTATCAGGTCAGCGTTGCCAGCCTGCGCAGCACCAACAACCTCAAGAGCGATGAGCTCAAGGTCGGTCAGCACCTCGACATTCCGGCCACCACCCTGGCGTCCCAGCAATGAGTGGTGATTCGCGAATCCAGCTGCTCAGCCCGCGGCTGGCCAACCAGATCGCCGCCGGCGAGGTGGTCGAGCGCCCTGCGTCGGTAGCCAAGGAGCTGCTGGAGAACAGCCTGGATTCCGGTGCCCGGCGCATCGACGTGGATGTCGAACAGGGCGGCGTGAAGCTGCTGCGCGTGCGTGACGATGGCAGTGGCATCGCCCCGGACGACCTGCCTCTGGCGCTGGCGCGCCACGCGACCAGCAAGATCCGCGAGCTGGAAGACCTTGAGGGCGTGCTCAGCCTGGGCTTTCGTGGCGAGGCACTTGCGTCGATCAGTTCGGTAGCGCGCCTGACCCTGACCTCGCGTACCGCCAATGCCAGCGAAGCCTGGCAGGTCGAGACCGAGGGCCGAGACATGCTCCCGCGGGTTCAGCCGGCGGCGCACCCCATCGGTACTTCGGTCGAAGTACGCGACCTGTTTTTCAACACCCCGGCCCGGCGCAAGTTCCTCAAGGCCGAGAAAACCGAATTCGATCATCTGCAGGAAGTGATCCGGCGCCTGGCGCTGGCGCGCTTTGATGTGGGCTTTCACCTGCGCCACAACGGCAAGAGCATCCTCAGCCTGCATGAGGCGCCCGACGAGCTGTCGCGCGCGCGGCGGGTCGGGGCGATCTGCGGGCCTGGCTTCCTCGAGCAGGCGCTGCCGATCGAGGTCGAGCGCAATGGCCTGCGCCTGTGGGGCTGGGTCGGCTTGCCGACCTTCTCGCGCAGCCAGGCAGACCTGCAGTACTTCTTCGTCAATGGCCGCGCGGTGCGCGACAAACTGGTCGCCCACGCGGTGCGCCAGGCCTACCGCGACGTGCTGTTCAACGGCCGGCATCCGACATTCGTGCTGTTCCTGGAGCTCGATCCCACCGGTGTCGATGTCAACGTGCACCCGACCAAGCACGAAGTGCGCTTTCGTGAAGGGCGGATGGTCCACGACTTCCTGTACGGCACCTTGCACCGTGCGCTGGCCGATGTGCGCCCCGAGGATCAGCTCGCGGCGCCGGCGGCAACGACTGAGATCGTGCGTCCCAGCGGCCTGCAGGCCGGTGAGTTCGGCCCCCAGGGCGAGATGCGCCTGGCCGCCTCGGTGCTCGAACAGCCCCAGGCGCAGCAGCAGCCGTCGTTCTCCAATGGTGGCGCGGGCGCAGGCTACCAGTACCAGTACACGCCGCGCCCGTCGCAGCCGGTGCCGGCAGCAGAGGCGCAAGCAGTCTACCGCGAGTACTTCGCCCCGCTGGAGACCAGCGCCCAGCCTCCCGTGGCGCTGCCGGAAAGCCAGGGTGACATTCCACCGCTGGGCTATGCCCTGGCTCAGCTCAAGGGCATCTACATCCTGGCCGAGAACGCCGTGGGCCTGGTGCTGGTAGACATGCACGCCGCCCACGAGCGGATCATGTACGAGCGCCTGAAGCTGGCGATGGCCAGCGAAGGGCTCAGTGGCCAGCCGCTGCTGGTGCCCGAGTCACTGGCGGTCAGCCAGCGTGAGGCCGACTGCGCCGAGGAACATGCCCAGACCTTCCAGCGGCTGGGCTTCGAGCTGCAGCGCCTGGGGCCGGAAACCCTTGCGATCCGCCAGATCCCCGCGTTGCTCAAGCAGGCCGAGGCCAACCGCCTGGTGCAGGATGTACTCGCCGATCTCATGGAGTACGGCACCAGCGACCGCATTCAGGCGCACATCAACGAGCTGCTCGGCACCATGGCCTGCCACGGTGCGGTGCGTGCCAACCGACGCCTGGCGATCCCCGAGATGAATGCCTTGCTGCGTGACATGGAGAACACCGAGCGCAGCGGCCAGTGCAACCATGGCCGACCGACCTGGACCCAGATGGGCCTGGATGATCTGGACAAACTTTTCCTGCGCGGTCGATGACATGAGTGGCAAGCCCCCAGCGATTTTTCTCATGGGCCCGACGGCTGCCGGCAAGACCGACCTGGCCATTGCCCTTACACAGTCCCTGCCTTGCGAGCTGATCAGCGTCGACTCGGCCATGGTCTACCGCGGTATGGACATCGGCACCGCCAAGCCTTCGCCAGAGGTGCTGGCTGCCCATCCGCACCGGCTGGTAGACATCCGCGACCCGGCCGAGAGCTATTCGGCGGCGCAATTCTGTGGCGATGCGCTGCAGGCCATGGCCGAGATCACTGCGCGTGGCAAGATCCCGCTGCTGGTCGGCGGCACCATGCTGTACTACAAGGCGCTGGTGGACGGCCTGGCCGACATGCCGCCCGCTGATGCCGAGGTTCGCGCCGAACTCGAGGCCCAGGCCCGCGAGCTGGGCCTGGGGGAACTGCACCGGCAGTTGGCCGAGATCGACCCGGTATCGGCGGCGCGCATTCATCCGAACGATCCGCAGCGGTTGATCCGTGCGCTGGAGGTATACCGGGTGAGCGGCCAGAGCATGACCGCCCACCGCGAGCGTCAATCAGCCGAAACCCGCGGTTCAGACGCAGGCGCGGGCGGGCATTTGCCCTATACTGTCGCCAGTCTGGCGATTGCGCCTACAGATCGTCACATTTTGCATGAGCGAATTGCGCTACGATTTTCGCAGATGCTGGAACAGGGCTTCGTCGACGAGGTCCGAGAGCTGCGGGCCAGAAGTGACTTGCATGTCGGGCTCCCGTCTATACGGGCAGTGGGGTACAGGCAGGTATGGGACTATCTGGACAGCAAACTGACAGCCGAGCAGATGCGCGAACGCGGTATCATCGCCACCCGCCAGCTGGCC
The DNA here is from genome assembly GCF_016624805.1 of Pseudomonas sp. S44. Lineage (NCBI taxonomy): Bacteria > Pseudomonadati > Pseudomonadota > Gammaproteobacteria > Pseudomonadales > Pseudomonadaceae > Pseudomonas > Pseudomonas sp. S44. The sequence continues at coordinate 28,982 of NZ_JACVTY010000009.1, forward strand.
AAGCGGCAGTTCACCTGGCTGCGCAGCTGGTCCGACGTACACTGGCTGGACAGCCTGGCCTGCGACAATCTGTCCCGCACCTTGAAATACCTGGAATCGGTCTCCATATTGAGCTGAGTCCCTGCAATTGCCGTCTATTCTTGCGACTGACGGCCTTAATGAACGAATTTTTTCAGTTTTTTACTATTGATCCTTACAGGAGTGCGGCATATGTCAAAAGGGCATTCGCTACAAGACCCTTACTTGAACACCTTGAGAAAAGAAAAGGTCCCGGTCTCGATCTACCTGGTCAACGGCATCAAGCTGCAAGGCCAGATCGAATCTTTCGACCAGTTCGTCGTGCTGCTGAAGAACACCGTCAGCCAGATGGTCTACAAGCACGCGATTTCCACTGTCGTACCTGCCCGTCCGGTTCGTCTGCCAAGCCCGTCCGATTCCGAGCACGGCGACAGCGAGCCAGGCAACGCCTGATAGGAGCCTGCATTGTTCTTTGAGCGCCACGGTGGTGGTGAGCGGGCGTTGCTCGTTCACTTGGAAGGTCAGAACCCTGAGGCGCGCGAAGACCCGCAGGAGTTTCAGGAGCTGGCACTGTCGGCCGGAGCGGACATCGTCCACCTGGCCACGGTTGCCCGGCACCAGCCCACAGCCAAGTTTCTGATCGGCAGTGGCAAGGTCGAGGAACTGCGCGACCTGGTCAAGGCCGAAGAAGCCGACCTGGTGATTTTCAATCACACCCTCACCCCCAGTCAGGAGCGCAACCTCGAGCGCGTCTTCGAGTGCCGCGTGCTTGACCGTACCGGTCTGATTCTCGATATCTTCGCCCAACGGGCGCGGACTCACGAAGGCAAGCTGCAGGTCGAACTGGCCCAGCTCGAGCACATGAGCACGCGGCTGGTGCGCGGCTGGACCCACCTTGAGCGACAGAAAGGTGGTATCGGTCTGCGCGGCCCGGGTGAAACCCAGCTTGAAACCGACCGCCGCCTGCTGCGGGTGCGCCTGCGTCAGATCAAGGCGCGTCTGGAGAAGGTGCGCAGCCAACGCGAGCAGGCCCGGCGCGGACGCAAGCGCGCGGACATCCCCTCGGTGTCGCTGGTGGGCTATACCAACGCCGGCAAGTCCACGCTGTTCAACGCCCTGACGCAATCGGAGGTGTACGCGGCCGACCAGTTGTTCGCCACACTCGACCCGACATTGCGCAGGCTCGAGCTGGACGACCTGGGGCCGATCGTGCTGGCCGACACCGTGGGCTTCATTCGCCACCTGCCGCACAAGCTGGTCGAGGCTTTTCGGGCTACGCTCGAAGAGTCGAGCAACTCCGATCTGCTGCTGCATGTGATCGATGCGCACGAGCCCGAGCGCATGGAGCAGATCGAACAGGTGCTCGCGGTGCTGGGCGAGATCGGTGCCGAAGGCTTGCCGATCCTCGAGGTCTATAACAAACTCGACCTGCTCGAAGATGTCGAGCCGCAGATCCAGCGCGATGCCGACGGCAAGCCGGAGCGGGTCTGGGTTTCGGCCCGCGACGGGCGCGGTCTTGAGCTTGTGGGGCAGGCGATAGCCGAATTGCTGGGGGATGATCTGTTTGTCGGAACCCTGCGCCTGGAACAGCGACTTGCACGCTTGCGCGCGCAATTCTTCGAACTGGGGGCAGTGCAAGGCGAAGAACACGATGAACAGGGCAGCAGCTTGCTGAGCGTGCGTCTGCCCCGGGTCGAGCTCAATCGCCTGATCAGCCGCGCAGGCCTTGAGCCTGAAGTGTTCATCGAGCAACACACTTTGCAATAAATGCCCGTCGAGGTCGCCGGGCAGCCGTGACAGGCATTCTGTAGCATTGGACGGCGCGCCGTGGGCGCGTCTTTGCTTTATCAGATGGAGAGCGCTATGGCTTGGAACGAGCCGGGTGGCAACTCGAACAATCAGGATCCCTGGGGCGGCCGCCGTGGTGGCGGTGGTGGTGGCGACAAGAAGGGACCACCGGATCTCGACGAGGCCTTCCGCAAGCTGCAGGACAGCCTGAACGGCATGTTCGGCGGCAGCAAGAAACGCGGTGGCGGTGGTGACCGCAACATCGGCAAGGGTGGCGGCTACGGCTTGCTGGGCATTGGCCTGGCAGTTCTGGCGGCAATCTGGCTGTACAGCGCCGTCTACGTGGTCGACGAGCAGGAGCAGGCCGTGGTGCTGCGCTTCGGCAAGTACTACGAGACCGTGGGGCCGGGCCTGAACATCTACTTCCCGCCGATCGACCGCAAGTACATGGAAAACGTCACGCGTGAGCGTGCGTACACCAAGCAGGGCCAGATGCTCACCGAGGACGAGAACATCGTCGAGGTGCCGCTGACCGTGCAGTACAAGATCAGCAACCTGCAGGACTTCGTTCTCAACGTCGACCAGCCGGAAGTAAGCTTGCAGCACGCCACCGACAGTGCCCTGCGCCATGTCGTGGGCTCCACCTCGATGGACCAGGTGCTGACCGAAGGTCGTGAGCAGATGGCCGTGGATATCCGCGAACGCCTGCAGCGCTTCCTCGACACCTACCGCACGGGTATCACCGTCACCCAGGTCAACGTACAGAGCGCGGCAGCCCCGCGTGAAGTGCAGGAAGCCTTCGACGACGTGATCCGCGCCCGTGAGGACGAGCAGCGTGCGCGCAACCAGGCCGAGTCCTACGCCAATGGCGTGGTGCCTGAGGCCCGTGGTCAGGCGCAGCGCATCATCGAGGATGCCAACGGCTACCGCGATGAAGTGATCGCCCGTGCCAAGGGTGAGGCCGATCGCTTCACCAAGCTGGTCGCCGAGTACCGCAAGGCGCCGGACGTCACCCGTCAGCGTCTGTACCTGGAGACCATGCAGGAGGTGTACAGCAACACCAGCAAGGTCATGGTGGCCACCAAGGACGGGCAGAACAACCTGCTCTACCTGCCACTGGACAAGATGGTCGAAGGCAGCCGCAACACTGCAGCGCCGTCCAGCAGTGTGTCGCCGTCGGTCAACGACGCCGCCACTCGCGCTGTACAGGACCTGCAACAGCAACAACAGCCGCTGCGCACTAGGGAGAGCCGCTGATGAGCAATAAATCGCTGTTCGCCCTGATTGCCGCCGTGGTGCTGGCGATCGTCGCCTGGAACTGCTTCTACATCGTGTCGCAGACCGAGCGGGCGGTATTGCTGCAGTTCGGCCGTGTGGTCCAGGCGGATGTCCAGCCGGGCCTGCATGTGAAGGTTCCGTACGTCAACCAGGTGCGCAAGTTCGACGCCCGTCTGATGACCCTCGACGCCCCGACCCAGCGTTTCCTGACGCTGGAGAAGAAAGCCGTGATGGTCGATGCCTACGCCAAGTGGCGGGTGAAGGACGCCGAGCGTTTCTACACCGCGACCTCGGGCATGAAGCAGATCGCCGACGAGCGCCTGTCGCGTCGTCTGGAAAGCGGCCTGCGTGACCAGTTCGGTAAGCGCACCCTGCATGAGGTGGTATCCGGTGAACGTGACGCGCTGATGGCCGACATCACCGCTTCGCTGAACCGCATGGCCAACAAGGAGCTGGGGATCGAGGTCATCGACGTCCGCGTCAAGGCCATCGACCTGCCGAAGGAAGTCAACCGCAGCGTGTTCGACCGTATGAGCACCGAGCGTGAGCGTGAAGCGCGCGAGCACCGTGCCAAGGGTAACGAGCTGGCTGAAGGTATTCGTGCAGATGCCGACCGTCAGCGCCGTGTGCTGCTGGCTGAAGCCTACCGTGAAGCTGAAGAAACCCGTGGTGATGGCGATGCCCAATCGGCTGCCATCTATGCCAAGGCCTACGGCCAGGACGCTGATTTCTATGTGTTCTACCGCAGCCTGCAGGCTTATCGCGAGAGCTTTGCCAGCAAGAGCGACGTGCTGGTCCTGGATCCGAAGAACGAGTTCTTCCGCTTCCTGGACAAGAGCAAGCCGTAACAGGAAAGACCCCCGCCGGGCAGCTAAAACGCCCGGTGGGGTGCATCCCGAATCAAAAGGGGTGTATGATGAGTCAGCCGGGAAATTCCCGGCTTTTTTGCGTCTGCAAGGTTGATTGGCCCCCGGCTTTTTGACGACTTGGACAGGACGCGCAGTTTTTCGAGGGTGTTGGCACGGCGGCGGCGCTGGGATCGGTGCTGCCTGCTGTTGTGCGCCAATGCCTGCTTCACAGACGGCTAACCTGTTGGGCGGCCGCCCGGACCAGAGGGGAAATGGCGTAATGGCAACGGTAGACCGCTGGCTTCTGCCAGATGGCATCGAGGAAGTACTGCCACCTGAAGCGGCGCGCATCGAGATTGCGCGTCGCCAGGTGTTGGACCTGTTCCAGAGTTGGGGTTATGAACTGGTCGTCACCCCACATATCGAGTACCTGGAGTCGCTGCTTACCGGCGCCGGCCAGGACCTGGATCAGCGTACCTTCAAGGTGGTCGACCCGCAGTCCGGTCGCCTGATGGGTTTCCGTGCCGACTTCACGCCGCAGGTGGCGCGCATCGATGCCCACACCCTGCGCCGCGAAGGCCCGAGCCGCCTGTGCTACGCCGGCAGTGTGCTGCACGCCGAGCCGCGTGCGCTGTCGACCTCGCGCAGCCCGATCCAGTTGGGTGCCGAGTTGTATGGCGACGCCAGTCCGACCAGCGACGTCGAAGTGATCAGCCTGATGCTGACCACCTTGCAACTGACCGACGTTGCCGATGTGCACATGGATCTGGGGCACGTCGGTATCTACCGCGGCCTGGCTCGTGCCGCCGGCCTGTCGGGCGCGGTCGAGCAGCAGTTGTTCGATGCGCTCCAGCGCAAGGCTGTCGATGAAGTTCACGAGCTGACCGCCGACCTGCCGAAAGACCTGGGCAACATGCTGCGTGCCCTGGTTGAACTGTGCGGTGGTCGTGAAGTGCTGGCCGACGCCCGCGTGCGTCTGGGCCGAGCTCCGGCCAGCGTGCTGGCGGCCCTGGACGACCTGCTGGCGATCGCCGATCGCCTGGCGGCGCGTTATCCGGACCTGCCGCTGTACTTCGACCTGGGCGAGCTGCGCGGCTACAACTATCACACCGGCGTGGTGTTCGCGGTGTTCGTACCCGGTGTCGGCCAGTCGATCGCACAGGGTGGACGCTACGATGACATCGGCGCCGACTTCGGCCGGGCACGTCCGGCCACCGGTTTCTCCACGGATTTGAAGACCCTGGTCACACTGGGGCGAGCGGAGGTCGTATTGCCTTCTGGCGGCATCTGGATGCCGGACAGTGGCGACGCGGCCCTCTGGCAGCAGGTCTGCCAGTTGCGCAACGAGGGCCAGCGTGTGGTCCAGGCACTGCCTGGCCAGCCGCTGAGTGCTGCTCTCGAGGCGGATTGTGATCGGCAATTGATTCAGCAAGACGGGCGCTGGCAGGTTCTGCCGCTGACCCATTGAGATTCTTCGCCGGCAATGGGCCGGCAACCAAGTTGCGTGAATGAGGACAAGTGTTATGGGTAAGAATGTCGTCGTCCTGGGCACCCAGTGGGGTGATGAGGGCAAAGGCAAGATCGTCGATCTGCTGACCGAACATGCTGCCGCCGTCGTGCGTTACCAGGGCGGCCACAACGCGGGCCACACCCTGGTGATCAACGGTGAGAAGACCGTTCTGCACCTGATCCCGTCGGGTATCCTGCGTGAAGGCGTACAGTGCCTGATCGGCAACGGCGTCGTCGTCGCGCCGGACGCCCTGATGCGCGAAATCACCAAGCTCGAAGAGAAGGGCGTACCGGTTCGCGAGCGCCTGCGCATCAGCCCGGCTGCTCCGCTGATCCTGTCGTACCACGTGGCGCTGGACCAGGCCCGTGAAAAGGCCCGTGGCGAAGCCAAGATCGGCACCACCGGCCGTGGTATCGGCCCAGCCTACGAAGACAAGGTCGCCCGTCGCGGCCTGCGCGTGGGTGACCTGTTCCACCGCGAGCGTTTCGCCGCCAAGCTCGGTGAGCTGCTGGACTACCACAACTTCCAGTTGGTCAATTACTACAAAGAGCCGGCCATCGACTTCCAGCAGACCCTCGACGAGTGCATGGCCTATGCCGAGCAGCTCAAGCCGATGATGCTCGACGTCACCGCCGAACTGCACAACCTGCGCCGTGCCGGCAAGGACATCATGTTCGAAGGCGCCCAGGGCTCTCTGCTGGACATCGACCACGGCACGTACCCGTACGTCACCAGCTCGAACACCACGGCTGGCGGCATCTCCACCGGTTCGGGCGTTGGCCCGATGTACCTGGACTACATCCTCGGTATCACCAAGGCCTACACCACCCGCGTGGGTTCCGGTCCGTTCCCGACCGAACTGTTCGACGAAACCGGTGCTACCCTGGCCAAGCGTGGCCATGAGTTCGGCTCCACCACCGGTCGTGCCCGTCGCTGCGGCTGGTTCGATGCCGTGATCCTGCGTCGTGCCATCGACGTCAACAGCATCTCGGGTATCTGCCTGACCAAGCTGGACGTGCTGGACGGTCTGGAAACCATCAACATCTGCGTCGGCTACAAGAACGAGAACGGTGCGGTGATCGACGCGCCTTCCGATGCCGACAGCTACATCGGCCTGGAGCCGGTGTACGAAGAGATGCCAGGCTGGAGCGAGTCGACCCTGGGCGTGAAAGCCCTGGAAGAGCTGCCGCAGGCCGCGCGCAACTACATCAAGCGCATCGAGGAGCTGGTCGGTGCCCCGATCGACATCATCTCCACCGGCCCGGACCGCAACGAGACCATCGTGCTGCGTCATCCGTTCGCCTGATCTGCCTTCTGGCTGATCCAGCGCCGCAGCCCTGCAAGGGGTTGCGGCGTTTTTGTTCCTGGCTGCAGTGGTCTTTCGCGGGTAAGCCCGCTACCACGGTTCATCGGGCTGCTAGACCTTGGCGTATTTCCCTCCTGCTTCAGGCATGACCCTTGCTGTAAGAAGATTCTGTAGATGCCATCAAAGTAATGGCGCCAGAAACACGGGGGTTCAAACGTGTCTGCCATCCTCTCTCTGTTACGAAGCCGCCTCCTGCGGCCTGTTTTTGTTGCACTTGGTATCGCTCTTCTAGTGCAAGTCGTGGTCGCCGTGGTGCTGACCCGCAGCACCGTCACTGCGCTGGAGGCCGACCTGGGCGAACGCCTGGGCGCTGACAGTCGCAAGCTGGCAGGTGAGCTGGAGCAGGCCGGGCAAGATGTGCGCTCCGGTCTCGACAGCCTCTCGGCCAGTACCCGGCAACGCCTGAGCGCGGGGCTTTCCACGCGATTACAGAGCGAACAGCAACAGCTACGCACCACGCTGGAGCAAAGCCTCAAGGAGTCGGCCAACGATATGGCCGAGTTGCTGGCCTCGGTGGCACCGAGGGCGATCTGGGACAATGACGTCCCCACGCTATCTGACTTCGCTCGTCGCGCGCAGCGCAATCCCAACGTGTTGTTCGTGATCTACGACAACGCCGAGGGCGAGCACCTCACCCGTTACCTCAACCGCCAGAACCCGATCAATCAGGCGCTGATGGAAAAGGGCCAGGGCGAGCGGGCGCTGGACAAGGTGCTCGACGCTGCGCGCCGGGATCCATCGGTGTACTTCGTCGAGGCTTCGATCAGCCCCAATGGCGCCCAGATCGGCAAGGTACTCATGGGGGTCTCGACCGCTGCCGTCGATCAAGAGCTCAAGGCGCTCGACCAGCGCTTTGCCGCCCTGATCGCAAGTGGCGAGCAACTGGTCGGCGAGAGCCTCGGCGCTGCCGCGGCCGATAGCGGCAAGACCCTGCAGGCTCGTCTTGAGACCGCGCAGAACAGCGCCACTGCCATGCAGGCCAATACCGCGCAGACGGTTCGCGACGCGGCCGGCGAGCTGCGTTGGCGCATCGGCGTCGGCCTGGTGCTGGTCGGGCTTGGCGTGCTGTTGGTGGTTGCCGTGGTGCTGGGGCGACGAGTGGTCAGCAAGCTGCGCCTGCTCATCGCTGCCCTCGACGACCTGGCCGCCGGGGAGGGCGACCTGACCAAGCGTGTGGCGCTCGACAGCCGTGACGAGATCGGCGACATGGCGTCGGCGGTCAACCGCTTCGTCGACAAGCTTCAGCCCATCGTTCGCGAAGCCGGTGAAGTGGCCCAGCGTACCGGGGTGGAAATCGGCACCATGGCCCAGCGCAATGCGGGGGCCGATGCAGCGGCAGCGTTGCAGCGCGACGAGGTGGCGGCGAGTCTGCGCGACCTGTCGAGCATGGCCGACGAGGCTCAGGCCGAGAGCCACGCCATGCAGGCGGCGTTGCAGCAGGTCGTGGATATCCGCCAGGCTACCGACGAGAACAGTCGCGCCTCGACCCAGCTGGCCAAGCTGATCGAGAAGCTGGCGGGGGAAGTGGAAAGCGGCTCGCAGGTCATCGAGCGCCTCGCCAAGCAGAGCGAGCAGATCGAAGTGGTGCTGACCGTGATCCACGGCATTGCCGAGCAGACCAACCTGCTTGCGCTCAACGCGGCGATCGAGGCGGCGCGTGCCGGTGAGACAGGGCGCGGTTTTGCAGTGGTAGCCGATGAAGTGCGGGCTCTGGCAAGCAAGACGCAGAGCTCCACCGGCGATATCCAGGCGCATATCGTTGCCTTGCAACAGGGGGCGAAAGAGGCTGTGGCCACCATCGGCCAGGCGGGGCGCCAGGCCAGCGAAGGGCTGCTGGTGTTGCGTGATAACGAACGCCGCCAGCAGTCGGTGCAGGCGGCGGTGGAGCAGGTGCATGCCGCCATCGGCCTGGCGACTCGCGCCGCCGAGCAGCAGGCCAACGGCGCCCAGGCGGTGCGGGGGCGGGTCGAGAATATCCACGCGCAGGCAGAGCGCTCGGCCGAAGTGGTGATGCAGACCACGGCCAGCAGCAAGGTGCTGGATGATCTGGCGGCCCAGTTGAGGGCGAGTCTGGGGCAGTTCAGGGCTTGAGCAGGCGTCAATCCAGATAGGCAGGAGATATCGGTGAATCGCCCGGGGGCGCCAGCATTTTTGTAACGCTGTGCTTGTATCATCAGCGCCAAGGTGCCGAACCGACCAGGCTGGCCACGGGATAAATACCGCGCGGTAGTATTCGTTAACGTTGTGGCGAATTGATATCGCTCAATGTCCGGCTGTTGCAGCTCCGCTAGGCTCGCACCTTCAGGGGGGCGGCTGCAGCAGCTTCACATTCATGGAGAGAATAATAAATGCAATGGATGGGCGACATGCTGGCCGCGGTTTATGACGCGCGCGATACGCAAACGTTGTTGGAAGAGGTCAAGGCAGCCGCGCGCCGTCTGGGCTTCGATTACTGTGCTTATGGCCTGCGCACGCCGCTGCCTGTCACCAAGCCGCGGATCGTCATGCTCAGCAACTACAGCCGGTCATGGTGTGATCATTACCATGCCAATGGATACCTGCTCCTTGACCCGACGGTCCGCCACTGTCAGCGCTCGATGCAGCCAGTGGTCTGGGGCGACGAAATATTCGCCGACGCTCCGCAGTTGTGGGATGAGGCACGGCAGGCCGGTCTTTGCCACGGTTGGGCGCAATCGTGTCTGGAGGGGAGCAAGGGCGGAGGGATGCTGACCCTGGCGCGCTCCGGCGAAGGGATCGGCGCATGTGAGTTGCGTGCCCATGAGACGCGGATGCGCTGGCTGGCGAATGTCGCCCACCAAGGCTTCTCGCGGCTGCTCTCGGACTCCTGGCAACCGCAGCCGCAGTCCCCGCTTTCCGAACGTGAGCGCGAAGTGCTGCGTTGGGCTGCCGATGGCAAGACGCTCAACGAGGTTGCCGACATCCTCACCTTGTCGATTGAAACGGTGAAATTCCACACCCGCAATGCCGGCGCCAAACTGGGCGCTGCGAATCGTACGGCAGCGGTAGCGCGGGCGGCGCTTCTGGGGTTGCTGGCCTAGCGCGAACGGCCTGCGCTTATGTGCAGAAGTACCCTGCCAAATAGTGCAGTTTTGCTATCACCCTACTTCGAGTCGAATACGCGTCCTTTCCACATTGGCCGGAGGACGCGAGATGGAAATCGTCGTTGGAACACAGCAGGAGCTGGGGCAGGCGCGCTTGCTGCGGATGGACCGTTATCGTTATCGGGTATTCGTCGACACCCTGGGGTGGGAGCTAGCGTGTGATCCAGGTCGCGAGCGTGATCAGTTCGACCATGACGAGACGCTCTATGTGCTTGCCTTCAATGATCAGGAGCAGGTCATAGGCACGGCGCGCGTGCTGCCAACCAACCAACGCTACCTGCTTGCAGAGGTATTCCCGCAGTTGATGGGCGATCAGACACTGCCATGTGATTCGCGGATCTGGGAGCTGTCGCGTTTCTCCGCCATGGATTTTGGTCTGGCCGGGCGGACCTCTGGCGGCCAATTTTCTTCCGTCGTCGCCACGCAGTTGCTGGATGCCGTGTTGCGCTGTGCGGCCGCTCGGGGCGTGCGGCAGTTGATCACCGTGTCGCCACTAGGCATCGAGCGATTGCTGCGCCGTGCAGGCTATCGCGCCCGTCGAGCCGCGGCGCCGGTGCGCGTGGGCGACCATTGGCTATTCGCTTGCTGGATCGACGTCCCGACCCAGGCCTGCACAATTGGGGAGGTTACAGATGCCGCGGACTATCGTTCAATCCACCGCGCCGCATGACCCCCCCTGGCTGCGGCCTGGACACCATCACTTGAAAGGACTTCTCCATGGATAACATTCTGGTCGTAATCGGTCATCCTGACTTGAGCAGCTCGCGGGCCAATGCCGCCATCGTCGAAGCCTTGCAAGGTAGCAATGTCACGCTGCACCCCCTGTCGGCCGCACTGGGCAGCAATGGCTTCGACATTGCCGCCGAGCAGAAGCTGCTGTGCGCCCATGAACGCATCGTGCTGCTTTTCCCGCTGTACTGGTACTCGTGCCCGGCGTTGATGAAGCGCTGGATCGACGATGTCTTCACGCCCGGTTTTGCCTATGCACGCGGTGGTGACAAGCTGCAGGACAAGGAGTTTCTGATCGTCACCACCGTCGGGGCGCCAGCGTCCGGCTACCGTGCGGGCGGGTTCAACCGTTTCACGCTGGATGAGCTTCTGCGACCGCTGCAGCAGACCGTCGCCTACGTGAAAGGTCATTACCTGCCGCCGATTCCGTTGTTCGAGTCGGTGTTCATCGCCGATGAGCCGCTGGACGAGTCTGCGCGTGAAATCGCGGGCTTGATCACCAGCCGCCAGGAGTCACCCGACGAGGCCTACGAGAAGCTGCTGCTCAAGGCCGAATTGGCTGCCATCGCCCTGCTCCAGCAATGACAGGGGCGTGCAGATGATGCCCGCGGCCCTGATTTGCGCCCCCAAGGATGTTCGCCTGGTCGCCGAGCTTGCGCAGCTGGATTTCCTGCACTGCGCTGCGGTGCGCATCGGCGGGCGCGTCACGGCCCTGCAGGCTTACTGCGCGATGACTGCGCATATCCCGGCGTGGCTCTCTACGGCTTTTCGCCTTCGTGACTTCGTTTCCCGCCGGTTCCGTGTGGCCGACATCCATGGTTTCACACCCCGAACGGCCGAGCGGGAACCTGCGGTGGGCGAGCGCCTCGACTTCTTCACGGTGGAGGCGATCGATGCGCATCGGCTGGTGCTCACTTCGCGCGATACGCACTTGGCGGTCATGGTCTGCCTCGATCTCACGCCCGCAGGCGAGGGCGTGCAGCGCTTGAGCGTGACGACCTCCGTCCAGCGGTACAACGCCTTCGGAAGGCTTTACATGATCCCGGTCGGCCCTGCTCACGGCCCCATCGTCAAGCGCATGCTGAAGAACGCTGTGCTCGCCTTCCCCGTCGAACCCTATTAGGTAATCAACATGGAACGTCAGTTACCCCTGACTCCACAGGTCTTGCACAAAGGGACTGTGGACGACGTACTGCTCTGCGGATTTCAGGATCTTCTGCCGGCTCGTCTGACCGTCGAAGAGACCAACTTCCTGCTCGAACATCTCGATGAGCGCGGGTGTGCTGCGTTGGGCGTCCTGTATCGCGATGACGCTCAAGGTGGCCGGGTGCTTGCCAGCATTCCCACCACACTCGGGCAGGAAGACTTCGACTCCCTCGACAGTTTCGAAATGAATGCCCAGGCCTACTATGCCTTGCACGAGGGGGGCTACCGACTGTCCGCTGCGTGGCTACCGCGTCAGGTCGAGTGCTACCTGCAGAGGCGTTTCGGGTTGCCGGCAGCAGATCCGGCGTTGGTCACTCAATTGGCCGACACGCTGCACGCGCTGCCGGGTTGGACACGTGCCAACCTGTCGTCGTACGGCCTGATGAACGACACCAACAACTACTTTTTCTACAACAAGCCCCATGAGCACGTGCCTGGCCTGATGCTGATCGAAGTGGCTCGTCAGGCGATGTACCACTATTTCTATAGCCATTCGGGTTACCGGCGCGGTGAAATCTCGATCTCGATCGAAGACTTGTCCGTCTCCTTCAATAACTACACCGAGTCCACCTATGCGGTGGAGGTTGTGGTCCAGCACAGCGCTGGCGAGAAGCGCGCCCTGCCCCGGACGGTGGACAAGACCGCAATGTTCTTCCAGAACGGTAATCTGGTCACCACGCTGCGCCTGCGTGGCAGTGCGATCAAGATGCCGCTGTTCAAGCGCATGCGCACGGTCAACTTTCCGGAGAGCCACTGGTTCGCCCCCTCCAACCGCGTGTTGCCGCAGGTTTTGTTGCACACGGCGCGCGGCACGGCAGTCGAGGGGTTGCTCGAGCATGTTTCACTGCGGGCGGTGAGGTTTCGCATGGAGGAAAACGCGCAGGCCCATGAGGTGGTGCAACTGTCCATCTATGTGCGGGACATGGGTTTTCTGAGCTTTCCGATCGTCGAGTGCCGACCTTCACAACAGGCCGCGGTGCAACTGGCCGTATTCGCCAAGCTTGATCGCGCCACGCTGTCGACGCTCAAGGAAGTCATCAAGTGCCACTGCTTCCACGAGCCCTTGCAGGAGCTGTCGGTGGCTGCCCTGGCAAGCAATGATGCCCAGGGCGCGCCTTGCAATGATCGGCAGAGCGGGTAACCGGCGTGGCCTCGGGATACCCGCTGACGCGCCAGTCCATCACCCTCGGACGACACCTGAACCTGAAGAACCGTGTGTACTTCGCACCCATGGGTATCGATCTGGGTCGTGAAGGTTGCCTGACGCCGCAGATGCTGACCTTCTACAAGGGCATCATCGATGGAGGCTGCGCCATGGTGGTATTGGCCAACTCCGCAGTCGATGCATCCACACGGCTGCACGAGGGAGGGTTGTGCCTGTACGAGCAGCGTCACGTCCACCACTTGGCGCCGCTGATCGACTACGGGCGGGAAAATGCCTGCCCTGTGGTCGTGCAATTGCAGCACTACGGCAGCCAGGGCGATCTGGCTCGCAGTGGCGGAGTTCTACTGGCGCCCAGCCGGGCAGTGGGTAGCCGAAGTCGTCGCGGCACGAGGGTCATGACTCACGAGGATGCCCGCAGCGTCTGTGCCCAGTTCGCCCATGCAGCACGTCTGGCGCAGCAAGCCGGCGCCCGCATGGTGCAATTGCAGGCCTCCAATGGCTACCTGTTGAGCAGCTTTCTCTCGCCCTACAGCAACCGGCGAACGGATCGCTACGGCGGCTCGCCATTGCGCCGGGCCCGCCTGCTGCTGGAGGTCATGGACGCGATCGTGGAGGCAACCCAGGGCGGCATCGACATTTCCGTGCGTCTGGGGATCGATGATTGCCTGGGTGACAAGGGGCAGCAACCGGCCCTGCTCGAGCAGGTGGTGCCTGCGCTGGAGCGTGCAGGCGTGGCGGCCTTGATGTGTTCGGCGGCAATCAAGGAGACGTTCCATTACATGCTGCGCGCCGATCCGCGTGTGCACGCCATGCTGGTGCATGGCGTGAAGCACATCCGCGAACTGACGTCGCTCCCGGTTGGCTTTGCCGGCTTCACTGGCTCGCTGGCCCAGGCCGAAGCCTTGCTCGAGCTGGGCGTCACTGACCTGGTGGGCATGAGTCGTGCCCTGTTCGCTGACAACGACCTGGTGAACAAGTCGTTGCAGGGCAAGCCGGGAAGTGTTCATGCCTGTCGATTCGAGGGCAACTGTTTCCGTGACAAGAGCAATCCCCAGCTGGATCGCGTGTACTGCTGCGTCAATGACCGGTACAAGCGGCCAGCCTCTATTCGATATGACTAAGGAGAGTCCAGATGCAGTTTCAGGGAAAGACCATCGTTGTCACCGGTGGCAGCAGTGGTATCGGCCTGAGCATTGCCCGGCGGCTGAGCGAGGAGGGGGCGCGCGTCGTTGTGCTCGGCCGCAGCCTGGAGAAGGGGCGTTCGGCGCTTGAGCAACTGGGCGCGCAGGCCAGTTTCATCCCGTGCGATGTAGCTGAGCCTGGCGCGGTGCGCGATGCCTTCGCCGAGATCGAGGCGCGTTTCGGCGGACTCGACCATGCCGTCAATGCCGCGGGTATCACTGCACCGTATGCGCAGGTCGCCGACCTTCAGGTACACGACTGGGAGCGGGTCGTGCGTATCAATCTGAACGGCCCGTTGTATTGCCTGCAACATGAGTTGCGGTTGATCGCCAGGAAGGCAGGCGGCTCGATCGTCAATCTGTCCTCCTGCGCGGGGGTGATGGCCATGCCCAACCAGGCTGCTTATGTGGCGAGCAAGGCAGGGCTCAACGCCCTGACCCAAGTGGTGGCGATGGAGAATGCCTGCGACCGCGATGGGCGCCATGCAGTGCGTGTCAATGCGGTAGCGCCAGGGCCGATTCTTGGCGGGATGAACTCTCCGGAGCGGCTGGCGGCCAATCCTGCGGGCACCGAGCGCAAGATCAACGCTACGGTCATGAAACGCTTCGGCGAGGCAGGCGAGGTGGCTGCTGCAGTGTTGTTCCTGCTTGGCGACGGCGCCAGCTACATGACTGGCAGCGTGTTGAGCGTCGATGGCGGCTATCACATCGGCAAGTTCGAGTGAGGCACTGATGGCTCACATATTCATTACGGGCGTCAGTTCGGGCATCGGGCTGGCACTGGCCAGATTGCACCTGGAGCGGGGCGATGAGGTCTGGGGTATTTCGCGACGGGTACCAACGGCGCTGCTGGAGCATCCACGCATGCACTTCCGGGCGCTGGATCTTTGTGCGGGCGAGGCTGTCCAGCCTGTTCTGCAGGCCTTCATCGGTGAGACGACATTCGAAACGGCCTACCTTAATGCCGGAACATTCGGCAGCGCGCCGGAGCTTGCGAGCAATACGCCAGTGGAGTCCTTCCGCTCGGTGCTGGAGCTCAATCTGGTAGCGGTGAAATGGGTGCTTGACCTGCTGCTGTGCCGACAGGCCAAGGTTAGCCAGGTGGTGTTCTCGGCCTCGGTTTCAGGCATTCGTCAGCGCGCAGGCATGCTTTCCTACAGTGTCTCCAAGGCCGCCCTCAACGCCCTGGCCAAGGTCTACCAGCTGGAGAATCCGCAGGTGTTCTTTGCGGTGCTGGGGTTATGCAATGTCGCCACCACCGTGGCGCAAACCATCCTGCAGGCCGACGAGCGCTTTCCCGAACTGGTGGCCTTGCGAGAGCGCTCGACGCAGCCGGGGTACATCGTCAGTGCGCAACAACGCGCCGCGCAAATCGTCGAACTGCTTGGTCGACGTCACGCGATCGCGCTGCAATCAGGACAATTCTACGAAGTCAGAGAGCTTCTCGAACGCATGCACATGGAGGTTTGCCAATGAATCAATCCCGTTACGCCAACATCGTCCGCATCGGCGCGATCTATGACATCGTCGCCACCCTGCCATTTGCCGTTCCACTGCTGAGTGCCTGGGCATTCCAGCTTTTTGCCGGGCTCGATGCCTGGCTTGGCCTGGGGACGTCCTTCAGTGTGCTCGACCCAACCTCGATGTTCTTCATCAATCTAGGCGCCCTGGCTTATGTCATCTGGGGTGTGGCGCGCCTGCGCGAACCTTCGGTGGCCAATGGTCGGCTCGATGCGCTGTTGCGTCTGTTGGTCGTCGGTCTGCAGATGGTGGCTCTGAGCCAGGGAGCGACGCCGATCCTTTGGGGGCTGGCGGTGGTTCTTTCGGTTTTCGCGGTATTGCAGTTGCGCAGACCGAACCATGCCGTCAGTGCCGGACCGGAAAAACGCGCGCTGGGCTATTGAATGGCTGGGCCCGGGCTGCCTGCGCCCGGGCCTCGATGCTACGCCTTGTTCAGGTACATCCGTGTCGTCAGCAGGTATACCGGCAATCCCGATACCAGGATCAGTAGCGCCGCGTAGGGCGCGGCGGCCGCGAACTCGACATTGGCAGTGTGCGCCCAGACTTCCGTGGCCAGGGTAGTCATGCCGGTCGGGCTGAGCAGCAAGGTCGCGGTCAGCTCCTTCATGGCATCCAGGAACACCAGGGCGAAGGCCGCAGCCAGGGCCGGGAAGATGATCGGTAGCGTGACCCGGCAGAATGCCGCGAAGCTGCTGGCGCCCAGGGTGCGGGCGGCTTCCTCGAGCGTTGGCGAGGCCTTGTTCAGCGCTGTGCGCACTGGCGCCTGGGCCAGCGGCAGGAAGAGCAGGGCGTAGGCCAGGATCAGCAGCGCAGTGGTCTGGTAGAGCGCTGGCACGTAGTGCAGGGCGAAGAACACCAGGGTCAGAGCGATCACCAGGCCGGGAAGCGCATGCAGCAGGTAGGGCAGGCGTTCGGCCCAGATCGCCAGGCGGCCCTTATAGCGCACCACCAGGAAGCTGATCGGCAATGCCAGCACTACGCAGAAGCCAGCACCGCCCAGCGATACCGACAGGGAGGTCAGCAAGGCCTTGCCGATCGCCGCCGCCGGGAAGGCTGCCGACGAGCCGACACTCAGCCAATAGCCAAGCATGGCCAGCGGAATGCCGCTGCCCAGCACCGCCAGCCCGAGACAGAACAGCTGTGCCGGCAGGCTCCAGCCTTTGAGGCGCAAGGGCTGTGCCCGACGCGCCACGCCCTGGCCGATGCGCACGTGGCGGGCCTTGCCGCGCACGCGCAGTTCCAGCCAGAGCATCACCAGGCACAGTGCGAGCAGCACAGCCGAGAGCATTGCGGCGTTGGCGTTGCTGAACTCCAGTTCGAACTGCTGGTAGATCGCGGTGGTGAAGGTCTGCAGGCCGAGGATCGACAGTGCGCCGAACTCCACCAGCATGTGCAGGGCGATCAGCAGCGCGCCGCCGAGCATGGCGGGCCACAGCAGTGGCAGGGTGACCTTGAGGAACACGCCCCAGCGGCTGCAACCGAGGGTGCGCGCCGACTCCTCCAGCGAGGTGTCGAGGTTGCGCAAGGTTGCCGCCACCGGCAGGAACACCAGCGGATACTTCGACAGCGCCATGACCAGGATCGCCCCGCCGAGCCCTTCGAAGTCCGAGCTCAGCGACACCCAGGTAAAGCTGCTGACGAACGAAGGTACGGCAAACGGCAGGCACAGCACCACGCCCCACAGGCGGCGCCCGCGCAGGTCGCTGCGTTCGAGCAGCCAGGCCAGCGCCAGGCCGACCACCATGCACACCAGGGTGACCCCCACCATCAGCAGCAAGGTGTTGCGCAGCAATCCCCACACGAACGGGCGCCAGAGCAGGCGCAGGGCTTCATGCAAGCCGGCTTCCCAGGCCTTGATGGCGACATACAGCAGTGGCAGCAGGCTCATCGCCACCAGGAACAGCACAGGCAGCACCACCCACACGGAGGGGCGCTTGCGGCGTGGCACGAAGCGTACCAGGGCCGGATCGGGCGCGGCGGCAGTCATCAGAGCAGACCGACCTCACGTTCGAGCTCGATGGCTTCTTCGGCATTGCCAAGGTCGGCCGGGCTGATCTTCGGTGGACGCAGCTCTTCGAACGGCTTCAGGCCGCGATCGGAGACCATGCCTTTGTGCAGGGGATATTCGGCGGTGGTCTGGGTGATCACGCGCTGGCCTTCTTCGCTGGCCATCCAGTTGAGCAGTGCCTGGGCTTCCTTGGGATGCTTGCTGGCCTTGACGGCCGCAGCGCCGGAGATCGTCACCAGGTTGCCGGCGTCACCGTCGGCCAGGTAGTAGAGCTTGGAGTCGAGCTTGCCGCGCTCGCGCTCCAGGGCGTACCAGTAATAGTTGTTCACCAGCACGGCAGCGACTTCGCCTTTTTCCACTGCTTTCAGTGCAACCATGTTGTTGGTGTAGGTCTTGCCGAACGCTTTCAGGCCGGTCAGCCATTCTTCAGTGGCTTCGCGGCCGTGCATCTTGAGGATGGCGACGGCCTGCTCCTGGAAGGCGCCACTGGTCGGCACGTAACCGACGCGGCCATCCCACTCGGGATCGGCAAAGTCCATCACGGTGGTGGGGAGGTCTTTCTCGTCGATCTTCTTCGGGTTGTAGACCACCACGCGGGTGCGCGCGGTCACGCCCATCCAGGTGCCGTTGGCGCCCACGTATTCCTTGGGCAGCATGTCCAGCGTGGCGTCGTCGATCTTCGCCAGCAGGCCCAGTTCGCCCAGGTTGTTCAGTGGCGGGGATTCTTCGGTGTAGATGATGTCGGCGGGCGAGCGCGCGCCTTCCTCGATGATCTGGCTGGCCAGCTGATTGCTGCTGCCCTTGCGGATATTGATGTGGATACCGGTCTTGGCCTCGTAGGCCTTGGCGATGGCTTCGCCGATTTCCTTGTGCTGGCCGTTGTACATGGTCAGCGTGACCGGTTCGTCTGCCAGGGCGGCCGGCGCGCCAATCACCAGGCCCAGGACAGCGGCGGCCAGGGTGCGCATCAGCAGTTTCGGGCGGATCGTCATGCGGGTACTTCCTCGCTTACGGCTACATATTTCGAAACAATGGTAAACGAAATCGTTTCTCATGTGGCCGTATGAAGGCAAATAGTCGAGGGGAGGCGGATGCGGGGCAGCGGGGGGCAAAAAACGCAGGCAAGAAAAAACCCACTAGCAAGCTAGTGGGTTTTTATATGGTGCCCAGGAGAAGACTCGAACTTCCACGACCGTTAAGTCACTGATACCTGAAACCAGCGCGTCTACCAATTCCGCCACCTGGGCAAAGCTTTTACATCTACTGCATGAAACTTGAATCGTGTTGCTGAATGACAGAAAAACCTGCTATCTATCACTCGAAATATTTGGTGCCCAGGAGAAGACTCGAACTTCCACGACCGTTAAGTCACTGATACCTGAAACCAGCGCGTCTACCAATTCCGCCACCTGGGCACACATTTTGTCGAGGTCACATGATGCTTTACATCAGGTTTCATCTCAACTACAACGTCGGCTGTCCGTCGTTGTGGTGCGCACTATACGGATGCCCCTGAGGGCTGTAAAGCCCCGGATCGAAAAAAATTTCAAAAAATTCAAGTTGTTGATTCCAGTGACCTAATGCCGCTGCCGGGGTGCCCCGCAGGGGCTGTCCAAGGCAAAGATTTCCGGTTTCAATACGCCTATGCCAGAATTCCTATCTATATACCCCAAGGTGAACCCCTTCTGATGGCCGATTGGCAATCCCTCGATCCCGAGGCCGCTCGCGAAGCGGAAAAATACGAGAATCCCATCCCCAGCCGTGAGCTGATCCTGCAGCGCCTTGCCGACCGTGGCGAACCCGCCGCGCGCGAGGAGCTGGCGGCAGAGTTCGGTCTGTACGAAGAAGACCAGATCGAGGCCCTGCGCCGCCGTCTGCGCGCGATGGAGCGTGATGGTCAGCTTATCTATACCCGGCGCGGCACCTATGCCCCGGTAGACAAGCTCGACCTGATCTGCGGCCGCGTCTCCGGCCACCGCGATGGCTTCGGCTTCCTGATCCCCGACGACGGCAGCGAAGACCTGTTCCTCAGCCCTGCGCAGATGCGCCTGGTGTTCGACGGCGACCGTGGCCTTGCCCGCGTGTCCGGTGTCGATCGCCGTGGCCGCCGCGAAGGCGTGCTGGTCGAGATCATCTCCCGCGCCCATGAAAGCGTGGTTGGCCGCTACTTCGAAGAAGGCGGCATCGGCTATGTGACCCCCGACAACCCGAAGATCCAGCAGGAAGTGCTGGTGACGGCGGGGCGCAACGGCGGCGCCAAGATCGGCCAGTTCGTCGAGATCAAGATCACCCACTGGCCGACCCCGCGGTTCCAGCCGCAAGGTGATGTGGTCGAGGTGATCGGTAACTACATGGCGCCGGGCATGGAGATCGACGTCGCCCTGCGCAGCTACGACATCCCCCACGTCTGGCCCAAGGACGTGATCAAGGAAGCGCGCAAGTTCCGCTCCGAAGTCGAAGAGAAGGACAAGGAAAAGCGCATCGACCTGCGCCATCTGCCGTTCGTCACCATCGACGGCGAGGACGCCCGCGACTTCGACGACGCCGTCTATTGCGAGCCGCTGGGCAAGCTGCGCCTGTTCTCCGGCGGCTGGCGCCTGTACGTGGCGATCGCCGACGTTTCCAGTTACGTGCGCCTGGGCTCGGCCCTGGACGTCGAGGCCCAGCAGCGTGGCAACTCGGTGTACTTCCCCGAGCGTGTGATTCCGATGCTGCCCGAGGAACTCTCCAACGGTCTGTGCTCGCTGAATCCGCATGTCGATCGCCTGGCCATGGTCTGCGAGATGACCATCAACAAGGCCGGCCAGATGGTCGACTACCAGTTCTACGAAGGCGTGATCCACTCCCATGCGCGTCTGACCTACAACAAGGTCAGCAGCATGCTCGAGCACTCCCGCACCCGCGAGGGCAAGGCCCTGCGCGAGGAGTACAGCGCGGTACTGCCGGACCTCAAGCACCTCTACGCGCTGTACAAGGTGCTGGTCGATGCCCGTCATACCCGTGGTGCGATCGACTTCGAAACCCAGGAAACCCGGATCATCTTCGGCGAAGACCGCAAGATCGACGAAATTCGTCCGACCGTGCGCAACGACGCCCACAAGCTGATCGAGGAATGCATGCTGGCGGCCAACGTCGCCACTGCCGAGTTCCTGCAGAAGCACAACGTGCCGTCTCTGTACCGCGTGCACGATGGGCCGCCACCGGAGCGCCTGGAAAAACTGCGCGCCTTCCTCGGTGAACTGGGTCTGTCGCTGCACAAGGGCAAGGACCCCTCGCCGAAGGACTACCAGGCCCTGCTGGCGAGCATCGCCGGGCGCCCGGACTTCCACCTGATCCAGACCGTCATGCTGCGCTCGCTGAGTCAGGCGGTGTACAGCACCGAGAACAATGGCCACTTCGGCCTGAACTACGAGGCGTACACCCACTTCACCTCACCGATCCGCCGTTACCCGGACCTGTTGGTGCACCGCGCCATCCGCAGCGTGATCCGCTCGAAGATCGACACCCCGCACGTCAAGCGCGCCGGTGCGATGAGCATTCCCAAGGCGCGGATCTACCCGTACGACGAGAACAGCCTCGAGCAGATGGGCGAGCAGTGCTCGATGACCGAGCGCCGCGCCGATGAAGCCACCCGCGACGTGGTCAACTGGCTCAAGTGCGAATACATGCGCGACCGCGTGGGTGAGACTTTCCCAGGCGTGATCACCGCAGTGACCGGCTTCGGCCTGTTCATCGAGTTGACCGACATCTATGTCGAAGGCCTGGTGCACGTCAGTGCGCTGCCGGGCGATTACTACCACTTCGATCCTGTGCACCACCGCCTGGCCGGTGAGCGTACCGGTCGCAGCTTCCGCCTGGGCGACACCATCGAAGTGAAGGTGATGCGCGTCGACCTCGAGCAGCGCAAGATCGACTTCGAACTTTCCGAGGCCGCGATCAAGGCACCGGGCGGCCGCAAGCCGCGTAGCGAATCGGCTGACGCCGGCAAGCCTGCGACCACCAAGGGTGCGGCCAAGTCCGAGCCGGCAGCGGCCACCGAGGCGAGGATCTCGCCCAAGCCGCGCAGCCGCAAGAGCGAAGCTTCTGAAGCCTACTTCCCGAAAGACGCCGTGCAGCGTAACGCCGAAGTGCGCAAGAGCCGCGAGATGAAGAAGGCGCTGATGGGGGATGCGCGGCAGCACACCAGCAGCAAGGCCGAGAAGGGCAGCAAGGCTGCGGGCAAGACCAAGCATCGCAAAGGCCCGTCGAAGTCCGGCGCGCCACGTAAGGGCAAGAGCGGCAAGTCATGAGTCAGCTGGAAAAAATCTACGGCGTACATGCCGTGCAGGCGTTGCTGCAGCACCATCCCAAGCGGGTCAAGCAGATCTGGTTGTCGGAAGGGCGGAGCGAGCCGCGTCTTCAGGCGCTGCTGGCGCTGGCTGCAGAAAACCGCGTTGCGGTCGGCCAGGCCGAGCGCCGTGAGCTGGACGCCTGGGTCGAGGGCGTGCACCAGGGTGTGGTCGCCGAGGTGAGCCCAAGCCAGGTGTGGGGCGAGGCGATGCTCGAGGAGTTGCTCGAGCGCACCGAGACGCCGCCGCTGATCCTGGTGCTCGACGGTGTCACCGACCCGCACAACCTCGGCGCCTGCCTGCGTACCGCCGATGCTGCGGGCGCAACTGCCGTGGTGATTCCCAAGGACAAGTCGGCCACGCTCACAGGCGTGGTGCGCAAGGTCGCCTGTGGCGCTGCCGAGGTGATCCCGCTGGTGGCCGTGACCAACCTGGCGCGCACCCTGGAGAAACTCCAGCAGCGCGGCCTGTGGGTGGTCGGCACTGCTGGCGAAGCGGAGCAGGAGATCTACCAGCAGGACCTCACCGGTCCGCTGGTGATGATCATGGGCGCAGAAGGCAAGGGCATGCGCCGCCTGACCCGTGAGCATTGCGACTTCCTGGTGAAGCTGCCGATGGCTGGTAGTGTCAGCAGTCTGAACGTCTCGGTGGCGACCGGGGTGTGTCTGTTCGAGGCGGTGAGGCAGCGTCAGGCCAAGCGTTGAGAGCCTGAAGCGGCGGCGTTCCTTTCGCGGGCAAGCCCGCTCCCACAGACCTGCGTAAGCCCCTGTGGGAGCGGCGGTTCGGCGGTCCGACTTGCCCGCGAAAGCATCACCGCCGCGTTCACATGTCCCGCCAATATGTTTCCGACTGTTCAAATAATCGCCAATCACCTTGCTTGTCCAACCCGCCTTCTCTACAATTGCGCCCCTTGCCGAGCTGGCGGGTGCGCATGTGCCTTCACTCAAGCAAGACATACAGTGTCATTCACTCCTTGTCTGACCAGATTCGCTGGCAGACTACTAACCCGTAAGGAGCATTCATGCGTCATTACGAAATCATCTTCCTGGTTCACCCGGACCAGAGCGAGCAAGTCGGCGGCATGGTCGAGCGTTACACCAAGCTGATCGAAGAAGATGGTGGCAAGATCCACCGCCTGGAAGACTGGGGCCGTCGTCAACTGGCCTACGCAATCAACAATGTTCACAAGGCTCACTACGTGATGCTGAACGTTGAGTGCACCGGCAAGGCCCTGGCCGAGCTGGAAGACAACTTCCGCTACAACGATGCCGTTATCCGTAACCTGGTCATCCGTCGCGACGAAGCCGTTACCGGTCAGTCCGAGATGCTGAAGGCTGAAGAGAACCGCAGCGAGCGCCGTGAGCGTCGCGAGCGTCCTGAGCATGCTGACTCCGCCGATGGCGACGACAGCAATGACAGCGACTCCAGCGATAACGCTGACGAGTAATCCACGGACCTTTAGAGGAGCCTATTAAATGGCACGTTTCTTCCGTCGTCGTAAATTCTGCCGCTTCACTGCTGAAGACGTGAAAGAGATCGACTTCAAAGATCTCAACACCCTGAAAGCTTACGTATCCGAAACCGGCAAGATCGTTCCAAGCCGTATCACTGGTACCAAAGCTCGTTATCAGCGTCAGCTGGCTACCGCTATCAAGCGCGCCCGCTTCCTGGCCCTGCTGCCCTACACCGACAGCCACGGCCGCTGAGACCGGGTCGTCGACAAGTAGTAAGGGATAGGCATGCGAGCGTTGGCTGATTTCATCATGCGCGGTCGTGTGCAGGCCACTGTCGTGGTGGCTGGTTGTGCGGCATTGCCGCTGTTGTTCTGGTTGAGTGCCGCCGCCGGGAGCCTGGTGTTCCTGCGGCGTGGTTTCAAGGACGCATCCTCGGTCATCGTGTGGGGCATCTTGCCCGCGCTGGCCTGGTGGATCTTCGGTGAGCCGCGCACCTTGATGGTGCTGCTGGGGACGCTGGGGCTGGCTGCGCTGTTGCGCGCCGGGCACTCCTGGAACCGGGTGCTGTTGTCCAGCATCGCCTTGGGCCTGTTGTACGGTGTCATCCTCGGTTCAGTGTTCCGCGAACCGATCGAAGCTCTGGCGCGAGCGCTTGAAAAAGCCCTGCCGCAGATGCTCGACGGTCTCTACCAGCAGTTGTCGGTAGAGGAGCAGGCACACCTGGGGGCACTCATCGTACCGGTGCTCAACGGCCTGATTGCAGCTTTGCTGCAGGTCGTCAGCGTTCTGGCCCTGATGTTGGGCCGGTACTGGCAGGCCGCGTTGTACAACCCGGGAGGTTTCGGCCGCGAATTTCAAGCGGTGCGGATTCCCCTGGTGCCGGCACTGGTGCTGCTGGCGTGCATGGTGTTCGGGCCGAACTTCGGTTCCGCCGTCGCCTTGCTTACGCCGCTGTGCAGTGTGCCGCTCATGTTCGCGGGCATTGCCCTGCTGCATGGGCTGGTGGCCCAGAAACGCCTGGCCAGATTCTGGCTGGTGGGGTTGTACGTGACGCTGGTGCTGTTCATGCAGCTGACCTATCCGTTGCTCGTGGTCTTGGCCATTGTCGACAGCCTGATTGATTTTCGCGGTCGCCACTCCCCCAAGGGGAATGATTCCGCGAACGGTGAAGGTTAAAAGTTAAGAGGTTTTACCAAATGGAACTGATCCTGCTGGAAAAAGTCGCCAACCTGGGCAACCTGGGCGACAAAGTAAAAGTTAAGGCTGGTTACGGCCGTAACTTCCTGCTGCCATTCGGCAAGGCCACCGTTGCCAACGCCGCTAACCTGGCTGCATTCGAAGAGCGTCGTGCAGAGCTGGAAAAAGCCGCTGCCGACAAGAAAGCTTCGGCTGAAAGCCGCGCTGCCCAACTGGCCGAGCTGGAAGTGACCATCACTGCCACCGCTGGCGACGAAGGCAAGCTGTTCGGTTCGATCGGCACCCACGACATCGCTGATGCCCTGACCGCCTCCGGCGTTGAAGTGGCTAAGGCTGAAGTTCGTCTGCCGAACGGCACCATCCGTCAGGTTGGCGAATACGACGTAGCTGTGCACCTGCACAGCGACGTTGAAGCCACCGTACGCGTGGTCGTCGTAGCTGCCTAAGCTGCGCTGACTGACTGGCCCCTTGCGGGCCAGCCGGTTAACATCGGGCACGGTCCTGTTTTTCAGGCCGTGCCCTTTGTCTTTTTGAACCCCCCAGAATTCTTGCGTGGCCATGAACGAGATTACCAATCCCGAACAGCTCGACCTGCAAACCGCTGCCCTGAAGGTGCCGCCGCATTCCATCGAGGCCGAACAGGCTGTGCTCGGTGGCTTGATGCTGGATAACAACGCCTGGGAGCGAGTGCTGGACCAGGTGTCCGATGGCGATTTCTACCGGCATGACCACCGTCTGATTTTCCGTGCCGTGCACAAGCTGGCCGATGCCAACCAGCCGTTCGACGTGGTCACCCTGCACGAGCAGTTGGACAAGGAAGGCCTATCGACCCAGGTCGGTGGCCTGGCGTACCTCGCCGAGCTGGCCAAGAACACTCCGTCGGTGGCCAACATCAAGGCCTACGCCGCGATCATCCGCGAGCGGGCGACGCTGCGCCAATTGATCAGCATCAGTACCGACATCGCCGACAACGCCTTCAACCCTCAAGGGCGCAACGCCGAAGAGATTCTCGACGACGCCGAGCGGCAGATCTTCCAGATCGCCGAGGCGCGGCCCAAGACCGGTGGCCCGGTGGGGGTCAACGAGCTGTTGACCATGGCGATCGACCGTATCGACACCTTGTTCAACTCCGACAGCGACATCACCGGTGTTTCCACCGGCTTTACCGACCTGGACGAGAAGACCAGCGGCCTGCAGCCCGCCGACCTGGTCATCGTCGCCGGCCGTCCGTCGATGGGCAAGACCACCTTCGCCATGAACCTGGTCGAGAACGCAGTGCTGCGCAGCGACAAGGCTGTGCTGGTGTTCTCTCTCGAGATGCCTGGCGAATCGCTGATCATGCGTATGCTCTCGTCGCTGGGTCGCATCGACCAGACCAAGGTCCGCTCCGGCCAGCTCGACGACGATGACTGGCCGCGCCTGACCTCGGCGGTCAATCTGCTCAATGACCGCAAGCTGTTCATCGACGACACCGCCGGTATCAGCCCCTCGGAGATGCGTGCACGTACTCGCCGCCTGGCGCGTGAGCATGGCGAGATCGCGCTGATCATGGTCGACTACCTGCAGCTGATGCAGATTCCGGGCTCGGCCGGCGACAACCGGACCAACGAGATTTCCGAGATCTCGCGCTCGCTCAAGGCCCTGGCCAAGGAGTTCAACTGCCCGGTCATCGCCCTGTCGCAGCTCAACCGCTCCCTGGAGCAGCGCCCGAACAAGCGCCCGGTCAACTCCGACCTTCGTGAATCCGGAGCGATCGAGCAGGACGCCGACGTGATCATGTTCGTCTACCGTGACGAGGTGTATCACCCCGAGACCGAGCACAAGGGCGTGGCGGAAATCATCATCGGCAAGCAGCGTAACGGTCCGATCGGTTTTGTCCGCCTGGCGTTCATTGGCAAGTACACCCGCTTCGAGAACCTGGCGCCGGGCATGTACAACTTCGACGACGACGAATAACCACCCGGAGCTGAATCGGCCCCCTGTGGGAGCGGGTTTACCCGCGAATGCGATGTTTAACCCGCCATCGCATTCGCGGGTAAACCCGCTCCCACAGGGGGCGATGTTTTTCTGGGCGATCACTATGATTCCGACCACCACCGTCGGATTTGGTCAAAATTTGTGCTATATTCCGCGCCCGCGATTTCCCTGCACACCAGAACCGGTCACTGACATGCAAGCAGCCAAACCACTCTACGACTATCCCAAGTACTGGGCCGAATGCTTCGGGCCAGCGCCTTTCCTGCCGATGAGCAGGGAGGAGATGGATCAGCTCGGCTGGGATTCCTGCGACATCATCATCGTGACCGGTGACGCCTACGTCGACCACCCATCGTTCGGCATGGCCATCATCGGCCGCCTGCTGGAAGCCCAGGGCTTTCGCGTCGGTATCATTGCCCAGCCGAACTGGCAGTCCAAAGATGACTTCATGAAGCTTGGCGAGCCGAACCTGTTCTTCGGTGTCGCGGCCGGCAACATGGATTCGATGATCAACCGTTACACCGCCGACAAGAAGGTGCGTTCCGACGACGCCTACACGCCTGGTGGCCTGGCCGGCAGCCGTCCGGACCGCGCCAGCCTGGTGTACAGCCAGCGCTGCAAGGAAGCCTACAAGCACGTGCCGATCGTGCTCGGTGGCATCGAGGCCTCGCTGCGCCGCATCGCCCACTACGACTACTGGCAGGACAAGGTCCGCCACTCGATCCTGGTCGATGCCAGCGCCGATATCCTGCTGTTCGGCAACGCCGAGCGGGCGGTGGTCGAGGTTGCCCAGCGCTTGTCCAACGGCGAGAAGATCGAGTCGATCACCGACGTGCGCGGCACCGCGTTCATCCGCCGGGACACCCCCGAGGGCTGGTACGAGATCGACTCCACCCGCATCGACCGTCCAGGCCGTGTCGACAAGATCATCAACCCCTACGTCAACACCCAGGACACCCAGGCCTGCGCCATCGAGCAGGCCAAGGGCGAGGTGGAAGACCCGAACGAAGCCAAGGTCGTACAGATTCTCGACAGTCCGCGCATGACCCGCGAGAAGTCGGTGATCCGTTTGCCATCGTTCGAGAAGGTACGCAACGACCCGGTGCTCTATGCCCACGCCAACCGCGTGCTGCACCTGGAAACCAACCCAGGCAACGCCCGCGCCCTGGTGCAGAAGCACGGTGAAGTGGACGTGTGGTTCAACCCACCACCCATTCCGATGAGCACCGAGGAAATGGACTACGTGTTCGGCATGCCCTACGCGCGCGTCCCGCACCCGGCCTATGGCAAGGAGCGCATCCCGGCCTACGAGATGATCCGCTTCTCGGTGAACATCATGCGCGGCTGCTTCGGCGGCTGTACCTTCTGCTCGATCACCGAGCACGAAGGCCGGATCATCCAGAACCGCTCCCACGAATCGATCCTGCACGAGATCGAGGAAATGCGCGACAAGGTACCGGGCTTCACCGGCGTGGTCTCTGACCTGGGCGGCCCGACCGCCAACATGTATCGCATCGCCTGCAAGAGCCACGAGATCGAGAAGCACTGCCGCAAGCCGTCATGTGTGTTCCCGGGCATCTGCGAGAACCTCAATACCGACCACAGCTCGCTGATCTCGCTGTATCGCAAGGCGCGTGCGCTGCCGGGGGTAAAGAAGATCCTCATCGCCTCGGGCCTGCGTTACGACCTGGCGGTCGAGTCGCCGGAGTACGTGAAGGAGCTGGTCACCCACCACGTCGGTGGCTACCTCAAGATCGCCCCGGAGCACACCGAGCGTGGTCCGCTGGACAAGATGATGAAGCCGGGTATCGGCAGCTACGACCGCTTCAAGCGCATGTTCGAGAAGTACTCGAAGGAAGCGGGCAAGGAGCAGTACCTGATCCCGTACTTCATCGCTGCGCATCCTGGTACCACCGACGAAGACATGATGAACCTGGCCCTCTGGCTCAAGGGCAACGGTTTCCGCGCCGACCAGGTGCAGGCGTTTTACCCTTCGCCCATGGCGTCGGCCACGGCCATGTACCACTCGGGCAAGAACCCGCTGCGCAAGGTCACCTACAAGAGTGAGGGTGTGGAGATCGTCAAGAGCGACGAGCAGCGCCGCTTGCACAAGGCGTTCCTGCGCTACCACGACCCGAAGGGCTGGCCGATGCTGCGTGAAGCGCTGACCCGCATGGGGCGCGCCGACCTGATCGGCCCGGGCAAGCACCAGTTGATCCCGCTGCACCAGCCGCAGACCGACAGCTACCAGAGCGCGCGTCGCAAGAACTCGACGCCGGCTGGCAGCCACAAGGTGGCCAAGGAGCAGAAGATCCTCACCCAGCACAACGGCCTGCCGCCGCGTGCCAGCGATGGCAGCAAGCCGTGGGACAAGCGCGAGAAGGCCAAGGCCGAGGCATTCGCCCGCAACCAGCAGGCGGCCAAGGAGCGCAAGGAAGCGGCCAAAGGCGGCAAGGGCAAGAAGAAGCCGCGCCAGCCAGTGATTCCGCGCTGACCTCCAGGCCCGCAAGGAACATGGTGGGGGCGAAGCGCCGTCCCCACAGGTTCTGTAAAACGATCAATCAGGCTTGTGATCGACCCACTTCGGCGCCACCGGGGCGATGAAGCTGTCCATGCCATCGAGCAGCTCATCCGCCTGCTGACCGAGCAACAGCATCGCCCGGTGCTGCGGCCGCACGAAACCTTCCTCGACGATATGGTCGAGGAAGCCGCCAAGCTTTTCATAGAAGCCATTCACATCCAGCAGCCCCAGCGGCTTGGCGTGATAGCCCAGTTGGCCCCAGGTCCAGACCTCGAACAACTCTTCCAGCGTACCCAGCCCACCCGGTAGGGCGATGAAGGCATCGCTGAGCTCGGCCATGCGCGCCTTGCGGGCATGCATGCCGTCGACCACCTCCAGGCGCGTCAGCCCTTTGTGGCCGACTTCGGCGTCCATCAGGCTCTGCGGGATGATGCCGATGACTTCGCCACCAGCGGCCATGGCAGCATCGGCGACGATGCCCATGAGGCCGACGGCGCCACCGCCGTAGACCAGAGTCAGGCCGCGGTGGGCGATGGCCTGGCCGAGGGCGATGGCGGCCTCACGATAGGCCGGGTTGGCGCCGATGCTGGCGCCGCAGAAGACACAGACGGAACGTACGGGCATTGCTTATCTCCAGTGCAGTTCACCCGCTGCGCAGGCAGCGGGGCACACAGGGTAAGGCGCAATGCCGCGTGCTCCAAGCGTCGAGTTCACTCCGGTCGGGCGAACTCGCAGACCGCCGCACCGGTTGCGCCGCACGCATAGGCAGCCAACAGGCCGCGCATGAAATTTCCGAGATTCATGGCACTTGCTCCTAAATGAGAGGTTGTCCCATCGTCTATCAAGCAGGCATGATGTGCTCTTAGATTGTTTGTATACAATCCATTGAACAATACTACTGGCTGGCTCATTGATGGCCCTTGATTCAAATCAGCAAGGGCCTGGCCGGTTTCAGGCAGTCTCGCAATTGATAAAACCCTGCCAAGGAGATTCACGATGTTTGCGAAAGCTGTAGCGGTATCCCTGCTGACCCTCGCCAGCGCTTCTGTCTTTGCCGCCGACTGCAAGGTGACTGTCGACTCCACCGACCAGATGTCGTTCAACACCAAGGAGTTCACCGTCGACAAGAGCTGCAAGACCGTCGAGATCGAACTGACTCATGGTGGCAGCCTGCCGAAGAACGTCATGGGCCATAACCTGGTGATCAGCAAGACGGCCGACATGCAGGCCATTGCCACCGAGGGCATGACCCAGGGTCTGGACAAGGACTACATCAAGGCTGACAACGCTGCGATCATCGCCCACACCAAGATGATTGGCGCTGGTGAGAAAGACACCATCAAGCTGGACACCTCCAAGCTTGAAGCCGGTGGCGACTACAGCTTCTTCTGCACCTTCCCGGGCCACATCTCGATGATGAAGGGCAAGGTTGTCGTCAAGTAATCAAAGGCTGACGCTGAACCCTGTGGGAGCGGGTTTACCCGCGAATGCGATGTCGAATCTACCGACGCATTCGCGGGTGAACCCGCTCCCACAGGTCTTTCTGCAGCCTGATCAAGGGGCGAACGGCAGTTCGCGCTTGTGCTGGGTCTTGCGGTAGGTGGCGACGATGATGTCGAACGCTGCCTGGTCAACCGGCTGCCCATGCAGGAAGTCATCGATCTGCTGATAGGTCACGCCATGCGACGCCTCGTCCGGCTTGCCTGGTTCCAGGTCTTCCAGATCTGCAGTTGGCACCTTCTCCACCAGCGATTCCGGCGCACCGAAGCTGCGCGCGATCGCCCGCACCTGGTTCTTCACCAGCCCGCTCAGCGGCGCCAGGTCACAGGCACCATCACCGAACTTGGTAAAGAAGCCCATCACCGCCTCGGCGGCGTGGTCGGTGCCGATCACCAGGCCTGCGCGCGCGCCAGCGATGGTGTACTGGGCGACCATGCGGGTGCGCGCCTTGACGTTGCCGACGACGAAGTCGACCAGGGTCGGCGAGCCGTTCTTCAGTTCCGCCACTTCGGCGGCCAGGGCCCTGACAGCCGGGGCGATATCGACGGTGTGCACTTCGTCTGCCTTGATCACCTCCAGGCAGGCCTGGGCGTCGTGCTCGTCGTGCTGCACTTGGTAGGGCAGGCGCACGGCGATGAAAGTGTAGGCCTGGTCGCCGGTCTCGGCGCGCAGTTCATTGACAGCGCGTTGGGCGAGCAGGGCAGCGGTCAGCGAATCGACGCCGCCGCTGATGCCTAGCACCAGGGTCTTGAGCCGGGCGTTGGCCAGGCAGTCCTTGATGAAGGCCACGCGCCGGGCCACTTCCTTCTCGAGCGCGGCGGCGTCGGCGAAGGGCGGCTGTACCTTGAGCGCCTGGGCAATCTCTTGCTGAACGGCTTGCATGGGTTACTCCTTGCTAGGGACTTTGAATACGTGACGCAGGTAGGCGACGAAGTTCTCGTCGCGGCATTGGGTCTTGGCGGCTTCGTCGGAAATCTTCGCCACTGGCGAGCCGTTGCAGTCGGTCATTTTAAGCACGATGCTCATCGGCGCCACACCCGGAATGTCACAGGTCAGGTTGGTGCCGATGCCGAAGCTGACATTGATGCGACCGCGCAGTGCGCGGAAGATCTGCAGGGTGCGCGGCAGGTCCAGGCCATCGGAGAACACCAGGGTCTTGGTCATCGGATCGATCCCCAGCTTGCGGTAGTGCGCGATGGCCTTTTCCGCCCAGGCCACCGGCTCGCCGGAATCGTGGCGCAGGCCGTCGAAGAGCTTGGCGAAGTACAGGTCGAAGTCGCCGAGGAATGCATCCATGGTGATGCAGTCGGTCAGGGCGATGCCGAGCAGCCCGCGGTACTCGCGCACCCAGCAGTCCAGCGCGGCGATCTGGCTGTCGATCAGCCGTGGGCCGAGTTGCTGGTGGGCCATGATCCATTCGTGGGCCATGGTGCCAAGTGGCTTGATATCCAGTTTCCATGCCAGGTCGACGTTACTGGTGCCGACGAAGCGTGCCGGGAAGTCATCGCGCATCACCCGCACCACTTCTTCCTGCACGCGGCTCGAGAAGCGTCGGCGTGTGCCGAAGTCGGCGACCTGCAGGGCGCCCAGCTCCTCTTCGCTGGCATTGGCGCGCAACCAGTCGAACTTGCGATGGAGCTGGTCGCGCGCAGCGTTCAGGCGCATCTGCGGATGCAGGTGGCGGTTGCGCACTTCACTGATGATCGCCAGCAGCGGCACCTCGAACAGGATCACGTGCAGCCACGGGCCGCGCAGGCGCAGGAACAGCTGGTCGTGCTCGATGCCGATGCGCAGGTAGCGCAGGTTGAAGCGGAACAGGCCGAGAAAGCGCAGGAAGTCGGGCTTGAGGAAGCTGATGCGCTCGAGGAAGGTCAGTTGGCCGTCGTCGAGGGTGAGGTCGGCCAGCCGTTCGATCTGCCGGCGGATTTCGCCCAGATAGGGGCGCAGGTCTTCGCCATTGCGGCAGCGGAATTCCCATTCCACGTCGGCGTCCGGGTAGTTGTGCAGGACGCCCTGCATCATGGTGAGCTTGTAGAAGTCGGTGTCGAGCAGGTTATGCACGATGCGCTCGGCGAATGCGCTCTCGCTCATTGAATGGCTCCAGGGCGGCGATTGGTGCCTATTGTGCCAGCTTCGAGAGGGGGCCAGGGATTTGTGGTGGCCCCTTTGCGGGGAAACGCCGCCTGAATGCGAAAAGGCCATCATCGATAAACCACCATTCCCCGTCACAGCGTCTAGCCTTGAAACAGTGCCTGCCTGTAGCAGTCGCGCACCAGCGGTGTGCACTTCGGTGACGTCATGCTGTTACAGGATGGTTGCACGTAAACACTTGCGAGGGTTGCAATGATGGCACCTTGCGGTTGCTCCTTTGTTTTGCGTTCAGTGGCGCCTGCCCTGTGGCAGACGGTTGCACGCTCAATAAAGAAACGACCGCCGGAGGTCTGCAGTGGCCCAGCGAAGTGTGTTTTCCCGGAAGACAAAACCGATGGCACGGCCCTTGCTCAGAGCACAGGGTTGATGAAGTTGTAGTGCCAACTAAAAAAACTCTAGGAGCACCACCTCATGTCGCAGACGTTTTACAAGAAAGGTTTCCTGGCACTGGCCGTGGCTACGGCACTGGGTGTTTCTTCGTATGTACAGGCCGACGTAAAGATCGGCGTAGCGGGCCCGATGACCGGCGCCAACGCAGCGTTTGGCGAGCAATACATGAAGGGCGCCCAGGCGGCAGCCGATGTGGTCAACAAGGCCGGCGGCATCAACGGCGAGAAGATCGTCCTGGTCAAGGGCGATGACGCCTGCGAGCCGAAGCAGGCCGTGGCCGTTGCCAACCGCCTGGTCGATCAGGACAAGGTGATCGGCGTGGTCGGACACTTCTGCTCCTCCAACACCATTCCCGCCTCCGAGGTGTACGACGAAGCGGGCGTCATCGCGATCACCCCCGGGTCGACCAACCCGCAGGTCACCGAGCGTGGCCTGTCGGCCATGTTCCGCATGTGTGGACGTGACGACCAGCAGGGCATCGTTGCCGGCGATTACATCG
Organism: Pseudomonas sp. S44; assembly: GCF_016624805.1. Lineage (NCBI taxonomy): Bacteria > Pseudomonadati > Pseudomonadota > Gammaproteobacteria > Pseudomonadales > Pseudomonadaceae > Pseudomonas > Pseudomonas sp. S44. Next base: position 62,739 of record NZ_JACVTY010000009.1, read on the forward strand.
TCGATGTGCTCAAGGGCAAGAAGGTCGCGGTCCTGCACGACAAGGACACCTATGGCCAGGGCCTGGCCGATGCGACCAAGGCGCAGCTCGAGAAGCGCGGCGTCAAGCCTGTGTTGTACGAAGGCCTGACCCGTGGCGAGAAGGACTTCAGCGCCGTGGTCACCAAGATCCGCTCCACCGGTGCCGACGTCGTCTACTTCGGCGGCCTGCACCCGGAAGCCGGTCCGCTGGTGCGCCAACTGCGCGAGCAGGGCCTGAAGGACGTCAAGTTCATGTCCGACGACGGTATCGTCACCGACGAACTGGTGGCCACCGCAGGCGGTGCGCAATACACCGACGGGGTGTACATGACCTTTGGTGCCGACCCGCGCCTGCTGCCGGACAGCAAGGCGGTGGTCGAGGAGTTCCGCAAGGCCGGCACCGAGCCTGAAGGCTACACCCTGTACGCCTACGCCTCGATCCAGGCGCTGGCCGCCGCGTTCAACGGCGCCAAGTCGAACAAGGGCGAAGACGCCGCCAAGTGGCTCAAGGCCAATCCGGTCAAGACCGTCATGGGCGAGAAGAAGTGGGACAGCAAGGGCGACCTGACCGTCTCCGACTACGTGGTCTACCAGTGGGATGCCAACGGCAAGTACCACCAGCTGGAAAAACAAAAATAACAACGGCTCGCGGCCCGGGCGCGTTGGCGCACCGGGCCCAGCCCCGCGGTATTTGTACTTTATCCGTAGATCTGCACAGTCCTGCGCGGCGAGGGACGCTCTGCCCTTGCCCTCGCCGTGGTCGGCGCTCGTGCAATCTCAACAGGTGAGATTGCGTTATGGATGGTATTTTCCTGCAGCAACTGATCAATGGGCTGACCCTCGGGTCTGTCTATGGTCTGATCGCCATCGGCTACACAATGGTCTATGGCATCATCGGCATGATCAACTTCGCGCACGGCGAGGTGTATATGATCTCCGCGTATCTCGCGGCGATCAGCCTGGCATTGCTGGCCTACTTCGGTATCGAATCCTTCCCGCTGCTGATGCTTGGCACGCTGTTGTTCACCATTGTCGTCACCGGTGTCTATGGCTTCACCATCGAGCGCATCGCCTACAAGCCACTGCGCAACTCCACCCGCCTGGCGCCGCTGATCAGCGCCATCGGTATCTCGCTGATCCTGCAGAACTACGCGCAGCTCAGCCAGGGGGCGCGCCAGCAAGGCGTACCGACCCTGCTCGAAGGCGCCTGGCGCGTCGATATCGGCACCGGCTTCGTCCAGCTCACCTACACCAAGATCTTCATCCTGGTTGCCGCCTTCGTCGGCATGGGCCTGCTCACCTATGTCATCAAGTACACCAAGCTCGGGCGCATGTGCCGCGCCACCCAGCAGGACCGCAAGATGGCGTCGATCCTCGGGATCAACACCGACCGGGTGATCTCCTATGTGTTCGTCATCGGTGCGGTGATGGCAGCGCTGGCGGGTGTGCTGATCACCATGAACTACGGCACCTTCGACTTCTATGCGGGCTTCATCATCGGCATCAAGGCGTTCACTGCCGCGGTACTCGGGGGCATCGGCTCGCTACCGGGCGCCATGCTCGGCGGGATCATCCTGGGCATTTCCGAGTCGCTGTTCTCTGGGCTGGTCAACTCCGACTACAAGGACGTCTTCAGCTTCTCGCTGTTGGTGATAATCCTCATCTTCCGTCCACAAGGCCTGCTCGGTCGCCCGCTCGTGGCTAAGGTGTGATCATGTCCGTTGCCAATACTGCCTCCACTTCCCCAAGCAAGGGTTTCGACATCAAGCGCAGCCTGATCGAGACCCTCGTCGCCGGCCTGCTGGCGCTCATCGTTTTCGGACCTGTCGTCGGCGTGGTGCTCGACGGCTACAGCTTCAATGCAGAACCCCGGCGCGTGGCCTGGCTGGTCGGCGGGGTGATGATCGGTCGCTTCGTGCTCAGCCTGTTCCTGCAGACAACCACCGGCCAACGCCTGCTGCAAGGTTTCGACAGCGGCGGCTCAGGCGTGCACGTGCTGGCACCCGACTACAAGTCGCGCCTGCGCTACATCATCCCGGCGTTGATCGTCATCGCCATCGTCTTCCCGATCTTTGCCAACAAGTACCTGCTGACCGTAGTCATCCTCGGGCTGATCTACGTGCTGCTGGGGTTGGGCCTGAACATCGTGGTCGGCCTGGCCGGGTTGCTCGACCTGGGTTACGTGGCGTTCTACGCCATTGGCGCCTATGGCCTGGCGCTGGGCTACCAGTACCTGGGGCTGGGCTTCTGGAGCGTGCTGCCGCTGGCGGCCATCGCTGCGGCACTGGCCGGATGCATACTGGGCTTCCCGGTGTTGCGCATGCATGGCGACTACCTGGCGATCGTGACCCTGGGCTTCGGTGAGATCATCCGCCTGGTGCTGAACAACTGGCTGTCGTTCACCGGTGGCCCGAACGGCATGCCGGCGCCGTCGCCGACCTTCTTCGGGCTGGAGTTCGGCCGTCGGGCGAAGGATGGCGGGGTGCCGTTCCACGAGTTCTTCGGTATCGAATACAACGCCAACTACAAGTTCCTGTTCATCTACATCGTGCTGTTCCTGGTGGTATTGGCGGTGCTCTACATCAAGCACCGGCTCACGCGCATGCCGGTCGGCCGCGCCTGGGAGGCGCTGCGCGAAGACGAGATCGCCTGCCGTTCGATGGGCCTGAACCACGTGCTGGTCAAGCTTTCGGCCTTCACCCTTGGCGCGTCTACTGCCGGTCTTGCCGGGGTGTTCTTCGCCACTTACCAAGGCTTCGTCAACCCGTCCTCGTTCACCTTCTTCGAATCGGCGTTGATCCTGGCCATCGTCGTGCTGGGCGGGATGGGCTCGACCGTGGGCGTGGTGATCGCCGCCTTCGTGCTGACCGTGGCGCCGGAGCTGCTGCGCAGCTTCTCCGAGTACCGCGTGCTGCTGTTCGGTGTGCTGATGGTGCTGATGATGATCTGGCGACCGCGAGGGCTGATTCGCATCAGCCGCACTGGCGTGGTCCCACGTAAAGGAGTGGCGCCATGAGCGACGAAATCATTCTCTCGGTCGACAACCTGATGATGCAGTTCGGCGGCATCAAGGCGCTCAGCGACGTCAGCCTGAAGGTCAAGCGCAACCAGATCTTCGCCCTGATCGGCCCCAACGGCGCCGGCAAGACCACGGTGTTCAACTGCCTGACCGGCTTCTACAAGGCCAGCGGTGGGCGTATCGAGCTGAACGTGCGTGGCAGCCACACCAACGTCATCCAACTGCTGGGCGAACGCTTCGAGGCGACGGATTTCGTTTCGCCGACACGCTTCGCCAATCGTCTGTACTACAAGATGTTCGGTGGTACCCATCTGGTGAACCGCGCGGGCCTTGCGCGCACCTTCCAGAACATTCGCCTGTTCAAGGAAATGTCGGTGGTGGAAAACCTGCTGGTGGCCCAGCACATGTGGGTCAACCGCAGCCTGCTGGCCGGGGTGCTCAACACCAAGGGGTATCGCCAGGCCGAAAGCGACGCGCTGGACCACGCGTTCTACTGGTTGGAGGTGGTCGATCTGGTCGATTGCGCCAACCGCCTGGCTGGCGAGTTGTCGTACGGTCAGCAGCGTCGGCTGGAGATCGCCCGGGCGATGTGCACGCGGCCGAAGATCATCTGCCTGGACGAGCCGGCCGCCGGTCTCAACCCGCAGGAGACCGAGGCCCTGAGCCGCATGATCCGTGTGCTGCGCGACGAACACGACATCACCGTGGTGCTGATCGAGCACGACATGGGCATGGTCATGAGCATTTCCGATCACATCGTCGTGCTCGACCACGGCAATGTGATCGCCGAAGGCGCCCCGCAGGACATCCGCAACAACCCGACGGTGATCGCCGCCTACCTGGGTGCCGACGAAGAGGAACTGATATGAGTGCACCCATTCTCGAGCTCAAGGACCTGGATGTGTTCTACGGGCCGATCCAGGCGCTGAAGAAGGTCTCGATGCACATCGAGGAGGGCGAGACGGTCAGCCTGATCGGTGCCAACGGCGCGGGCAAGTCCACGCTGCTGATGTCGATCTTCGGCCAGCCGCGGGCAGCTTCCGGGCAGATCCTCTACCGTGGCACTGACATTACCCGCAAGTCGTCGCACTACATCGCCTCCAACGGCATCGCCCAGTCACCGGAAGGGCGGCGGGTGTTCCCCGACATGACCGTCGAGGAGAACCTGATGATGGGCACCATCCCCATCGGCGACAAGCATGCCGACGAAGACATGCAGCGCATGTACGAGCTGTTCCCGCGACTCAAGGAGCGACGCAACCAGCGGGCCATGACCATGTCCGGCGGCGAGCAGCAGATGCTGGCCATCGCCCGCGCCTTGATGAGCCGGCCCAAGCTGCTGTTGCTGGACGAGCCGTCGCTGGGGTTGGCGCCGATCGTGGTCAAGCAGATCTTCTCGACCCTGCGCGAGCTGGCCAAGACCGGCATGACCATTTTCCTGGTCGAGCAGAACGCCAACCATGCGCTGAAACTGTCGGACCGGGCCTATGTGATGGTCAACGGGCAGATCCGCATGACCGGGACCGGGCAGGAGTTGCTGGTCAACGAAGAGGTGCGTAGCGCCTATCTGGGCGGGCATTGAGGTGTGGCAGGGGCTGCTTTGCGGCCCCGGTCGCCAATGTGGACAACTTGTCGCACATCCCGCCTGAACCACCGTAGATTCCCTGCATAACCCCTTGTTTCCACAGGCACGATGTTTTCCACGATTAATGTGGAACCGCCTGTGGAAAACATGGTGGCATGTCGCTGGACCCCACGTATCCAAAGGCCTGCATGGCGTTGGTCAATATTTGATCAGTCAAGCGTTGTGCACAGTTACGTCGCGCTTTTGCCCGTGAATCGCAGCTCGAAATCGCTGTTGCCTTTCTGTGGATAAGTCTGTGCGCAACCCTTGGACAGACTGCTGGACACGGCATGGTTGAAAGCGTTGCGCCATCACCTGAGCGTTCTGAAAGAGTTTATCCAGGTCAAAGGGTTCCCTTTGCCCGACGAGTTGCCCCCAATCCATGGGGAAAGCCTTGTGGATAAGATGCGTATAGCCTGCACCAGCCCTTGTGCTGCAAGGCTTTCGAGGCGTTGCCTGTTTTTTGACCAGTACCGAAAACGGCTTGCTGCCAGCGTGCGCCGCGGGCATGCTGCAAGGCCTGCCACGAGCCCTACAGCGAAGGAGAACAGCATGACGTCCACCGTATTCATCACAGGTGCCACTTCCGGTTTCGGTGAAGCCACTGCCCGTCGTTTCGCCGACGCTGGCTGGAAGCTGGTGCTTACCGGTCGCCGCAAGGAGCGCCTGGATGCCCTGTGCGCCGAGCTGTCGGCCAAGACCGAGGTGCTCGGCCTGGTGGTCGATGTGCGCGACCGCAAGGCGATGGAGGCGGCCATTGCCAGCCTGCCGCCGGCCTTCGACAAGCTGCAGGGCCTGGTCAACAACGCAGGGCTGGCCCTGGGCGCCGACCCTGCACCGCAGTGCGACCTGGACGACTGGGAAACCATGGTCGATACCAACATCAAGGGCCTGATGTACACCACCCGCCTGCTGTTGCCGCGCCTGATCGCCCATGGCCGTGGCGCAAGCATCCTCAATGTGGGTTCGGTGGCGGGCAACTATCCCTATCCGGGCAGCCATGTGTATGGCGGCACCAAAGCCTTTGTCGGGCAGTTCTCCCTGAGCCTGCGCTGCGACCTGCGCGGCACCGGCGTACGGGTGACCAACATCGAGCCGGGCCTGTGCGAAAGCGAGTTCTCGCTGGTGCGCTTCGGTGGCGACCAGTCGCGCTACGACGCTACCTACGCGGGCGCCGAGCCGATCCAGCCGCAGGACATCGCCGATACCATCTTCTGGGTACTCAACCAGCCGGCGCACATCAACATCAACAACCTTGAGCTGATGCCGGTAAGTCAGGACTGGGCTGGGTTCTCGATCGACCGTTCGGCCAAGGGCTGAAAACGGTTCCACGCCAGCCCTTGTAGGAGCGGCGGTTCGGCGCCCCGACTTGCCCGCGAAAAAGACACCGCGCTGCCTGGCACGGGCTATGCCCGTGTTCGCGGGACAAGCCCGCACACAGGGATTGGGCTGGCCTTTAGATTTTGAGCAGGACAGTTGCTCCTGCATCAATCAGAGCAGGCGTTGCAGGCCTTCGAGGCAGGTGGCCAGGTGGTAGGGCGTGGTGGATGGCATGTCGTGTCGGCTGACCGCGCCCTGGCCGTCGCGGCATTCGTGCCAGCCGCCGGCATGCAGGAAGTTGTCTTCGAGGGCTTTGAGCTGGGTCATCAGCTTCGCCTCGTTGCCTGGCTTCAATGCCAGCGCCCGCAGATATTCAGCCTGGGCCCAGATCCGCTGGGTCGCATCGATCACCTTGCCGTCCACATCCAGCGAAGCGAGCACCGCCGCGTCCTTCACGCCGCAGCGCTCGGCGTACTCGAATGCCCGACTGATCGATGCATGCAAGGGTGTACCGCGCAGCAGTGGCGAGGTGTCGAGCAGGTAGAACCATTCGAACTGATGCCCAGGCTCGAACCAGTTATCCACAGCACCGCGGGGTTTCTCCAGCATCACGCCGTGGGCCGGATCGATGAACTCCGCCTGCAGGGCTGTGCATAACAGCAGCAGAGCCGCTTGCGCGGCATCGTCCTGGCGCACGGCCAGGGTCTGCAGGAAGGCTTCGGCCAGGTGCATCTGCGGGTTCTGCAGCGGGCCGCTGCCAAGGTCGGACCAGTCTTCGCCCAGCACGGCTTCGTACAGGCCATCATCCCGGGCGAACTGCTCCTCGATGATTTCCAGGGCCGCGTTCAGCGCCGACTCGACCAGTCCTTCGCGGACCTTGCCCCAGTAGTGGGCGCAGGCGAAGACGATGAAGGCGTGGGTGTAGAGGTCCTTGCGTCGGTCCAGTGGCTTGCCGTCGGCATCGATGCTGTAGAACCAGCCGCCGTGCTCGGCGTCGTGAAAATGCCGCTGCAGTGAGCGGAACAGCGCTGCAGCACGCTCGGCGGCACCGGGTTGCTCGATGCGGTTGCTGAACAGGTACAACTGGCGTGCGCAGGCCATGGCGCGGTAGCGCTGCACCGGCAGCGGCTGGTGTTTGGCGTCGAGGGCTTCGAAGGGCAGGGCCATGTCGGCGTTCCAACCGGGACCTTGCCACAAGGGCACGATGCGCTCGGCGAAATGTTCGCGCACAGAAGCCAGGCAGGTACTCAGCTCGGACGGGGTAGGGCGGGGGTTGGACATGAAGGCGCTCGTCGCAATCGGGCAGGGCGCCATGGTAGCAGAACTGGTGAAGGGGTTGATTGTGCCGGCCGCTTCGCGGGCTTCAGCCCGGATTCCCCAACCCCTGCCAATGCCGCGCCCCGACGAAGATGAAGCGCAGTTGCTGGGTGATCTTGTCCTGCGCGGTCAGCGCCTGTGGGCAAGCCGGATCAGGGCTGTCGATCAGCTCTGGCAGGGTGGCGAACACGGTCTTGACCACCAGGTCGGCCATCACCCCGAGGGCGGCGCTGTCCAGATGCTGCCAGCGGGTCATGCGTGCAAGGTCGGTGGCCAGGTCAGAGCTGATATCCCGGCGCAGTCGGGCGATGGCCTGGCGCACGGGCTGCGAGCCGCCGTACTGTTCACGGGCGAGGAACAGGAACTGGGCGCGGTGAGCCGCTACCACATCGAGGAAGATACGTACCGAGGCGTCGGTGATGCCACCGAGTTCGAATTCGTTGTGGCGCACCAGGCGAATGGTCTGGCGGAAGGTGGCATCGACCTCGGCGACCAGCGCCAGGCCCAAGGCATCCATATCGGGGAAATGCCGGTAGAAACCGGTGGGGACGATACCGGCCGCCTTGGCCACTTCGCGCAGACTGATGCTGCCGAAGCCCCGGCCACTCTCCATGAGCTGGCAGGCGGCGTCGAGCAAGGCCTGGCGGGTCTGTTGCTTCTGTTCGGCACGCGGCAGCATGGGGCTCTGGATTCTGTGACTGTACGGCTTGGCACTCTAGATAAAAAAACGAAGCCCGGTCAATGGACCGGGCTTTGGAGGGGAGCAAGCGCTGTATGTCGAGTTGTCTTTATCAGCCATGGGCATCAGCTCACGCGGCGGATTTCGACCAGACGATCCGAGCCGCCTTCGGCTACGCGGTTGTTGCGTTCGATCAGGCGGTCCGAGCCACCTTCGGCAACGCGGTTGTTGCGTTCGATCAGGCGATCCGAGCCACCTTCGGCAACGCGGTTGTTGCGTTCGATCAAACGGTCCGAGCCACCTTCGGCAACGCGGTTATTACGTTCGATCAAGCGATCCGAGCCACCTTCGGCTACGCGGTTGTTGCGTTCGATCAGACGATCCGAGCCACCTTCGGCAACGCGGTTGTTGCGTTCGATCAGACGATCAGAACCACCTTCGGCAACCGTCTTCAGGGGCTGGGAAATCACTGCCGAGCTGGAACGGGCTTCGGCACTCAGGTGTTGGTCGGCAGCCGGCAAGGCGAAGGCGTTGGCGGCGAGGATGGAAAGACTCAGGCTCAGCAGCAGTTGGCGTTTCATGATTCGGTGCTCCTCGTGGGACGCTGGAAAGTGGGTACGAGGGCAATGCTACGCTTGGTAACTCAAGAAAAAAGTTCATATGGCTAATGGTAACAATCGACGTAAATGATGGTTGACCGCGAAGGCTCTGGATCAATGATTTCGGGGTGGTTGGTGGCTACGTGCTACCGCGTTTCACCGGTAACATCCAGGTCGATTTCACCCGCAAAGCTGAGGAATGGGTCAGAAAAAACTTCGCTATCATTGCCGTCGTCGATAAAACCCCTCGGGCTTTCATCAGTCCGAAGTAATGAATGCCTTTGCCGCACCGCTTCAAGTCTTGCAGTCAGGAGAGCCCCGCAATGACGCGCCCCGCCAGAATCTTCACCTGGATCCTCGCCAGCCTCGCGGCCTTGCTGGCGATACTGGTGGTGGTGATTGCCACCTTCGACTGGAACCGTATCAAGCCGCTGCTCAACGAGAAGGTCTCCGAAGCGCTGCACCGCCCGTTCGCCATCAAGGGCAACCTCGCCGTGCACTGGCAGCGCGAGCCCGATGAGGGCGGCTGGCGCGCCTGGGTGCCTTGGCCGCGCTTCGTGGCCGAAGACCTGACCCTGGGCAACCCCGACTGGCTCAAGGAGCCGCAGATGGTCGGCCTGGAACGTGTCGAGTTTCGCCTGTCGCCGCTGCCGCTGTTGTTCCAGCAGATCTCGATCCCCCGAATCGACCTCACTCATCCCACCGCCAGTCTCACGCGCCTGGCTGACGGCCGCGCCAACTGGACTTTCGATTTCGGGCCCAAGGACGAGAACGCCGAACCTTCCAGGTGGGTGCTCGATATCGGGGCGATCGGATTCGACCAGGGTAATGTGCGCTTCGACGACCAGACCCTGAAGACCGACATGAAGGTGCAGATCGACCCGCTGGGCAAGCCGATCCCGTTCAGCGAGATCGTCGGCAAGGCCAGCGCGGAAAAAGCCGGTGGCGCGCAGGATTACGCGTTCGGGCTCAAGGCCGAAGGCCGCTACAAGGGCCAGCCAGTGTCCGCGACCGGCAAGATCGGTGGCCTGCTGGCGCTGCAGGACGCCAGGCAGCCATTCCCGCTGCAGGTCGATGCACGCGTGGGTGACACCCGCGCAGCCGTCGCCGGCACCCTGACCGACCCACGCAATCTCGGCGCTCTGGACCTGCGCCTGAAGCTTTCCGGCAGCAGCCTGGGCAACCTCTACCCGCTGACCGGTGTGACCCTGCCCGATACGCCGGCGTATTCCACCGACGGCCACCTCAGCGCCAACCTGCATGATCCGCAGGGCGCGCGTTTCCGCTACGAAGGCTTCAACGGCAAGATCGGTGACAGCGACATCCATGGCGACCTGGCCTTCGTCGCCAGCCAGCCACGGCCCAAGCTCTCCGGCAACCTGGTCTCCAACCAGTTGCTGTTCAAGGACCTGGCGCCACTGATCGGCGCTGATTCCAATGCCGAGCAGAAAGCCCGTGGTGGCGCCAGCAAGCAGCCGACCGGCAAGGTGCTGCCGGTAGAGGAGTTCCGCACCGACCGCTGGCGGGCGATGGATGCCGACGTGACGTTCGCTGGCAAGCGCATCGTGCATAGCGAGCAGTTGCCGTTCAAGGATCTGTCTGCCCATGTGGTGCTCGAGGACGGTCTGCTGCGTATGGTCCCGCTGCGCTTTGGCGTGGCCGGCGGCAACCTCGATGCCAATATTCGCCTCGATGGCCGCTCGGTGCCGATGCAGGGCCGGGCACGCCTGACTGCCCGCGGCTTCAAGCTCAAGGAACTGTTCCCCACCTTCGCGCCGATGCAGACCAGCTTCGGCGAGCTGAACGGCGACGCCGACCTGAGCGGTCGCGGCAATTCGGTGGCGGCGTTGCTGGGCACTTCCAACGGCGACCTGCGCCTGCTGATCAATGATGGCGCGATCAGCCGCAGCCTGATGGAGATCGCCGGGCTCAACGTCGGCAACTACGTGGTCGACAAGCTGTTCGGCGACGAGGATGTGAAGATCAACTGCGCGGCGGCCGACGTGGGTATCAAGGATGGCCTGGCGACCACGCGGCTGTTCGTGTTCGACACCGAGAACGCGATCATCTACATCAATGGCACGGCGAATTTCGCCAGCGAGCAACTGGACCTGAAGGTCACTCCGGAATCCAAGGGGCTGCGCCTGTTCTCGCTGCGCTCACCGCTGTATGTGCGTGGGCCGTTCGCCAAGCCCAGTGCTGGTGTGCAGGCGGTGCCGCTGGCCTTGCGTGGCGCAGGGATGGTGGCGCTGGGTGTGGCCATCGGGCCGGCTGCCGGGTTGCTGGCGCTCATCGCTCCGAGTGGTGATGTGCCCAACCAGTGCACGCCGCTGCTGGAGCGGATGAAGGCCGGCAAGGCGCCTGCGGCGGTGAAGCCGAAGAAGTAGAGGGAACGGCACGGCGGTTCGGCGCCCCGACTGGCCCCGCGATAGGGCCGGCCCAGCCAAATAATCGGCTACAGCCCGAGCGCCGTCAGGAAGGCATCGATCTGCCGCTCGAACGCCGGCCGCTCATACTCCACCAACGCCATGCGCCACAGCCCCTTGAGATAGGTGGCGATGATCGCTGCATTCAATTGCGGGTCCATGCTCGACGGCAACTCCCCACGCTCGCGGTCCTCGGCCAGGCGCCCGGCGAACATCGCCTTCAAGTCCGCCAGCGCCTGCTCGGCGCGTAGCCTCAGCTCGTCGTCGACCAGCACTTCCTCGGTCTCCATCGCCGCCAGCAGGCACAGGCGCGAGGGCGTTTGTGGGTTGTCGAGGCTGTCGAGCACATCGGCGAAGAACGCACGGATGCCCAGGGCCGCAGTCGGTGCGGCCAACAGAGCCTGTTCGCGCTTGCCGACCACCTCTTCGTTGTAGCGCTCGACGCAGGCCAGGTAGAGCTGCTTCTTGCTCTTGAGGGTGTTGTAGAACGAGCCCTCGCCGATGCCCATGACCTTGAGTAGGTCGCGCAGGCCGGTGGCGGCGTAGCCGTTTTTCCAGAACAAGTCCGTGGCGCTGGCCAGGGCTTGCTGATAGTCGAATGAGATTTTTCGTGTCATGGGCCGCACTCTATCGCATTTGTAGCAGTCGTTAAAGTTTTTCGTTGACAGTGTTCCGAGGCGCGGCTTAGTGTTTGTAGTGACCGCTACAGGTTCGTTTTCATCCGGAGTTGAACATGTCCACGCTTTCCACCCTCGAGCCATTCAAGGTCGATGTCCCGCAGGCTGCAATCGACGACCTGCACCAGCGCCTGCGCGCCATCCGCTGGCCCGACCCGGAACTGGTCGCCGACTGGTCCCAGGGCGTGCCCCTGGAGGCTGCCAAGGGCTTGATCGACCATTGGCTCAACCACTACGACTGGCGCCAGTTCGAGGCTCGCATCAACCGCTTCGAGCAGTTCCACACACAGATAGACGGCGTCGCTGTTCACTTCATCCATGCGCGCTCGCCGCATCCCCAGGCGATGCCGATCCTGCTCACCCATGGCTGGCCGGGTTCGGTGGTGGAGTTTCTCGACGTCATCGAGCGCCTTACCGACCCGACCCGCTTCGGCGGCCGTGCCGAAGACGCCTTCCACGTCGTGGTGCCGTCGATTCCCGGCTATGGCTTCTCGGAAAAGCCCACCGAGCAGGGCTGGAATCCACAGCGGATTGCCCGTGCCTGGGCCGTGCTGATGACCGAGAGGCTCGGGTACCCGCGCTGGGTCGCCCAAGGCGGTGATTGGGGGTCGGCAATCACCCACGCACTGGCCAGTCAGCAGCCGGCGGGCTTGCTCGCCGCCCATGTGAACCTGTTGCTGGTGGTGCCCGAGCACGCCCCAGAGCATCCCACCGAGGCCGAGCTGCGGGCGCTGAGTGACGTGGATCATTACCTGGACCAGATGTCCGGCTATGCCGACCAGATGAACACCCGGCCGCAGACCATCGGCTATGCACTGAACGACTCGCCGCTGGCGCTGGCCATGTGGATGTACGAGAAATTCTGGGAGTGGACCGATAACAAGGGGCGCCCGGAAGATGCCCTGAGCCGCGACCAGATGCTCGACGACATCTCGCTGTACTGGTTCACCGGCACCGGTACGTCCAGCGCCCGCTTGTACTGGGAGGGTGTGGGCAGCACCATTCGCGACCGCAGTTTCTTCTCGGCGGTGCGTGCGTCTTCAGAGCGCATCCAGTTGCCGATGGGGGCCACGGTGTTTCCCGCCGAGACCTTCCAGCCGCCGCGCAAGTGGGCCGAGCAAGCCTACGCTGAACTGTTCTACTGGAATGAAGCCGAGCACGGCGGGCACTTCGCGGCGTTCGAGCAGCCGCAGATCTTTGCCCGGGAGATGTGGCGGGCCTTTGCGCGGTTCCGCTGAGAGGGGTGAGCGGGCTTGTCGCGGTGCCGGGCACCGCGACGGCCTCTTCGCGGGCAAGCCCGCTCCTACAGCCCTTGCAGCAGGTCGGACATATCGTCTGCGTGCTCTTCTTCCTGGGCCAGGATGTCTTCGAAGATGCGACGGGTGGTCGGGTCCTTGTCACCGATGTACTGGATGATCTCGCGGTAGCTGTCGATGGCGATACGCTCGGCAACCAGGTCTTCGAGCACCATCTCCTTGAGATTGCTGCCGGCCACGTACTGCGCGTGGGAGTTCTTGCTCAGGTTGTCCGGGTTGAAGTCCGGCTCGCCGCCTAGCTGGACGATACGCTCGGCCAGCTTGTCGGCGTGTTCGGACTCCTGGTTCGCGTGCTCGAGGAACTCCTCGGCAGCGACGCTGGCCTTGATACCGCTGGCCATGAAGTAGTGGCGCTTGTAGCGCAGGGTGCAGACCAGCTCGGTGGCCAGCGACTCGTTGAGCAGGCGGATGATTGTCTCGCGGTCGGCGTTGTAGCCTTCGGTGACGGCGCCTTGCTCTACATGCTGGCGTGCGCGCTGGCGCAAAGTGTTGATATCGGTCAGTTCAACGTTGCTCATGATTCTCTCCATACAGATCAGGGGGTAAGTGGGCGGGAGGGCTTACTGGCCGGGTAAGGCCTTGCGGTCCTCTTCTCGCTGTTTGCAGGTCTTGAATCCCTTGGCGTCGACATGTCCGCTGGCGTCGAAGCGCACGTAGTAGGGCTGCTGCTTGCCATCCTTGTAGAGGATGTAGTCGTTGCAGATCCCGCCGTTGGGCAGGTCGCTCATGTTCGATGGGCTGCCGCCGATGGCGATGACCTTTTGCGTGGTCATGCCGTGCTCGACCTGCTTGACCAGCGGCTCGTCGCGATAGGTGACGTAGTCCGCCGGGTTTTCCGGACGGCTGCCGCAGGCGGCGAGGGTCGTGCTTGCGACAAGAATGGCCAGGATCGCTTTGTTCATGGTTCCGCTCCTTGCAGAAAGGTCCGTTGCGGGTGGCTGTCAAGGTTGGAACCGCACGGCGCGTCAAGAGTTCGATTCATCAGGCGAAGCGGCGACTACCCTGAGAAGGGCAGGGTTCAGGGAGAGGAACGGCAGATGACAAACGAACTGGCCACACGCTACCCACTGGTGCTGGTGCCGGGCATGCTCGGTTTCGTGCGCTTGCTGCTCTACCCCTACTGGTTTGGCATCGTGCCGGCGTTGCGCCGGGGTGGGGCACAGGTGTTCGCGGTGCAGGTCTCGCCGCTGCATTCCAGCGAGGTGCGTGGCGAGCAGTTACTGGTGATCATCGAAGACATCTGCCAGCGCACCGGGGCAGACAAGGTCAACCTCATCGGCCACAGCCAGGGCGCTTTGAGCGCGCGTTATGCCGCAGCGCGCAGGCCTGGGCGAGTGGCGTCGGTCACCTCTGTTGCCGGTCCCAACCACGGCTCGGAACTGGCCGATCATCTTGAACGCAGCGCCCCCGGCGATTCGCCACGGGGGCGCCTGCTCAAGGCTGCACTGCATGGCCTGGCGCTGCTGCTGGTGTGGCTGGAAACCGGCTGGCGCCGTGATCCGTTGCCGATCGATGTGCACGCCTCGCACCAGTCGCTGACCTGTTCGGGCGTGGCGCTGTTCAACCAGGCTTATCCACAGGGCTTGCCGCAGCACTGGGGTGGCGAGGGTGCTGCCGAGGTCAACGGCGTGCGCTACTACTCCTGGTCCGGCATCCTGCAGCCTGGACGCACCGACAAAGGCTGGAATCGCTTCGATGGCAGCAACCGCTTCTGCCGGCTGTTCGCCCGCAGTTTCATTCGGGAAAAAGGCCAATGTGATGGCATGGTCGGGCGTTACAGCTCGCACCTCGGCCAGGTGATCGGCGATGATTACCCGCTCGATCACCTGGACATCGTCAACCAGCAGTTCGGTGCCGTGGGCAAGGGCGCCGACCCGGTGCGCCTGTTCACCGAGCACGCTGCCCGGCTCAAGGCTGCCGGGTTGTAAGCGCGCGGCGCACGGGAGTGGTCCAGCGTTCGGCGAGGATGACCCCGGCCAGTGTCAGCAGGCCGCCATACAAGTGATAGCTGGCCAACTGTTCGTTCAGGACGCCAGCAGCGATCACGGCAGTCACCACCGGCAACAGGTTGAAGAACAGGGTCGTGCGGGTCGGCCCGAGCCTGTGCACGGCCTGCATCCAGAACTGCGGCGCGATCATCGACGCCAGCACACAGGCATACAGCACCAGGCCGATGTTGTTCGCGGTCAGCCCGGTCTTCTCCGACAGCAGGTACATCGGCAGCAGTACCAGGATCGCCATCCAGATCTGCAGATACAGCAGTTGCATCTGTGGCAGGCGCAATTGCCATTTCTTCAACAGCACGCTGTACAGGGCATACGCGAAGGTGGCGACCAGCATCAGCAGGTCACCGCCATTGAGCCCTTGGTGCAGCAGCGCGCCGGGATTGCCGGCGGACACCACCTCCAGCACGCCGAAGAACGATACCAGGGCGCCGAGGGAGGCGCCGTAGGTCAGGCGCTGGCCGAGCCAGGCGATCGACAGGGCCAGCGACATCAGTGGCATCAGCGAAAGGATGATGCCCATGTTGGTGGCGCTGGTGATGCCGGCGGCGAAGTACGCCATGCTCTGGTACATGACCATGCCCAGTACCCCCAGGACGAACAGCTTGCCCAAGAGCGGGCGGATCGCTGTGCGATTGCGCCACACCTGCGGCAGCAGGAAGGGGGTGAACAGCAGGCCTGCGAGCAGCCAGCGGTAGAAGCCGATCTCGGCGGGAAAGATCGCCCCGGCGGACATCTTGGTGACGACGGTGTTGCCGGCCCAGATAAGAATCGCCAGGACGGGGAAGCTGTAGTTCATGAGGCTTTGACTCGTGGGAATTGCTGTTTCGGTGTGATGCTTTTGTGGGGCGGTTCGGCGCTCCGACTTGCCCGCGAAAAGAACACCGCAGATGCCCGCCATTATCCTCTGTCTGTCCACAAGGCTATACTCCCATCCAGACAACTCGCCCCGTGAAGCAGACAGCATGTCCGCCAAATACCTCGACCATCCTCGTTTCCCCGAACTCCCGGCGCCGGTGTACTTTCGCTACGACGAGTTCGGCGCCGACACGGTCAGCGCCCCGCACTTTCATCCGTGGGGCCAGCTCAACTATGCCGCTCACGGCGTCATGCACCTGGATGTCGACGGCCAGCGTTTCATCTCGCCGCCAAACCACGCGGTCTGGGTTCCTCCTGATCATGAGCACGGTTGCTACAACCCGCAGGCCGTCGTCTTCCGCTCGGTCTACCTCGACCGCAGCCTATGCGTCGATCTGCCGGCCCAGCCCTGCAGCCTGGCGATAAGCGACATCCTCAAGGCGATCCTCGGCGACTTTGCCCGTCGCGACCTCAAGATCGCCCAGGACGAACGGGACCAGCGCCTGGTCCAGGTGCTGCTCGACCAACTGCGGCTGGCACCCACGCAAACCTGCTACCTGCCTTTCGCCCGCAGCGACGGCCTGCGTCAGGTGCTCGAGGCCCTGCACGCCGATCCCGGCGATAACCGACCGCTCGGTGACTGGGCCGCGCAGGCGCATGTCAGCGAGCGTACTCTGGCCCGCCAGTTCATCCGCGAGCTGGGCATGAGCTTTGGCGAGTGGCGCTTGCGCCTGCGCTTTCTGCGCGCCATCGAAGCGCTGGAAAGCGGCACGCCGATCCAGAGCATCGCCTTCGACCTGGGCTACAGCAGTGCCTCGGCGTTCATCGCCATGTTCCAGCGCCAGGCTCGGTGCACGCCTGAGCAATACCGGCGCCGCGTGCGATCAGGGATGTAGGAATTGTTGTCTACACTCAGCTCGACGACCGTGCATCCTGCGCGGGACAAGGAGACCACTCCATGAAGATGCTGCATGTGTCATTGCTGGTACTGGGGATGTCGATCGCCGGGCAAGGATTCGCCGCTACGCCGCAACAGGAAAAGATGAAGACCTGTAACGCCGACGCCACCAGTCAGGCCCTCAAGGGCGACGAGCGCAAGGCGTTCATGAGCAACTGCCTGAAAAAAGCCGAGCCTGCCAAGCCGACCACGCCGCAGGAGCGCATGAAGGCCTGTAACGCCGACCCGAAGGCCACGGCGCTCAAGGGCGACGAGCGCAAGGCATTCATGAGCGAATGCCTGAAGAAGAAGTGACCTGCGCCTATGCCTTGCGCCTGAAGGCTGGCAGACTGCGGGTCTTTCCGCTGTCTGCCGCCGAGGCTGTATGACTTTCACTCCCCGCCAGATCACCCTGGCCAGCTGCATCATCGTCGTTGCCGGCCTGCTCCTGGCGTTGCCCCTCAAGCTGCTGCCGAGCCTGCTCGCGGGCCTGCTGGTGTTCGAGCTGGTGAACATGCTCACCCCACGCTTGCAGCCACTGATCGCAGGACAACGGGCGCGCTGGCTGGCGGTGGCGCTGCTCGGCACCCTGGTGGTGAGCACGCTGACGCTGTTGATCGCCGGCGCTTTCAGCTTCCTGCTGCACGAAGCCGAAAACCCCGGCGCTTCGCTGGACAAGTTCATGGGCCTGGTGGAGCGCGCCCGAGGGCAGTTGCCGCCATTCATCGAGGGATACCTGCCGGCCAGCGCGGCAGAGTTCAAAGTGGCCATCGGCGACTGGATCCGCAGCCACCTGAGCGACCTGCAACTGGTTGGCAAGGGCATGGCACATATGTTCGTGACCCTGCTGATCGGCATGATCCTCGGCGCCATCATCGCCTTGCAGCGGCTGCCCGACCTGTCCCGACGCAAGCCTCTGGCCGCCGCGCTGTTCGAGCGCCTGAGCCTGCTGGTGCAGGCGTTTCGCAATATCGTCTTCGCGCAGATCAAGATCTCGCTGCTCAACACCGCGTTCACCGGCATCTTCCTCGCCGTGGTGCTGCCGCTGTTCGACGTGCACCTGCCGCTGACCAAGACCCTGATCGTACTGACCTTCCTGCTCGGGCTGCTGCCAGTGATCGGCAACCTGATGTCCAACACCCTGATCACCATCGTCGGGCTGTCGCTGTCGATCTGGGTTGCGGCGGCGGCGCTGGGCTACCTGATCGTCATCCACAAGGTCGAGTATTTCCTCAACGCGCGGATCGTCGGTGGGCAGATCAGTGCCAAGTCGTGGGAGCTGTTGCTGGCGATGCTGGTGTTCGAAGCGGCGTTCGGCTTGCCGGGGGTGGTGGCGGGGCCGATCTACTATGCCTACCTGAAGAGTGAGCTGAGGCGGATGGAGCTGGTCTGAGGGGGTGCTTGAACGTGTACCGGCCTCTTCGCGGGTAAACCCGCTCCCACAGGTCCACCGCTGCCTTCAAGGCATAGGTAATCCTGTGGGAGGCACAGGTCCACCGCTGCCTTCAACGCATAGGTAATCCTGTGGGGGCCACAGGTTCACTGCTGCCTTCAAGGCATAGGTAATCCTGTGGGATTCACAGGTTCACCGCTGCCTTCAAGGCATAGATAATCCTGTGGGAGCGGGTTTACCCGCGAAGAGGCCAGTACAGGCAAAGGATCAGATTGTCCCGTACCGCTTGCGCGCCTCAATGGCCAGACCGCTGCCAATGCTGCCAAAGATATTGCCTTCCACATGCCGCGCATTGGGCAGCATCGCCGCAACGCTGTTGCGCAGCGCCGGAATGCCGCTCGAGCCCCCGGTGAAGAAGACCGTATCTACCTGCGCTTCACTGACCCCGGCCTTGGCCAGCAGCTCGCTGACACTGCCACGGACCCGCTGCAACAGGCCGTCGATGGCGTCCTCGAACAGGCCGCGGGTCAGGTCCGCCGCCAGGCCCGGCTCGACCCGGCCCAGGTCGATGCGCCGGCTGACCTGGTCGGTCAGCTCGATCTTGCTGGCCTCCACTTCCATCGCCAGCCAGTGTCCGGCGCGCTGTTCGATCAGGTTGAACAGGCGGTCGATGCCCAGCGCATCCTCGATGTCGTAGCGCATGCTGCCCAGCGCCAGTTGCGACTTCTGCGAGTACAGGGCGTTGATGGTGTGCCAGGTCGCCAGGTTCAGGTGGTAGCTGGTCGGCATCAGCGCGCCGCTCTTCATGCGGCTGCCATAGCCGAACAGCGGCATCACGCCTTGCAGGCTCAGTTGCTTGTCGAAGTCGGTACCGCCGATGTGCACGCCGCCGGTGGCGAGGATGTCATCCTGGCGCTCATCGACCAGGTGCCGTTCGGGCGACAGGCGGATCAGGGTAAAGTCCGAAGTACCACCGCCGATATCGACGATGAGCACCAGCTCTTCGCGGCTGATGCCCGACTCGTAGTCGAAGGCTGCGGCGATCGGTTCGTACTGGAACGACACGTCCTTGAAGCCGATCTTGCGTGCGACTTCGGCGAGGGTATCCTCGGCCTCCTGGTCGGCCGCCGGGTCCTCGTCAACGAAGAACACCGGACGGCCCAGCACCACCTGATCGAAGCTGCGCCCGGCGTTGGCCTCGGCGCGCTTCTTCAACTCGCCGATGAACATGCCCAGCAGGTCCTTGAATGGCAGGGCGCTGCCGAGCACGCTGGTGTCATGCTTGATCAGCTTGGAGCCCAGCAGGCTCTTGAGCGAGCGCATCAGGCGGCCTTCGTAGCCTTCCAGATACTCGTGCAGGGCCAGGCGGCCATACACCGGGCGCCGCTCCTCGATGTTGAAGAACACCACCGACGGCAGGGTGATCTTGCCCTCTTCCAGGGCGATCAGCGATTCGACGCCAGGACGGTGCCAGCCAACTGTCGAGTTGGAGGTGCCAAAGTCGATGCCAAGGGCGCGAGCCGGGGATAGGTCAGACATGGGGAGGGGCTTCCGGAGGCCAAACGGCCGCGCAGTTTATGCCAGTGGCCGACAGAATCAAGACCGATCGTCTGCCATATGACAAACCCAAGCGAACCTTGAAAGGCTATGCTTGACCCCAATCTTCAGATGCAACACGAAAATTCCTACTGGTGATCCTTAGATGGACTTCAAAGACTATTACAAGATACTCGGCGTCGAGCCCAGCGCGGACGAGAAGGCGATCAAGGCCGCGTACCGCAAGCTGGCGCGCAAGTATCACCCCGACGTCAGCAAGGAGCGTGACGCCGAGGAGAAATTCAAAGAGGCCAACGAGGCCTACGAAGTGCTGGGCGATGCGCAGAAACGCGCTGAATTCGACGAGATCCGCAAGTACGGCGGCCAGCATGGTCGGCCGTTCCAGGCGCCGCCAGGCTGGGAAAGTCGCGGCGGTGGCGGCGGCTTCGAGAGCGGTGACTTCTCCGACTTCTTCAGCTCGATCTTCGGTGCCCGTGGCGGCAATCCCTTTGGCGGCGCACGCGGCCAGCAGCGCAGTGCCAGCAGGCGAGGGCAGGACGTGGAACTGGAACTGGCGGTGTTTCTCGAAGAGACCCTGAGCAAGGACTCCAAGCAGATCAGCTTCCAGGTGCCGCAGACCAACGCTGCCGGGCAGCGCACCGGTTTCACCACCAAGACGCTGAACGTGAAGATCCCGGCCGGAGTGACCGACGGCGAGCGCATTCGCCTCAAGGGCCAGGGCGCTCCGGGTGTCGGCGGTGGTGCCAACGGCGACCTGTTCCTGACCATCCGCATGGCGCCGCACCCGCTGTTCGATGTCGAAGGCCACGACCTGATCATCACCGTGCCGCTGGCTCCCTGGGAGGCAGCGCTGGGCACCAAGGTGGCGGTACCGACCCTGACCGGCAAGATCAACCTGACCATCCGCCCCGACAGCCAGAGCGGCCAGCGCCTGCGGGTCAAGGGCATGGGCCTTGCGAACAAGCAGGGCGAGCGTGGCGATCTCTACGCCCAGCTCAAGGTGGTCATGCCGAGCACCTCCGATGCGACCACTCGCGAACTCTGGACCAAACTCTCCGAGAAGGCCGCGTTCAACCCGAGGACACAATGGAGTAAGTGACCATGAGCAGCACCCTGATCGTTCAACTGGACATGCGAACCTTGTGTCAGGAGGCCGATGTCACGGCCGACTGCGTGATCGAAATCGTCGAGCACGGCATTGTCGAACCCACCGGGCGCACCCCGGAGGACTGGTTATTCGACGATCAGGCGCCGCTGCTGGCCAAGCGTGCGGCAAAGCTGCACCAGGAGTTGGAACTGGAGTGGGAAGGGGTGGCGCTGGCGCTGGAGTTGCTGCAGGAAGTGCAGCAGTTGCGCAGTGAGAACAGCATGTTGAGGCAGCGTTTGGGGCGATTCACCCAGATGTAGAACTGCGGTGTTCTCAAGCGCCAGCCAGCACCTTGTAGTACAGCGCCGTCGCCCGATACACACCGTCCGGGCCGCAGGCATAGTCCGGGATCTCCCCGGCCTTGTCATACCCCAGTGCCTGGTAGAACCCCTCGGCACCCGACCCTGCCTCGGTGTCCAGGTACAGCATCCCGCGTTTCAGACGTCGGGCATCGGCCTCCAGCGCCGCTATCAACTGTTGCCCCAGCCCACGCCGTCGGGCACGGCTGTGCACCAGCAGCTTCTGCACCTCGGCGCGGTTCAGGCCGTTGGGTTTCAGGCACAGCCCCAACTGCACGCTGGCCAGCACCTCCTGCCCCTGGGCGATCACCCAGAGCAACTGCTCACCGCTGACAAGCCGGCTGCGAACTTCAGCGAAATACGCAAGCGCCTGGGCCTCGTCGATGTCCGCCAGAAACCCCACCGAAGCCCCATTGCGTACCGCATCGAGCAACAGCGCCACGAGGCTGTCGCGGTAGTAGGTCAGGCTCTCGTGGGTGACGCGCTGTAGCTGTGCGGCGTTCATGAATCAGTCCTTTCGAGGTGGTT
Source organism: Pseudomonas sp. S44 (assembly GCF_016624805.1). Classification (NCBI taxonomy): domain Bacteria; kingdom Pseudomonadati; phylum Pseudomonadota; class Gammaproteobacteria; order Pseudomonadales; family Pseudomonadaceae; genus Pseudomonas; species Pseudomonas sp. S44. The sequence goes on from NZ_JACVTY010000009.1 coordinate 84,458, forward strand.
CGCGATTGTCGTCCAACGCCAGTTGCATGAACGTCAGGTCGAGCCAGCGACCGAACTTCACCCCGACCTGGGCCATTTGCCCGGTCGTAATGAAACCCAGTCGCTCGTGCAGACGGATCGAGGCCGCGTTGCCGCTCTCGATGGCCGCGACCATCATGTGCTTGCCGCACTGCCGGGCGCGCTCGACCAGCGCCTGCATCAGCAGCGGACCCAGGCCCTTGCCGCGCTGGTCGCCGCGTATGTACACCGAGTGTTCGACCGTGAGGCGAAAACCTTCGAACGGCCGCCAGTCGCCGAACGAGGCGTAGCCCAGTACGCCGGTTGCGTCGGCCGCGACCAGGATCGGGTAACCCTGCTCGGCGCGGGCGGCGAACCAGGCCTGGCGGTTGGCCAGGTCGACCGGGGTTTCGTTCCAGATCGCCGTGGTGTTGCGCACGGCGTCGTTGTAGATGTCGAGGATGCCCGCCACGTCGTCGGGTAGGGCATCACGGATCAGGTAGCTCATGGCAGTGTCTTCGCGAAGTCGATGTTGCAGATTAAATGGTTACCAGCCCGCGTACACCTTCGGCCTGCATGTTTTCGCCGCGGCCGCGCTGGACGATTTCACCGCGGGCCATGACCAGGTACTGGTCGGCCAGCTCTTCGGCAAAATCGTAGAACTGCTCGACCAGCAGGATGGCCATGTCGCCGCGCTGGGCCAGGCTGCGTATGACCGCGCCGATTTCCTTGATCACCGACGGCTGGATGCCTTCGGTGGGTTCGTCGAGGATCAGCAGGCGCGGGCGGCTGGCCAGGGCGCGACCGATCGCCAGCTGTTGCTGCTGGCCGCCGGAGAGGTCGCCGCCACGGCGTTGCTTCATCTGTTCGAGCACCGGGAACAACTCGTAGATGAATGCCGGCACCTCCCGCGCCTCGCGGGCGCTGAAGCGCGACAGGCCCATCAGCAGGTTTTCCTCCACGGTCAGGCGCGGGAATATCTCGCGGCCCTGGGGCACGTAGGCGATACCGGCATGCACCCGTTGCTGGGGCTTGAGCGCAGTGATCGGCTTGCCCTCCCACTCGATGCTGCCTTCGCGGGCTGGCACCAGGCCCATCAGGCAGCGCAGCAGGGTGGTCTTGCCCACGCCGTTGCGGCCCAGCAGGCAGGTGACTTCGCCGATCCTGGCTTCGAACGACAGGCCTCGGAGGATGTGGCTGCCGCCGTAGTACTGGTGCAGGGTGTCGATCTTGAGCATGTTGGGTTCCTGACAATTCTGCTTTGCCTGTACCGGCCCTTTCGCGGGTAAACCCGCTCCCACAGGGGCGGCGCAGTTTCCGAGACCTTGCACCGTACCTGTGGGAGCGGGTTTCCCCGCGAAGAGGTCAGTGCAGGTTTCCTGATCTAGCGGCCCAGATAAACCTCGACCACCCGCTCGTCCGCCTGCACCTGTGCCAGCGACCCCTCGGCCAGCACCGAGCCCTGGTGCAGCACCGTCACATGGTCGGCAATGCTGCCCACGAAGCCCATGTCGTGCTCCACCACCATCAGCGAATGCGTGCCCGCCAGGCCCTTGAACAGCTCGGCGGTGAACTCGGTCTCGGCGTCGGTCATGCCCGCCACCGGCTCGTCGAGCAGCAGCAACTGCGGCTCCTGCACCAGCAGCATGGCGATCTCCAGGAACTGCTTCTGGCCGTGTGACAACAGCCCGGCCTGGCGCGAGGCCAGGCTGTTCAGGCGCACGGTCGTCAGTACGTGCTCTATTCGTTCACGCTGCTCGCCGCTCAAGCGCGCCGCCAGGCTGGCCCAGACCGACTTGTCGGTCTTGAGCGCCAACTCGAGGTTTTCATGCACGCTCAGCGCCTCGAACACCGTGGGCTTCTGGAATTTGCGGCCAATGCCCGCCTGGGCGATCTGGTACTCGCTCATGCGGGTCAGATCCAGGGTATCGCCAAAGAACGCACTGCCGGTGTCGGGGCGGGTCTTGCCGGTGATCACGTCCATCATCGTGGTCTTGCCGGCGCCGTTGGGGCCGATGATGCAACGCAGTTCGCCAACGCCGATGTACAGGTTGAGCGCGTTGAGCGCCTTGAATCCGTCGAAGCTGACGCTGATGTCTTCAAGGCTCAGTACCGTGCCATGGCGGGTGTCGAGCCCGGCCTTGCGCGGCTGGCCCAGGCCGATGGCGTCGCGGCCGGTGCCCACCTGATCGAAGACCGGCTCCAGCATGAATTCCGGATGAACCGCAGGGATGCCTCTCATGGCTGGCTCCTTTTCTTCAGCAGCCCGACCACGCCCTTGGGCAGGTACAGGGTGACCAGGATGAACAGTGCGCCGAGGAAGAACAGCCAGAACTCCGGGAAGGCCACGGTGAACCAGCTCTTCATGCCATTGACCAGGCCTGCGCCAAGCAGCGGGCCTATCAGCGTGCCGCGACCGCCCAGGGCAACCCAGACAGCGGCTTCGATGGAATTGGTCGGCGACATTTCGCTGGGGTTGATGATGCCCACCTGCGGCACGTACAGCGCCCCGGCCAGGCCGCACAGCACGGCGCTGAGCACCCATACCAGCAGCTTGAAGCCGCGCGGATCGTAACCGCAGAACATCAGGCGGTTCTCGGCATCGCGCAGCGCGGTGAGCAGGCGCCCGAACTTGCTGCGCGTCAGCCACCAGCACAGGTACAGGCTGCCCAGCAGCAGGATGACCGTGAGCAGGAACAGCACCGCGCGGGTGCCCGGTGCGGTGATCTCGAAGCCCAGGATGGTGCGGAAGCTGGTGAAGCCGTTGTTGCCGCCGAACCCGGTTTCGTTGCGAAAGAACAGCAGCATCCCGGCAAACGTCAGGGCCTGGGTCATGATCGAGAAGTACACCCCCTTGATCCGCGAACGGAAGGCGAACCAGCCGAACACCAGTGCCAGCATCCCCGGCGCCAGTACCGCCAGGCACAGCGCCCAGGCGAAGTGCTGGGTGCCGGCCCAGTACCAGGGCAGCTCGCTCCACGACAGGAAGGTCATGAAGCCCGGCAGGCCGTCGCCGGCCGCCTGGCGCATCAGGTACATGCCCATGGCATAGCCGCCGAGGGCGAAGAACAGGCCGTGGCCCAGCGACAGCAGCCCGGCATAGCCCCAGACCAGGTCCAGGGCCAGGGCGACGATGGCGTAGCAAAGGATCTTGCCGACCAAGGTCAGGGTGTAGGCCGAGACCTGCAGCGCATGGCCGTCAGGTAGCAGCGACAGCAGCGGCAGGGCCAGCAGCACCAGGATGACGATGGCGCCGATGGCCAGTGACAGGCGTGGCCCGACCTTTTGCGTGGCAGTGACAAGCAGTGGCTGGTTCATCAGTCGATTACCCGTCCCTTGAGGGCGAACAGGCCTTGCGGGCGTTTCTGGATGAACAGAATGATCAGCGCAAGGATGAGGATCTTGCCGAGTACCGCACCGATCTGCGGTTCCAGCAGCTTGTTGGCGATGCCCAGCCCGAAGGCCGCCCAGAGGCTGCCGGCCAGTTGCCCGACGCCGCCGAGCACCACCACCAGGAAGGAGTCGATGATGTAGCTCTGGCCCAGGTCAGGGCCGACGTTGCCGACCTGGCTCAGGGCGACCCCACCCAGCCCGGCGATGCCCGAGCCCAGGCCGAAGGCGAGCATGTCGACGCGCCCGGTGGACACACCGCAGCAGGCCGCCATGTTGCGGTTCTGCGTGACCGCGCGCACGTTCAGCCCCAACCGTGTGCGGTTGAGCAGCAGCCAGGTGAGCAGAACCACCGCCAGGGCGAAGCCGATGATCACCAGGCGGTTGTAAGGCAGCACCAGGTTGGGCAGCACCTGGATGCCGCCAGACAACCACGCCGGGTTGCTCACCTCGACGTTTTGCGCGCCGAACAGCAGGCGCACCGCCTGGATCAGGATCAGGCTGATGCCCCAGGTCGCCAGCAGGGTTTCCAGGGGGCGGCCGTAGAGATGGCGGATGACGGTGCGTTCCAGCGCCATGCCGACCCCAGCACTGACGGCGAAGGCCACCGGCAGGGCGATCAGCGGGTAGAACTCGATTGCGCCGGGGGCGTAGCGCTGCAGCAGCACCTGCACCAGGTAGGTGCTGTAGGCGCCGAGCATCAGCATTTCGCCGTGGGCCATGTTGATCACCCCGAGCAGGCCGAAGGTGATCGCCAGGCCCAAGGCCGCCAGCAGCAGGATCGAACCCAGCGACAGGCCGCTGAACGCCTGGCCGAGGATCTCACCGAACAGCAGCTTGCGTTGGACCTGGGCCAGGCTGGTCTCGGCGGCGGTGCGCACCCCGGCGTCGGGTTCAGCGCCAGGCTGCAACAGAACTTCCAGACGGGTACGTGCCAGCGGGTCGCCGGTTTCCCCGAGCAGGCGCACTGCGGCCAGGCGTACCCGAGGTTCGCTGGCGCCCAGCTGCAGGTTGGCCAAGGCGAGGCCCAGGGCGGCGTGCACGGCGGCGTCCGGCTCACTGGCGAAGGCGCGATCGAGCAGCGCCATCTGCGCCGGTTGCGCGCTCTTTTGTAGTTGCCGTGCTGCGGCCAGACGCAGGTTGCTGTCGGCGCTGAGCAGCTGATGGCTGGCCAGGGCGTTGTCGATCAGGCCGCGCAGACGATTGTTCAGGCGCACCTTGCGCGTGTCGTCTTCGGCAATACGCCCTTCGCGCAGGTTTTCCAGCAGCGCCAGGCGCGCCGGTTCGGGTTGTGCGGCCCAGCCTTCGAGCAGGCTGGCCTGTTCGGCGGGCTTGGCGCCGAGGAAGAATTCGCCCTCGCTGGCGTGGGTGGCCAGAGGCAGGAGCAGCAGGAGGGAGAGCAGGAGTCTGAGCATGCGGGTAATCCTGGAAATCGGCGGTGGATTCTTCGCGGGTGAACCCGCTCCCACAGGGACCGCGCGGGTTCCAGACCTTGCACCGTACCTGTGGGAGCGGGCTTGCCCGCGAATGGGCCGCAACGCGGCCCCCGTGCAATCAGTTGCCCTTCACCGCATAGTCAGGCCGCTTGTCGTTACCCGGAATGAACGGGCTCCACGGCTGCGCACGCAGCGGCTGCTCGGTCTGCCAGACCACACTGAACTGCCCGTCTTCCTGGATCTCGCCGATCATCACCGGCTTGTGCAGGTGGTGGTTGGTCTTGTCCATGGTCAGGGTGAAGCCGGACGGCGCCTGGAAGCTCTGCCCGGCCAAGGCCTCACGCACTTTGTCGACATCGGTGGACTTGGCTTTCTCGACCGCCTGCGCCCACATGTGGATGCCGACGTAAGTGGCCTCCATCGGGTCGTTGGTCACCGCTTTGTCGGCACCCGGCAGGCCCTTGGCCTTGGCGTAGGCTTTCCAGTCGGCGACGAACTTCTGGTTGACCGGGTTTTCCACCGACTCGAAGTAGTTCCACGCCGCCAAGTGGCCGACCAGCGGCTTGGTGTCGATGCCACGCAGCTCCTCCTCACCCACCGAGAAGGCCACCACCGGCACGTCGGTGGCTTTCAGGCCCTGATTGGCCAGCTCTTTGTAGAAGGGCACATTGGAGTCGCCATTGACGGTGGAGATCACCGCCGTCTTGCCGCCCGCGGAGAACTTCTTGATGTTGGCGACGATGGTCTGGTAGTCGCTGTGGCCGAACGGCGTGTAGACCTCTTCGATGTCCTTGTCGGCCACGCCCTTGCTGTGCAGGAAGGCGCGCAGGATCTTGTTGGTGGTGCGCGGGTAGACGTAGTCGGTGCCCAGCAGGAAGAAGCGCTTGGCACCACCGCCGTCTTCGCTCATCAGGTATTCCACCGCCGGGATCGCCTGCTGGTTGGGCGCAGCGCCGGTATAGAACACGTTCGGCGACATCTCCTCGCCTTCATATTGCACCGGGTAGAACAGCAGCCCGTTGAGCTCCTCGAACACCGGCAGCACCGACTTGCGCGACACCGAGGTCCAGCAGCCGAACACCACCGCGACCTTGTCCTGGGTCAGCAGTTGGCGGCTCTTCTCGGCGAACAGCGGCCAGTTCGAGGCCGGGTCGACCACCACCGGTTCGAGCAGCTTGCCATTGACCCCGCCCTTGGCGTTGATCTCGTCGATGGTCATCAGCGCCATGTCCTTGAGCGACGTTTCGGAAATGGCCATGGTCCCGGACAGCGAATGCAGGATGCCGACCTTGATGGTCTCGGCCGCCTGGATGCTCCAGCTCAGGCCCATCGCCGCAATCGATGCGCTGAGGGTGAAGGCCTTGATCAGACTGCGTCGCTTCATGTGCTCTCTCCGCTGAGTTGTTGTGGTGTTGGCAGAAGGGAGATTGCAAAGGCTGTGCCGTGGTGCGCGAGGCTACGGATTAGAAGGGTTGTGCTTCGATGCGGGGCTTGGATGAGGGCCAGGTTGGTGCTTGCGCGGCTGGCCTGCACAGGATTGGGGCCAGGGCGGTGAACAGTTTTGACACATAAGCGCTACTTGAGTACCGTTCGGCACCGCAGTAGATTCTGCGGGTCGGGATTGGCGTCCCGCTGTCAGAACCGGGCACATCGCATACGCGATAGTTGTGCCCTGCATGGTTGCACCCGTTATGGGCGGAGCCGTGTGTGGGAGCCTTCGGGCTCACCGGACCTTCTGACCGGCAACGCCAACCCGCACGGCTCCGTCCACCCATATTGGCGTATGGGCTCGGAGCGTCATAAAGAGAGAGCTGCAAGGAGATGCACCATGCTCAAGAAGATTGCGCTCCCACAGGTATTGCGCAGGTCTTCAGTACTACGCGGTCCCTGTGGGAGCGGGTTTACCCGAGAAGGGCTGCACAGCAGCCCTGTGCAGATCAGTGGTCGCGCATCACCGCCCGCGGCTGGCGCTTGCTGCGCACGAACTGGTAAGTGACCGCCAGGATCAGGAACCAGATCGGCGTGACCACCAGCGCCGAACGGGTGTCGGCCTCCAGGCTCAGCAGCACCAGAATGCCGGCGAAGAACACCAGGCACACGTAGCACATGAAGCGCCCGCCAGGCATCTTGTAGATCGACTTCTCGTGCAGCGCAGCGCGCTGCTTGCGGTAGCTCAGGTACGACAGCAGGATCAGCGTCCAGACGAACATGAACAGCACCGCCGACACCGTGGTCACCAGGGTGAAGGCTTCGATCACGTTCGGCACCAGGTAGATCAGCACCGCGCCGAGCAGCAGGCACAGGCAGGAGAAGTACAGGCCGTTGGCCGGCACGGCGCGCCGCGAGAGCTTTTCGAAGGCCTTCGGTGCATCGCCTTCCTGGGCCAGGCCGTAGAGCATGCGGCTGGTGGAGAACACGCCGCTGTTGGCCGACGAAGCGGCCGAGGTCAGCACCACGAAGTTGATGATGCTTGCCGCTGCCGGCAGGCCGGCCAGCACGAACAGTTCGACGAACGGGCTCTTGCCCGGGACCACGTCGCGCCATGGTGTAACCGCCATGATCGCGATCAACGCCAGCACATAGAACACGATGATGCGGATCGGGATCGAGTTGATCGCCCGTGGCAGAGTGCGCTCGGGGTTCTTCGCTTCGGCGGCGGTGGTGCCTACCAGCTCGATGCCGACGAAGGCGAATACCGCGATCTGGAAACCGGCGAAGAAGCCGAACAGGCCATTGGGGAACATGCCGCCGTCATTCCACAGGTTGGCCACGCTGGCCGTGTGGCCGCTCGGCGACTGGAAGCCGGTGATGACCATGTACAGGCCGGTGGCGACCAGGCCGAGGATGGCGACGATCTTGATCAGGGCGAACCAGAACTCCATCTCGCCGAACAGTTTCACCGTGACCAGGTTCAGCGACAGCAGCACCGCCACGCAGGTCAGCGCCGGTATCCACTGCGGCAGGTCGGGGAACCAGAACTGTGTATAGGCTGCGATCGCCACCACGTCGGCGATGCCGGTGACGACCCAGCAGAACCAGTAGGTCCAGCCAGTGAAGTAGCCGGCCCAGGGGCCGAGCAGGTCGGCGGAGAAATCGATGAACGACTTGTAGTTGAGGTTCGACAGCAACAGCTCGCCCATGGCACGCATGACGAAGAACAGCATGAAGCCGATGATCATGTAGACGAAGATGATCGACGGGCCCGCGAGGCTGATGGTCTTGCCCGAGCCCATGAACAGGCCGGTGCCGATGGCGCCACCGATGGCGATGAGCTGGATGTGGCGGTTGGTCAGGTTGCGCTGCAGATGCTGGTCATCTGCCTGGGGGGATGAGGTCCGGGTCATAGGCTGCATTCCATTGAGGGTCAGTCTTCTTTTGAGCGAAAGCCGGTTAGGCTAACACGCACTGCAAAGGTGCGGGCGTGACAGATCGCCACGATCTTGGCGGTGCAGTGGCGATTCTTGAATGACCGAAATCAACGGATGCCCTTTTCGCGGGCAAGCCCGCTCCCACAGGTACAGCGCTGACTCGGGGTTCAGCGCTGTACCTGTGGGAGCGGGCTTGCCCGCGAAAAGGTCGACGCGATTCAGGCCTGCACTGCGATCCGCCCTCGCCTTACCACCAGGCTGTCGACCACCCACATCACTACCATCGACACCCCAACCAGCGGGAACACGACACCCAGCACCAGCATCACCGTCACCGCTGTCTTCCAGCGCGGCAGGTCATGCCGCAGCGGCGGTACGCCAAGCCCACCGGACGGGCGGCGCTTCCACCACATCACCAACCCGCTCACCGAGCCCAGCAGGATCATCAGGCACACCAGCAGGATGACGATCTGGTTGAGCGGCCCGAACATCTTGCCCTCGTGCAGCATCACCCCAAGCTCGGTGGCGCGGGCTACCGGGCTGTAGTCGTGCCAACGCACGTCGGCCAGGACCTTGCCGGTGTACTGGTCGACATGCAGGGTGGCGTCGTTGCGCGGATCATCGGCGAACACCGCGATGGTGAACACGCCTTCAGCGGTGCTCGGCGAGGTGATGCTGTAGCCCGGCGCCACGCCGCGGGCGTTGGCCAGATCCTCGACCTGCTGCAGGGTGATCTGCGGCGCGGCCGGTGTGCTGTGCATGTCGTGATGGCCCATGTGCTCGGCATGCGCGCCGGACACCGGCATCGGCGTGTTCTCCAGGGCCCAGGGCACGGTCTGGCGATGGGCGCTGTTCAGCGCGCCGGCCTGCTGGTCGGATTTCGGTACGTCGTTCCACATCGCCGCTGGGAAACGGTTCCACAGGTCGGCGTATTGCTTGCCCCACAGCCCGGTCCAGGTCATGCCGCTGAGCAGCATCAGCAACAGCAGCGCCGAACCCCAGAAGCCACTGACCGCATGCAGGTCGCGCCACAGCACGCGACCGCGTGCCGACAGGCGTGGCCACAGTACGCCACGGCTGTTGCGGCCACGTGGCCACCACAGATAAAGCCCGGACACCACCAGCACGATGCCCCAGCCTGCGGCGAGCTCCACCAGCCGATCGCCGACAGTGCCGACCATCAGCTCGCCATGCAGGGCGCGGGCGATTGCCTGCAGGTTCTGCTTGCCGTCCTGCGCGCCCAGAACCTTGGCGTTGTACGGGTCGACGAACACGTTCAGTTCGCGGCCGCCATCATGCACCACAAACTGCGCGCTGCGCTCGGCGTCCAGCGGTGGCAGGTACTGGCCGACATGGCCCTGTGGATAAGCCTGGCGCACCTGGGCCAGCAGCGTGTCGGCGCTCTGGCGCTGCGGTCCGGCCTCGACCACCATCAGCTCGCGGTACATCCACGGGTCGAGCTGCGGCTTGAACAGGTAGATGATCCCGGTGATCGCCAGCAGGATCATGAAGGGCGCGACGAACAGCCCGGCATAGAAATGCCAGCGCCAGGCCAGGTTGTAGAAGGATTGCTTTGGTTTGCTCATGGAGCCTCCCGTTCGACCAGGTGGGGCGCGGTCAGGCCCGCGCCCCGGTTGTTATTGTCAGAAGCTGAAATCGACCTTGGTCCAGAAGGTCCTGCCCGGCTCGTTGACCGGCTGCGGGTCTGCCGCCGGGTAGCCGAACCCGGCGTTCCCGGCCAGGTTCAAGTGCTCGGCGTAGGCCTTGTCGAACAGGTTGTCGACGCCCGCGCTGAGCTTGAGGTTGTTGTTGACCTTGTAGGCACCGTTGAGCGAGAACACGCCGAAACCGCCGCTCTTCTCGTAATCCTTGCCCACCACGTTGCCCTGGTTCTGGGCGATGCGGTTCTGCGCCGCGACCAGACGCCACAGCGCACCGACGCTCCAGGCATCGCGGCTGTAGGTCAGGCCCAGGCGGCTTTCCAGCGGAGGCATCTGCGGCAGGGCCTTGCCGTCGCTGCTGTTCTTGCCCCAGGCGTAGGCCAGCGTCGCGTCGGCTTTCCAGTTTTCGTCGAGCTTGTACGCCGCACCCAGCTCGCCGCCCATGATGCGGGCGTCGATGTTCTGCGCCTGGGTGCTGCTCATGCCCATCATGCTGCGGTAGTCGAACAGGATGTAGTCGCGGATCTGTCCGACGTAGCCGGAGGCCCAGGCTTGCAGGCGTTCGTCCTGGTACTGGATGCCGAAGTCGAGCTGGGTGGTCTTCTCCGGCTTGATGCTGTCGAAGGCGTTGACCGAGCCCCGCGGGCCGTTGGTTGGCGAGAACAGCTCCCAGTAGTCGGGGAAGCGCTGGGCGTGGCCCAAGCCGATGTAGCTGGTAGCGGAAATCGCCGCCAGGTCATGCTCGTAGCGGATGAAGCCGCTGGGCAGGGTATCGGCGCGGGTATCGCCATGGGTAGCACTGGCCTGGCGGAAGTCGCGGGCCGAGGCGCGGTCCAGGCGCGCGCCGCTGATCAGGCGATCTTCGCCGGTGGCGTACCAGGTCAGCTCGCTGAACGCGCCGTAGTTATGGAAGTCGGCGTCCTTGGTCCAGGGCTGGCCCTTGTGCGCGTCGACGCCCATGCCGCCGCGTTTGCGGTGTTCGTTGGTCTGCGCGTCGATGCCGCTGATCAACTGTACGTCGGCCCAGCGCCAGGTCGCCTTGATACGTGCGCCGAGGGTGCGCCGATCGACGTTGCTGACCATGGGCATGCCCATCATGCCGCTGCCCGAGGGCGTGCGCAGGCTGTAGTTGTCCATCACGTGGTCGGCATAGTTGTAGTAGACCTGCGCCTCGACCTTGTCGAGCACCTCGCCGAGGTTGGACTTTTCAAAGCGCAGACCCAGGCTTTCGCGCTTGAACTGCGAGCCGTCCATGCCGCGTCCGGCGTAGCGCGCTTCGCCATCGCCCTTGCCGGCGGTGAGTTCGAGCAGGGTGTCGGTATCCGGGGTCCAGCCGAGGGTCACGTCGCCGTTCCATTTGTCCCAGCGCGAAGGCACGGTATCGCCGTTGCCGTCCTTGTAGTCGTCCGAGCGCGACTGGTTGCCGACGAAGCGAGCATAGGCCTGGCTGTTGCCGGCGGCGGCGTCGAGCACCTTGTCGAAGCGGCCGTTGGAGCCGGCGAGCAGGCTGGCGTTGACCCGGCTGCCGAGGGTGCCGAATTTCTCCGGCTCGCGCTCGAAGAGGATGGTGCCGGCCGAGCCGCCGGGGCCCCAGATCACGCTTTGCGGGCCTTTGATCACGGTCAGGCGGTCGTAGGTTTCCGGCGAGATATACGAGGTCGGGGCGTCCATGCGGTTGGGGCAGGCGCCTAGCATCACGCCGCCGTTGGTGAGGATGTTCAGGCGCGAGCCGAACATGCCGCGCAGCACCGGGTCGCCGTTGGTGCCGCCGGAGCGGATGGCGGAGAAGCCGGGGATGGTCTTGAGGTAGTCGGCGCCGTCACTGGCTGGCACCGGCTGACGTGGATCCTTGGGGTTGGTGACCACGGTCAGCGGCGAGCTGGGCGCGATGGCGGTGATCACCGTCGGGCTCAGCTCCGGGGCGTCATGGCCTTCGTGGACAGGCTCGACGGCGAGCGCCAGCGGGCTCAGCAGCGAGCCGCAGAGCATGGCGAGGGTCCCATGGCGGGACAGGGCAGAAACAGGGGTGCAGCCGGACATAATGATTCCAGTCGATCAGTCATGAGTAAGCGCGAAGCCTCCTGGCTTCGGGCGTGAAACGGAGTGGTCAGACGTTGATCGATGGAGGTGGGGCGCGGCTGCGGGCACCGGGAAACACCGCTTGCAGGGCATGGCCCTGGCGGGTCGGGTAGGTGGCGAGGGTGCTCGGGATGGTGCTGGCGAGGCTGAGTGGGCTGAGGGTCTGGGGCAGGGCGGGGCAGTTGAACAGCAAACTGCAGTAGCCGCATTTCTCCCAATCGGTGTGTAGCTGGCCGTCGTTGCCGTGACCGTGGTGGTCTTGCCCGGCATGCGGGTGCCCCGCGGCCATGGGCATGTCCATGGCCGTGCTCATGTTCATGCCGGCGTGGTGATCCATCGGCATCGACTGGGAAACCAGCGGGCCGATGAAAATCATCCACATGGCGAACAGGCTCAGCCAGCCGCCACCGACGCGCCTGCGATCAGGGCGGGTGCTGCGGGCTGTGCTGTTGCGCGGCAAGCTCATGACGAGCGCCTGTCAGCGGTCAGTGCGCGTGTTCGTGTCCTGCCTGGTCGGCGGGCGGCTGCTTCTGCACGGCGACGTCGACGGTGATGTCGCCGGCTTTCTCGAAGTGCAGGGTGAGCGGGAAGCGCTTGCCGTCAGTGAGCAGGCTGCGGTCCTTGGGCTGCATCAGCATCACGTGATAGGCGCTGGGGGCGAAGGTCAGGTCCTTGCCTGCAGGTACGACCACACTCTGTACCTGCTGCATCTTCATGGCGCCGGCAGCGGTCTTGGCGTGTTCGTGCAACTGGGCGTCATCGCTGACGGGGCTTTCGACACTCAACAGGCGGTCATCGACCTTGCCGTTGTTGTGAACGATGAAATACGCCGCGACATTGGGCGCGTTCGGTGGCAGCTCCAGCGACCAGGGGTGGGCGATATGCAGGTCGCCGACACTGTATTCGTGGGCGTTGGCGAAGGCGCTGGGCAGCAGCAGGGTGGCCAGGATGAGGGCTTGCTTGAGCATGGTGAGTCTCCGGTCTGTACAGGTTCAGGAACAGCGTCTTGAACTCAGGCCAATGGAGAGGCTCGCGGATTGAGCGCCGGCCAGAGCTGGCGCGGCGTGGGCTGATGCGTGGCGAGTGGTGGTGCCTGGCCGAAGCGCAATTGCAGCGGGCTGTGCAGTTGCGGTGTGTGGCTGGCCAGGGCGAGCACAGGCGAGGCACCCGAGCAGCACCAGCAGTGCTGCATGTTGGAGTGGTCGTCCTGTTGGCCCAGGTCGATCTTTGCCAGGGCCTGGACATCGAGCTTGGCCTTGCCTGCGCCAGTCGAGCAGAAGGCACCCCACAGCAGCTGTTCGGCCGGGCCCTTGGGCGCGGCAGAAGACAGCGGCATGGCCAGCAGGTTGAACAGCACTGCAAGGCAGGCTATCCAGGCGATGTGCCGACGTGGGGGCATGGAGAGATCCGGTCAGGAATCAGGTGGCTATTGTACGGCGGAGTATAGGTAAAAATGCGGGGGTGCGGTGAAGTGCCGCAGTTGTCGGTGCGCAGCGCTTGAAATCGGTGTTGTGTTCTTCGCGGATAAATCGGCGCGCCGAACCGCCGCTCCGGTTTACCCGCGAAGAGGACGGTGCGGTCTTCAGGCCTTGCCGCGCCCCAGCAACCCGCGCACGGTTTCCTGCAGGTCCGCTGGCAACACCACCACCTTGGAATTGTCGCTGCCGGCCAGGTTCTCCATCGCGCCGATGTAGCGCTCACCCAGCAGGTACATGGCCGGGGTGGTCTCGTTGCCCACCGCTTCACGTACCAGGGTGATCGCCCGGGCCGAGGCTTCGGCGAGGCTGATCTGCGCCTCGGCGTCCAGCCGTGCCGCTTGCAGGCGCGCTTCGGCTTCGAGAATGGCGGCCTGCTTGGCGCCCTCGGCGCGGGTCACGTCGGCCTTTCGTTCACGTTCGGCTGCGGCCTGGCGCTCCATGGCCTTCTGCATGTTTTCGGAAGGCTTGATGTCCTGGATCTCCACCGAGCGTACGGTCACGCCCCAGTCTTCGGTCTGTTCGGACATCGCCTCGCGCAGGCGCGCCTTGATCTGCTCGCGGCTCGACAACGCCTCGTCGAGGTCCATGGCGCCGACGATGGCACGCAGCGAGGTCATGGTCAGGCTGGTGACGGCGAAGGAGAAGTTCTGCACACCGTAGGAGGCCTTCTGCGGGTCGACCACCTTGGCGAAGCACAGGGCGTTGGCGACGATCACCGCGTTGTCGCGGGTGATGATTTCCTGTTGCTGCACGTCGAGGATGATGTCCTTGGTCGGCAGGCGGTAGGCGACCACGTCCATGTACGGCACCAGGATGTTCAGGCCGGGCTTGAGGGTGCTGTGGTAGCGGCCCAGACGCTCGACGATCCATTCCTCGCCCTGGGGCACGATGCGCACCCCCTTGAACAGGGTGATCAGAACGAACAGGGCGATGGCGCCGACGACGATGAGGCTGGTCATTGCAAGCTTCCTTTCAGTACGGATTCAGGGGCGGGTAACCCGCGCGGTGTTGCCTTCGATGGCGGCCAGGCGAACGCGCTCGCCGGCAGGGATGTCGCTGTCGGCGACGCAGGTCCATTCCTCGTTGCCGAGGATGGGCTTCTGGAAGCGCACCCGGCCTTTCTGGAACTGCGACACGCTGGCGGTCAGCAGGCCGACTTCACCGATCACGCTGTCGGCGGTCCAGCGCACGTCCGGCTTCTTGCGCCGGAACAGCTTGAACCACAGCAGGGTAGTGAGGGAGGAGAATGCCACCCACAGCAGCACCTGCATGTCCAGTTGCAGGGCCGGGGCGGCCAGGGCGATCAGCGACACCAGGATGGCGCCGATGCCGAACCAGAGAATGAAGAACGTAGGCAGGACCAGTTCGAGCAGGACCAGGGCGATGCCGAAGACGAGCCAGATCCACCATTGCATTTCCATATGGGCAGGGCCTTGCGGTGAGGGGGCTTGAAGTTTACGGCAGGGGGCGCGGGAAGACTATTGGCAGTGGAGGATGGCGGCGTCGGAAACTGCCGGGGCTGCGCTGCTCATATCGACAAGGCTTCGCGCAACTGCGCCACCGATCCGAACAGCCGATCCACCTCCGGCAGCTC
This sequence comes from Pseudomonas sp. S44, assembly GCF_016624805.1. NCBI lineage: Bacteria > Pseudomonadati > Pseudomonadota > Gammaproteobacteria > Pseudomonadales > Pseudomonadaceae > Pseudomonas > Pseudomonas sp. S44. The sequence goes on from NZ_JACVTY010000009.1 coordinate 99,461, forward strand.
CGGCCGCTTCAACACCAGCACCGGCACCCCACGCTCGCGTGCAACTTCAAGCTTTGGCTCGGTCGCGGCGCTGCCACTGTTCTTGCTCACCAGCACATCGATCTGGCGCCGCTCGAACAGCGCTCGTTCATCCTCGAGGTGGAACGGCCCTCGTGCGCCGATCACCTCGCAACGCTCATTGCCCGGGCAGGCTTCCAGGGCACGCAAGGTCCAGAACTGGTGGGCCGGAATGTCTTCTAGATGTTGCAGCGGCTCGCGCCCCAGGGTGAATAACGGGCGCTTGAAAGGCGCCAATGCGTCGATCAACGCATCCCAGCCCTCGACTTCGCGCCAGTCGTCACCTGGCTGTGGCTGCCAGGCGGGGCGGCGCAAGGCCCAGCAGGGAATGCCCGCCGCCTCCGCCGCCTGTGCGGCATTGGCGCTGATCTGTGCGGCATAGGGGTGGGTGGCGTCGATCAGCAGCTCGATCCGTTCGCGCCGGAGGTAGTCGGCCAGGCCGTCGGCCCCGCCGTAACCGCCCACCCGCACCTGGCAGGTCAGGTCCTGCGGGATACGGCCGATACCGGCGAGGCTGTAGACATGCTCCGGCCCCAGCAACCGGGCGATGGCCAGCGCCTCGGTGACGCCGCCCAGCAACAAGATACGGCCGCTCATTGCACACCCGCCTTGCCGACGACACCGCCCTGGCGGTCGATGGCGAAGACCTCGACCTGCACCTGTGCAGGCACCACGCTGCGGGCGAATGCCAGGGCGTGGGCGCAGACGGCGTCGCCCAGGGCGATACCGGCGGCATGGGCGAGAGCCAATGCCTGCTGGCTGGTGTTGGCGCCGATGATCGCCGCCTGCAGGGCGGCGTCTGCACCGATATCGGCGGCCCAGCCTGCCAGTTGCGGCAGGTCGATGCTCGAATGACGGCTGTGCAGGTCCATGTGGCCCGCGGCAAGCTTGCTGATCTTGCCGAAACCGCCGCACAGCGTCAGGCGTGGCACCGGTACCTTGCGCAGGTGCTTGAGCACCGCGCCGACGAAGTCGCCCATTTCGATCAGGGCGATTTCCGGCAGCCCATAGACCCGGCGCATGGTGTCTTCGCTGGCATTGCCGGTGCAGGCGGCGATGTGGGTGTAGCCGTTGGTGTGGGCAACGTCGATGCCCTGGTGGATCGAGGCGATGTAGGCCGAGCAGGAAAACGGCCGGACGATGCCGCTGGTGCCGAGGATCGACAGCCCGCCGAGAATGCCCAGCCGCGGGTTCATGGTCTTGAGCGCAAGCTCCGCGCCGCCCTGCACGTTCACCGTCACCTCGAATCCGCCCGCGTAGGCGCACTCGCCTGCCAGTCGCTGCAGGTGCTCGCTGATCATCCGCCGCGGCACCGGGTTGATGGCAGGTTCCCCGACCGCCAGGACCAGGCCGGGACGTGTCACCGTGCCCACGCCTTGGCCGGCGACGAAGCGCACGCCCGGCTCGTCGATCAGGCGCACCTGGCTGTAGAGCAGGGCACCGTGGGTCACGTCGGGATCGTCGCCTGCGTCTTTCACGGTGCCGGCCTCGGCGCGCTCGCCGTCTCGGCGGCAGAATTCCAGGCGCATCTGCACCTGCTTGCCCTTGGGCAGGGTGATCTGCACGGCGTCGGTGGACTGGCCGGTGAGCAGCAACTGTGCTGCCGCCAGGCTGGTGGCGGTGGCACAGCTGCCGGTGGTCAGGCCGCTGCGAAGTGGCGCGGGCTGTTCGCGGGTTTCTTCACGCATCGAGGGGTTTCACCACCTCGAGCAGCGTGATCGGCAAGGCCTGGCGCCAGGTATCGAAACTGCCCAGGACCTGGGCCTGGGCCACGTGGATGCGGGTCAGGTCGCCGCCATGCTGCTCACGAAAATGCGCCAGGGCCAGTTCGCTTTGCAGGGTCACGGCATTGGCTACCAGCCGCCCTCCAGGGCGCAGACGCTCCCAGCACAAGGGCAGTACGCCTTCGCCGGTGACGCCGCCGCCGATGAAAATGGCATCGGGGCGTTCGAGATCGGCCAGGGCTTGTGGCGCCTTGCCGCGAATCAACTGCAGGCCAGGAACGCCGAGCTGGTCGCGGTTGTATTCGATGAACGCCTGGCGACCTTCGTCGGCCTCGATGGCCAGTGCGCGGCAGCTGGGGTGGGCGCGCATCCATTCGATACCGATCGAGCCACAGCCGGCGCCGACATCCCACAGCAGTTCGCCTGGCTGTGGTGCCAGGCGTGCCAGGGTGATGGCGCGCACGTCGCGTTTGGTCAACTGGCCGTCGTGACGAAAGGCGCTGTCGGGCAGGCCGCTGATGGGCGACAGGCGCGGGCTATCCGGCGCGGCCTGGCATTCGATGGCGACCAGGTTCAGTGCTGCGACCTGGGCGTGTGGCCAGTCCTCTGCACTGCCGCTCAGGCGCTTCTCATCGGGGCCGCCCAAGTGTTCGAACACCTGCATCCGGCTCGGCCCGTAGCCGCGTTCACGCAACAACTGCGCAATGGCCGCAGGGCTGTCGCCGTCATTGCTCAGCACCAGCAGGCGCACACCGCTGTAGAGTTGGGCATTGAGCGCCGCCAGCGGCCGCGCGACCACCGACACCACCTGCACCTCCTGCAACGGCCAGCCCAGACGGGCGGCGGCCAGGGCGCAGGAGGAGGGCATCGACAGCACCTGCATCTGTTCGGCCGGGACCTGGCGCGCGAGGCTTGCGCCAACGCCGTAGAACATCGGGTCGCCGCTGGCCAGCACGCACACGGGCTCGCCGTGCAGGGCCAGCACAGGGGCGAGGGAGAACGGGCTGGGCCAGGCCAGGCGCTCACCGACCACGCAGCGTGGCAACAGGGCCAGTTGGCGCGGGCTGCCGAAGATACGTGCAGCACACAGCAGCGCGCGCCGGGCCTGCTTGCCCAGGCCGCTGAAGCCGTCTTCGCCGATGCCTACTACTGTCAGCCAGGGGGTCATCTGATCATTTCCGTCGTGTTGGGAGTCGTGTCGCCCTTTTCGCAGGCAAGTCGCAGCGGCGAACCGCCGTTCCCATAGCTATCCGGACCTGCAGGATACCTGTGGGAGCGGGCTTGCCCGCGAAAAGGACGACACGGTCCTGATGCATTGCTCGACCATCGGCTTTTCATGCCGCCGGACAAAGCAGGCATAATACCGCGCCTTCTACACTGAAGCGCGTCTTCACGATTGCCGGAATCCCCCTTGAAACCACCCCACACACCCGCCGTTTCGCCCCGCCCCTCGGCTTGCCCGGGGTTGTGGCGCATCGTCGCGGCGCGTGATGGCGGCATTTGCCGGATCAAACTGCCCGGCGGCCTGCTGCTGGCCGAGCAGGGAGAGGCGGTGGCCGAGGCTGCCGAGCGCTTCGCCGGCGGGGTGATCGAGGCAACCAACCGCGCCAACTTGCAGATACGCGGTATCGGCGACCAGCACCTGGCGCTGGTCGGGCACCTGCTCGATGCCGGCCTCGGCCCGCGCGAGGCGGCCGGTGACGATGTCCGCAACCTGATGCTCAGCCCGTTGGCCGGTGTCGATCCGGCGATGCTGATCGACATCCGGCCCTTGGCCGGGCAGATCCTGCACCTGCTGGAAACCACCCCGCGCCTGCATGAACTGTCGGCCAAGTTCGCCGTGCAGCTCGACGCGGGGGAGTCCCTGGCGATGCTCGCGCACCCCCATGACCTGTGGCTGTCGGCGCTGTTGCTTGACCGGCAGGTGTGGCTGGCCTTCGGGCTGGCGGGCTGCCCGGGCGATGGCGCAACCCTTGGCGCCGTCCCGCTGGAGCAGGGGGTGGCATTGGTGCAGGCGGTGCTGGAGCGCTTCCTCGACCTGGCCACGCCCGAGCAGACACGGATGCGCCAGTTGCTGCAGACCTGCCCCGTGCAGGATTTTGTCGAAGGGCTGGGCCTGCCGATTCGTCGCGACAGCGCTGTGCGTCAATGGCGGCGTGTGCCTGCCACACCGCGCTGGCTCGGTGTGTTGGCCCAGCGTGAGGGCAGTGCGTTCGGCGTGGCGCCGCCGCTGGGGCGCTTGACGCCCGCCATGCTGCGCGGCCTCGCCAGGCTTGCGCGCGAGGCCGGAGATGGCAGCCTGCGGCTCACGCCCTGGCAGAGTCTGGTGCTGCCGAACTTCGATCCATCGCTGCTCGCGCAGGCCCAAGTCGAGACAAAGGCGCTGGGCATGATCAACGACGTCTTGCAGCCACTTGCACGCATCAGCGCTTGCACCGGTTCCAGTGGTTGCGCCAAGGGCCAGTCCGACACCAAGGCCGATGCGCAGGTGATTGCCGGCCTGCTGCACCATGGCGCCCCGGCCAGTGTGCACCTGTCGGGCTGCCCGCGTTCCTGTGCCGTGGCCCATGTCGCCCCGGCCACCCTGCTGGCCCGCGCCCCGGGCCGTTATGACCTTTATTTTCGCGATGCACGCCTGCCGGGTTTCGGCCGACTGCGCGCATCCGACCTTACCCCAGAAGAAGCAGGCGCCATGCTCGACCTGCCGACGGAGCACCTTGATGATTGACTACATCCGCGATGGTCAGGAGATCTATCGCAATTCCTTCCGCATCATTCGCGAGGAGGCCCGCCTGGAGCGGATTCCGGCCGATCTGGAAAAGCTCGCGGTGCGGGTGATCCACGCCTGCGGCATGGTCGAGGCCATCGACGGCCTGCAGTTTTCCGAAGGTGCCGGAACGGCGGGGCGCCGGGCCCTGGCCAAGGGCGCACCGATTCTCTGCGACGCGCACATGGTTGCCGAAGGTATCACCCGCGCGCGTCTGCCGGCCGACAACCCGGTCATCTGCACCCTGCGTGATCCCAGCGTGCCGGGCCTGGCCAAGGACGCCGGCAACACCCGCTCGGCGGTGGCCCTCGAGCTGTGGCGCCCGCATCTGGAGGGCAGCGTGGTGGTGATCGGCAATGCCCCGACCGCGCTGTTCTACTTGCTGGAAATGCTCGACGCCGGTGCGCCCAAGCCTGCGTTGATCCTGGGCTTCCCGGTAGGCTTCGTCGGCGCTGCCGAGTCCAAGGCGATGCTGGCCGCCGACAGCCGTGGTGTGCCGTTCGTCATCATGCAGGGGCGCCTGGGTGGTAGCGCCATGGCCGCCGCTGCTGTCAATGCGCTCGCCACGGAGGTGGAATGATGCAGCCCCGTGGACGTCTGCTCGGCCTGGGGGTCGGCCCTGGCGACCCGGAACTGATCACGGTCAAGGCCCTGCGCCTGCTGCGCGAGGCGCCAGTGGTGGCGTATTTCGTGGCCAAGGGCAAGCGTGGCAATGCCTTCGGTATCATCGAGGCGCACCTGCAGGCGCAGCAGACCCTGCTGCCGCTGGTGTATCCGGTCACCACCGAGGTGCTGCCGGCACCGCTGTCGTACGAGCAGGTGATCAGCGACTTCTACGACGAAGCCAGCGTGCAGGTGGCCGAACACCTGGACGCCGGTCGTGATGTGGCGGTGATCTGCGAAGGCGATCCGTTCTTCTACGGCTCCTACATGTACCTGCACGATCGCCTGGCCCAGCGCTATGAGGCCGAGGTGATTCCGGGCGTGTGCTCGATGCTTGGTGGGGCGTCCGTACTCGGTGCGCCGCTGGTCTACCGCAACCAGACGCTGACCGTACTCTCCGGTGTATTGCCCCACGAAGAACTCAAGCGCCGCCTGGCCGATGCCGACGCTGCAGTGATCATGAAGCTTGGGCGCAACTTCCCCAAGGTGCGCGAGGTGCTTGCCGAGCTGGGCCTGGACGGTCGCGCGTTGTACGTGGAGCGCGCAACCATGGCCAACCAGAAGATCGTCGCGCTGGACGCGGTTGATCCGCAGTCTTCGCCGTATTTCTCGCTGATCGTGGTACCGGGTGAAAAATGGCAGGGATGAACAGCGACAAGGCACCGGCCATCGTCATTCTCGGCCCTGGCAGCCTGGCCACCGCCCAGCGGATCCAGCAGCGTTATCCACAGGCGCGGGTTCATGGCCTGAGCGGCCGGGTCGAAGGTGTCGAGCACTGCTACGAATCCTTCGGCGACACCCTGCGCGGCCTGTACCGCGAGGGTGCGCCGATCATCGCCCTGTGCGCGGCCGGCATCGTCATTCGCACCCTGGCGCCCCTGCTTGACGAGAAGGGCGCCGAGCCGCCGGTGCTGGCGGTGGCGGAGGACGGCAGCGCCGTGGTACCGCTGCTGGGCGGCCTGAGCGGAGTCAATGTCATGGCGCGGGAGATCGGCGAGGTGCTGGGGGTGGCGGCGGCCATCACCACCAGCGGTGAGCTGCGTTTCGGCACCTGCCTGCTCAATCCGCCGGCAGGCTACGCTTTGGCGGATCTTGAGCAGGGCAAGCGCTTCGTCTCTGACCTGCTGGCCGGCGAGAGCGTGCGCATCGAAGGCGCGGCGCCCTGGCTGGCCCAGGCGCAACTGCCCGAAGACGCAGCAGCCCGACGCAGTATTCATGTCGGCTGCCAGGCGCGTCCTGCCAGCCGCGACGAGTTGCTGATCCATGTGCGTTCGGTGTTGGTAGCGGTTCAGGCCGGGCAGGCCGATCTGCCTGCCCGTGTGCATGACGCCCTGGCTGCGGCGAATATCGCCGACGCATCGCTGGCGTGCTTGCTGGCTGGCGACGAGGCGATGGCCGAGCCCGCCGTGCACGACGCCGCCCGCAGTCTGGGTGTGCCCCTGCGATTCGCTCCAGCAGGTGGCAGCCTGGTCGAGATGGCCGGGCAGGCGCTGGAGGGCGCGCAACTGATCGAACAGGGCGGGGTGGTCATCGCTGTGGCGCCGTCGCCGATCGACCCGTTGCAGGTCGGGCGCGCGCGCGGCCGCCTGGCGGTGATCGGCCTGGGCCCGGGAGCCGCCGAATTCATGGTGCCGGCAGTAAAGGCCGAACTGGCCCGTGCCGACGATGTACTGGGTTACGAAACCTATGTGCGCATGGCTGGCCCTTTCCGCACCGATCAAGTGCTGCACTGCACCGACAACCGCGAGGAGATGCAACGTGCGCGGCACGCCTTCGAGCTCGCGGCGCAAGGGCGCTCGGTGGTTGTGGTATCTTCCGGCGATCCTGGCGTGTTCGCCATGGCGGCTGCGGTGCTCGAGGCATTGCACGAGTCGAGCGATGCGGCCTGGCATCGCGTCGACCTGCAGATTCTGCCCGGCGTTTCGGCCTCCTTGGCCACTGCCGCCCAGGCTGGTGCACCGTTGGGGCACGACTTCTGTGTGATGTCGCTGTCGGACAACCTCAAGCCCTGGTCGATCATCGAGAAGCGCCTGGACCTGGCGGCACAGGCCGACCTGGTGCTGGCCTTCTACAACCCGATCTCCCGCGCCCGGCCTTGGCAGCTGGGGCAGGCCGTGGAGATCGTTCGCCGTCATCGAGATGGGCAGACCCCTGTCGTCCTGGGGCGCGATATCGGCAGACCGGGGCAGACACTGAGTGTCGTCACTCTGGCGGAGCTGCTGCCGGAGATGGTCGATATGCGCACGATGGTGCTGGTTGGCTCCAGCACCACCACTGTGTTCAAGCATCCCGATGGCATGCAGTGGGTCTATACCCCACGCTGGTATCCCCCGCACCATTGACCTTATTGGAACTCCTTCAGCCCGCCAGATCGAGCTGGCGCTGGCTAACGTGGTCGCCCCTGGTGTTCAGGGGCAACCCAAAGGAGTTTCAGATGAGCGATGATAAACAAGTCACCACCACCGACGCCGGCCTGCTGGTCGAGGGCAACTTGCTGGCGTGCGGTGCGGGCATGACGGCGCAAAGCCGCCACGACGTGAAGAATGCGTTTCACTTCGCCACCCTCGTCGCCGACAAGGCGCTGGATATCGAAGAGAACGGCAAGGCCTGGTACGACAAATTCCTCGACGCGATGCGTGACCTGGGCTTCACCACTCCCCACCGCAGTTTCGAACTGGAGACCTCTTCGGAGGTGAAAGTCACGCTGGGCGCGGTGGCCGTTCGTGTCATCGGTGCAGCCGGCAGTGCACTGCTGGGCGGCACTACGCTGGGCGTACTGGCCAAGAAGGGGTTCGACAAGCTTACCAACGTCGAAAACGATACCCGCATCATCCACCACAAGAAAAAGAGCAAGGCCAGGGGCGTGGTCGGGATGGCGGCTTGCCTGGAAACCGAGCAAGGCGATGTGGTCATGGTGATGAGCTGCGTGCGGGCGACGGAGCCGAACCTGGATGAAGATGTGCTGGGGGTGCAGTTCCAGATCGAGAAGTCGGAGTACTACGCCGGTCATGCAGTGCTGACGCTGAACAATTTCGTCTACGACAAAGTGCGTGCCACGGTGGAAGAGAAGCTCGGCGTGCGCAGTGTCGAGAACGTTCTGCAGTACGACATCTGATCACGGGCGCGGGCCTTCGGGCACCGCGCTTTTCAGTTTCTACAGACCGGAACACCTGCCATGACCTATACAGACCACACGCTGACTTTGATTGGCCAGACCGCGCTGCTTTTGCCACCTGGCATCGAGGTACAGCAGCGCGAGGATGCCCTGGATTCACTGCATTACTGCCAGTTGCTGGCTGACAAGCAAGCTGGCTCATGCTTCGATCATCCCGATGAGTGGGCGGTCGCTTATCGCAAGGCCTTCGCGTCACTGAACTGGATCAAGTTCGTCAGCACGCACGACAGTATCTCGCTCGCGCCGCAGGCCACCCCCAGACAGGATACGCCCCTCTTGAGCTGGCTGAAGCAGCGCGAGATCGATGTCGATATGGCATTGGCGAAGCTGTCGCAGGTGCTGTCGGGCGCGCCTGAGGGTCTGGAGCATCTGCTGCGTTTCGCCGTGCGTAACGAGGCCAACAAGGGCGAGGTGCACATCGAGTTCGGGCTGCTCGGCGCCGGGCCGATTCTCGACCTGTGCAGCGTGTCGATGCAGTGCGACCACCCGATCACTCGGGAGACACTGGCCACCATTGCGCAGCGTACCCAGCTGCAAGGCGAACTGGCGGTACGGGCACTGTCGCTGAACCTGAGCAACCAGCGCTTCGCTGCGCGGCGTTCGGACCTGCACATCCTGATACTCGACAAGGAACGCGAGAAGCCTCGTCGACTGGCGCTGGGAGTGATTCCACGTGAATGAAGCCAATGCTGCTGTGATTGGTGCGGGAGTCGTCTCGTTCCTGCCGGGGCTGTCGCTGGTACAGAAAAACAAGGTGAAGCTGGCCTTGGCGTTGGCCGAGCGAGCTACCCAGACGGCTTTCGACGAAGGGCTGGTGGAGGATTGGTTCGCCTACTACCGCAACCAGTTGAAATTCATGGGCTGGGACGCGGTTTCTGCCGAGCAGGTCCACTGGCCGGATGCGGGGCGCGCCGAGGAAGTCGACAAAGTCCTGGGCTTGATCGCCAAGACTGCGGGTGAGCGCTTTGCCAGCAATGTGCAGGTGTCCCTGCAGCGGCTGTGCAACAGTCCGCAGACGCTCGCCACTCTGGAGAAGCACGCGCGCGAGCGAGGGCACTTTCAGTTACTGCCTTGTGCCCCTGCCGGGCAGAACCGGGTCGATATGGTGCTGTATCACGAGATCGATACCCAGGATGCCTGGCGTGCCGGTTTCATCACCCGCAAGCGTGGTATGAAGAACGTGCGCGCCGAGCTTGTACGGTTCAACATCCTGGCATTCGAGAACAGCTACCTGCCCAAGGTTCAAGCACGGATCGTGGAGGTATCCCTGAAACAGATACACGACTACGACGTTTGAAGGGCGCTGGGCGATCAGGGCGTATGGAGAGGGCCGGCGGCCGCTTCGCGCTGGTTCGCCCAGAACTGGATCAGTTCGCGCAGTTGCGACAGCTCTACAGGTTTGGCCATGTGCCCGTCCATGCCGGCCAGGCGCGCGCGTTCCTTGTGTTCGCTGAGAATATGCGCGGTCAGCGCTACCACCGGGGTGCGCTGGCGCTGGTTGGCCGCCTCCCAGTCACGCAGGCGTTGGGTCGCGGAGAAACCATCGAGTATCGGCATCTCGCAATCCATCAGGACCAGGTCGTAGCGCGTGGCCTGCATCGCCTCCAGCGCTTCTTCGCCGTTGCTGGCAGTGTCGGGCTCGAGGTTGAGCTTGCCGAGCATGCCGCGGATCACCTTGGTCGAGATGCTGTTGTCTTCTGCGACGAGGATACGGAAGTCGGCAGGCAGGTTCAGCGGCGCCGGCGTGCCACCGAGGGCGGCAATTATCGCCGGCTCGCGGCCGCGCTGGGCCAGCTCTTCGGCCAGGGTGGTCTTGAGCGTGTAGCCGGCTACCGGCTTGGCGAGGATGCGTTTGACCCCTGCATTGCGGGCGATGATCTTGCTGGGTGCGTTGCTGATGCCGGTCAGCATGATCACCAGGATGTCGTGGTTGAGGCTCGGATCTTCCTTGATCTTGGCTGCCAGTTGCATGCCTGTCATGCCGGGCATGTTCTGGTCCAGCAGCACGGCATCGAAGTAGTCGCGCAGGTGTGCCTTGGTGCGCAGCAGCGCCAGTGCCTCCTTGCCGGAAGGCACGGCGCTGACGTTCATGCCCCAGGCGCTGCACTGCTGCACCAGCACCTTGCGACAGGTGTCGTTATCGTCCACTACCAGCACCCGAGCATCGCGCAGCGGGCCGTCGAGGTCGGCGGGCGGCTGTTCCAGGCGCAGTGGATCGAGCGGCAGTGTCAGCCATAGCGTATTGCCCAGGCTGGTGCTGGTCTTGATGCCGAATTCGCCATGCATAAGCCCGATCAACTGCTTGGCGATCACCAGCCCCAGGTGGCCGCCGAGCTTGTTGCTGGAGAGGAAGTGGTGGCTGTGCAGCTCGGCCTGCAGCAAAGCCTCGCGCTCGGCGCTGGCCATCGGCTCGCCGCTGTCCTGCACGGCAATGCGCAGGCGCGGAGCGTCACCGCGCTGGTCGAGGGCCACCACCAGCAGGATTTCGCCTTGGTCGGTGTTCTTCAGGGCATTGTCCAGCAGGCTCGACAGGGCTTGACGCAACCGCGTCGGGTCGCCGCTGATCACGCGTGGCACCTGTGGCTGGGTGAAGCTGATCAGCTCGATGTTCTGCTGTTCGGCCTTGGCCCGGAAGATGTTCAGGCAGTCTTCGATCAGTGCGTTGAGATCGAACTGCACATCATCCAGCTCGATCTGTCGTGATTCGAGCTTGGAGATGTCGAGAATCTCGTTGATCAGCGTGAGCAACTCGTTGCCGGCACTGTGGATGGTCTGCACATAGTCGCGCTGCTTGACCGACAGCGGTGTGCCCAGCAGCAGCTCGGTCATGCCCAGCACGCCGTTCATCGGCGTGCGGATCTCGTGGCTGATCTTGGCCAGGAATTCGGCCTTGGCGTTGATCTCGGCGTCGCTGGCGGCGAGGGCTCGGCTGGCGCGCACGCGCTCCTCGTTGATCTTGCGCAGGCGCTCGCTGACGGCAAGGTTCAGCAACAGGCCGCTGACCACGGTCAGCCCCATCAGGATGACCAGCAGCCAGGGGGTGGGGGTGCGGGTCAGGCCGAGCAGCGCCGGCAGCAGGACCAGGCCACCGAGGTTGAACACCAGCATGGCCAAGGTGAACAGGCGGGCGGGGTTGTAGCCCTTGTACCAGTAGTAGGCGCTGGCCAGGAGCATGCTCAGGCTGCCGAGGGCAAGCAGGGTGTAGGTGGTCAGGTTCAGCGGCAGGGTGTCGATGAACAGCAGGAGCAAGCCGCTGATCGCGGCGATCAGCATTTCTGCCTGCAGGATGCGGGTGAGCCGCGCGCAACCGCAGGGCGAGAAGAAGCGCTGGGTGAAGTACAACCCGCAAAGCCCGGCCAGGACCAGCGTGAGGTAGGCAGCAGGCGTTTGCGCGCTGTGCCACAGGTGCCACCACGGGCCGCTGAGGTTGAGCAGGATCAAGGCACTGAGCAGCATCAACGCGTGGTAGAGCGCCAGCACCAGGGTTGTGCTGGAACGGGTGTAGAAGAAGCGAATCAGGTTGTGCAGGATCAGCATCACCAGGCCGCCGAACAGCAGGCCGAACAGCAGCGGCTGGCGCTGGTCGATGGCCGCGCTGGCCGCCGATTCCAGAGAGATCGCCGGGCGCAACTGGTGCTCGGAGACCAGGCGCAGATAGATGTCCAGCGGTTGCGTGGCGTTGGGCAGTGGCAGAACGTGGTCGCTGCCGCGCAGGGTGGGGCTGGCATTGCCCAACTGTCGACCATGGTGCAACTGGCGCAGCAGCGTGCTGCCGTCGAGGGCGTAGAGGTCCAGGCGTGACAGGTCGGGGGCGAAGATGCGCAGCAGGCGCTCCTGGTCGGCGGGCTCCAGGCGGTAGTGCAGCCACAGGGCCTGGTCGGGCAGGGCGGCATCCAGCGCGTCCAGTTGCAGCGGGCTGAACTGGTTGCGGTAGCGGTCGGAACGTACGTCGGAGAGCTGCAGGCTTGCCTGTTCATCGAGCAGCACAGACCACCCGCCGCCTTGTTCGGCCGCAGCCGGAAGCAGGCAGAGCAGGGTCAGCATGCTGACGATCAGGGCAGTGGCAATCCGAAGCCGACGCACGACGAGATCCTTTCTTGGCTGATAAGCCGGATAACAACTATGCGCGGCGTGCCGCGCCGAAGGCAAGGCCCCGGTGGGGCCCTGTCGACGAGCCGCAGGCCGTGCGCCATGGCGCTACGACCTGCGGGCCGCAGTTTACTGCTGGTGTTCACCGCGCTCGCGGGCGATGGCTCGGTAGCCGATGTCGGTACGGTAGAAACTACCGCTCCAGCTGACTTCCTTGGCCAGGCGGTAGGCCTGCTGCTGTGCATCGGCAACGGTGCTGCCCATGGCAGTGGCGCACAGCACGCGTCCGCCGTTGGTGGTTACCTGGCCATCCTTGAGCGCAGTACCGGCATGGAATACCTTGCCTTCGATCTTGGCAGCAGCATCCAGGCCGTCGATCACGTCACCCTTGGCGTAGTCGCCCGGGTAACCGCCAGCGGCCAGCACTACGCCCAGGCTCGGGCGTGGGTCCCACTGTGCTTCGACCTTGTCCAGAGCCTTGGCGAATGCGGCCTCGACCAACAGCACCAGGCTCGACTCCAGGCGCAGCATGACCGGTTGTGTCTCGGGGTCGCCGAAGCGGCAGTTGAACTCGATTACCTTGGGATTGCCTGCCTTGTCGATCATCAGGCCCGCATAGAGGAAACCGGTGTAGACGTTACCTTCCTCGGCCATGCCGCGCACGGTCGGCCAGATCACCTGGTCCATCACGCGCTGGTGCACGTCGGCCGTGACCACCGGGGCCGGCGAGTAGGCGCCCATGCCGCCGGTGTTGGGGCCGGTGTCTTTGTCGCCGACACGTTTGTGGTCCTGGCTGGTGGCCATTGGCAGCACGTTGTGGCCATCGACCATGACGATGAAGCTGGCTTCCTCGCCGTCGAGGAATTCTTCGATCACCACGCGTGAACCGGCTTCACCGAAGGCGTTGCCGGCGAGCATGTCGCGCACGGCGTCTTCGGCTTCCTGCAGGGTCATGGCGACGATCACGCCCTTGCCTGCGGCCAGGCCGTCGGCCTTGATCACGATCGGTGCGCCTTTCTCGCGCAGGTAGGCCAGCGCCGGCTCGATCTCGGTGAAGTTCTGGTAGTCGGCGGTCGGGATCTTGTGGCGAGCCAGGAAATCCTTGGTGAAGGCCTTGGAGCCTTCGAGCTGCGCTGCGCCCTTGGTCGGACCGAAGCAGTCCAGGCCGCGGCTGCGGAACAGGTCGACCACGCCAATCACCAGTGGCGCTTCAGGGCCGACAATCGTCAGGTCGACGTTCTTCTCGGCGAAATCGGCCAGTTGCTCCAGGGCGCAGACGTCGATGGCGACGTTCTCGCATTTGGCTTCGATGGCCGTGCCGGCGTTGCCCGGGGCCACGAAGACTTTCTCGACGCGTGGATCCTGGGCGACTTTCCAGGCCAGGGCGTGTTCACGGCCGCCGCTGCCGATGATCAAAACTTTCATGTCAAAACCTCGAAATCTGTCGAACGAGAGACAATGCTTCTCGCTGTACGAGGTCGCAATGAAGCTGGTAGATGCAAGGCGGGGACGGTTCCGATGAGCGGAGTTGCCTTCTGGCAATGAGCATCAGCGGAACCGGCCCCAACGCAGCAGATGCCTGCTTCAGTGCGGCCGATTGCCATAAATCAGTGGCGGAAGTGGCGCATACCGGTGAACACCATCGCGATACCGGCTTCGTCGGCGGCGGCGATGACTTCTGCATCACGCATCGAGCCACCCGGCTGGATCACAGCGCTGATACCCACCTTGGCGGCGTTGTCGATGCCGTCGCGGAACGGGAAGAACGCGTCCGAAGCCATGACCGCACCCTGTACCTGCAGACCAGCATGCTCGGCCTTGATTGCAGCGATGCGAGCGGAGTTGACGCGGCTCATCTGGCCGGCACCGACACCGATGGTCTGGCGGTTCTTGGCGTAGACGATAGCGTTGGACTTGACGAACTTGGCGACTTTCCAGGCGAACACCAGGTCGTGGATCTCTTGCTCGGTCGGCGCGCGTTTGGTGACGACTTTCAGGTCCTCGGTGCTGATCATGCCGATATCGCGGCTCTGCACCAGCAGGCCACCGTTGACGCGCTTGAAGTCCCAGCCAGCAGCGCGTTCGGCAGGCCATTCGCCACACTCGAGCAGGCGTACGTTCTGCTTGGCGGCGACCACTTCGCGGGCGGCCTGGGAGATTTTCGGTGCGATGATCACTTCGACGAACTGACGCTCGACGATGGCCTTGGCGGTTTCGCCGTCGAGTTCGCGGTTGAAGGCGATGATGCCGCCGAACGCCGACTCGGTGTCGGTGGCGTAAGCCAGGTCATAGGCCTTGCGAATGCCACCTTCGTTTTCCGGGACCACCGCCACGCCGCACGGGTTGGCGTGCTTGACGATGACGCAGGCCGGCTTGACGAAGCTCTTCACGCACTCCAGTGCGGCGTCGGTGTCGGCCACGTTGTTGAACGACAGTTCCTTGCCCTGCAACTGGACGGCGGTGGAAATGCTGGCCTCGCCTTTCTTTTCCTCGACATAGAACGCCGCGCTCTGGTGCGGGTTCTCGCCGTAGCGCATTTCCTGGGCCTTGACGAACTGGCTGTTGAAGGTGCGCGGGAACTCGCTGCGGCCTTCGGTCGACAGGGTGTCCTTGGACTGGTCGATGCTGCCCATGTAGTTGGCGATCATGCCGTCGTAGGCGGCGGTGTGCTCGAAGGCCTTGAGCATCAGGTCGAAGCGCTGGGCGTAGGTCAGGCCGCCGGCCTTGAGGCCTTCGACGATGCCGGCGTAGTCGCTGGCGTTGACCACGATGGCGACGTCCTTGTGGTTCTTCGCCGCGGAACGCACCATGGTCGGGCCGCCGATATCGATGTTCTCGATGGCGGTCGGCAGGTCGCAACCTGGCTTGCTGATGGTGGCTTCGAACGGATACAGGTTGACCGCGACCAGGTCGATCGGCTTGATGCCGTGCTCGTTCATGATGGCGTCGTCGGTGCCGCGACGGCCGAGGATGCCGCCGTGGATCTTCGGATGCAGGGTCTTGACCCGGCCGTCCATCATTTCGGCGAAGCCGGTGTAGTCGGCCACTTCCACCGCGTTCACGCCGTTATCCTTGAGCAGCTTGTAGGTGCCGCCGGTGGACAGGATCTCGACACCGAGCTGTTGCAGCTCACGGGCGAACTCGAGGATACCGGTCTTGTCGGAGACGCTGATCAGGGCGCGGCGGATCGGCAGGCGGGTAGTCTGGTCGGTCATTTCGGATTCCATAACGCGGTGGAGTCAGCAAAAAAGGCGCCTCTTTCAACGGAGCCGCCTTTTCTGATTGGGATTCTGGCTTACAACAGGTCGTACTGTTTGAGCTTCTTGCGCAGGGTGCCGCGGTTGAGCCCGAGCATCTCGCTGGCCTTGGTCTGGTTGCCCTTGACGTGGTTCATCACGCTCTCGAGCAGCGGTGCCTCGACTTCCGAGAGCACCAGGTTGTACACGTCCGTGACGGTGGCGCCTTCCAGGTGGGCGAAGTAGTTGTGCAGTGCCTTCTCGACGCTGTCGCGCAGGGTCTGGCCCTCTTCGCTCGGCGTGTTCAGGTGCTGCTTCAGGTTGGCGTTGTCGCTCACGGGCGTTGTTCCACTCACTAATGTCTCGGTCATCATCGTCATGCGGCCACCCCTTGTCCGTCCTCTGTCTCAAGGCTCTGTCGACGTTCGGCGAAAAACGCCCGAACGTTGGCGCACTGCGCTTGGGTATCTTCCAAGGCATTGAAGCGGGCGCGAAACTCCCTGCCGCCCGTGCGTGTTGCCAGGTACCAACCCACGTGCTTGCGGGCGATACGTACGCCCATCACATCCCCATAGAAGGCATGCAGCGCGGCAAGGTGCTCCAGCAGAATGCGTTCCACCTCATCCAGCCCGGGAGCCGGAAGATGCTCGCCTGTCCGCAGGTAATGCTCGATCTCGCGGAAGATCCATGGCCGCCCTTGGGCGGCACGGCCGATCAGCAGGCCGTCGGCCCCTGTGGCATCCAGCACCGCCCGGGCCTTTTCTGGCGACGTGATGTCGCCGTTGGCGAAAACCGGGATCGACACCGCCTGCTTGATTGCGGCGATGGTGTCGTACTCGGCTTCACCGGTGTACAGGTCGGCGCGTGTGCGGCCATGCACCGCCAGCGCCTGGATTCCGGCCTGTTCAGCGATCTTCGCCACGTTCAGGCCGTTCTTGTTCGAGCGATCCCACCCGGTGCGAATCTTCAGGGTGACCGGCACATCGACCGCACCGACCACCGCGTCGAGGATTTCAGCGACCAGCGCTTCATCTCTCAATAAAGCAGAGCCTGCCGCTTTGTTGCAGACTTTTTTTGCCGGACAGCCCATGTTGATATCGATGATCTGGGCACCGGACTCGACGTTGGCTCGCGCTGCCGCAGCCAGCATCTGTGCATCGCCACCGGCGATCTGTACCGAACGGGGTTCGGGATCGCCTTCGTGGATGCGGCGCAGGCGCGATTTGCGGCTGTTCCACAGGTTCATGTCGCTGGTGACCATCTCCGACACCACCATGCCCGCCCCCAGACGTTTGCAAAGCGTGCGGAAAGGCTGGTCCGTCACCCCGGCCATAGGCGCGAGGATCAGGTTGTTCTGCAGTGTATATGGGCCGATGCGTACCGCCGACATAGGTGTTCCCTGTTGTGGGGCCGGATCATTGGAGTTCGAAAAAGGGATGGCATGATACCCGCTCTCGGTGACCGGATAAAGATGGAACTGGATAAAATCTGAACAGTTGTGGGCTTATGACATTTAGGTTGGTGATGTCGCCCACCGCGCTCCCTCAGGTATGGCGTGCTACTCGGGGGAGCGGAAACTCAAGCTGTAGTTCACCGCCTTGGGGCCTGGATCGAGGATGTCCAGAGCGATGTGGATCGGTGTCTGGCTAGGCATCTCGCCACGCCCGGCCAGCTCGCCCGACAGGTACTCGCTGGGTTTGAACCGACGACTGGCGATCAACTGCCCGTTGAGGTCGGCGAAACGCAGCTCCAGCAAGGGGAAGGGTTGGCTGAAGGAGGCGCGGTTGTAGATGATCGCGTCGACGATCAGCGCGCCCTTGAAGTCCGGATGGCTGCGCACCACCAGGTTGCTGCTCTTGATACGCGCGATGTCGACTCGGGTGGGTACCTGGCAGCCGACGATCGGGCACAGTTGCTGGAACAGCGGCCGGTAACGATCGTGCCGGGCCATTTCATCGAAGTGGTAGTAGACGTACTGGAAGGCCAGCAGGCCAACGGCGAGCAGCGCCAGGAAGCCCCAAAGCAGGCGCTTGCCCCAGTTCGGTGCGGGCTTTTGCCAGTCCAGTTGCAGCGGGTCGTCGACCACATCGACCAATGGTTCCTTGCGCGCGCGCGAGGGTTTGCTGGCCAGGACCGGCTCCAGCCGTTCGTCGTCTTCGGCGCCGTCGTGGTCGTCACGTGCCGACAGGTGCAGATTCGCGACATCGTCGTCCAGGGCCGAGAGGCCTTTTTCCGGACGAGGCTCGTCGAGGGACGAGAGCCGCTCGGTGGCTGGTTCGTCGTGTTCGGCGGGCAAGTGTGCGGGGGTGTCTTCGTCGTCGAGCTCAAGCGTCTGTCCGAGGGTTGGCTCGGTACGCTCCTGGGCTATCGGTTCCAGGTCGAGGGGCTCCTGCTCGACCAGAACCGGTGCAGGTGTGGGTTGCGAGTCGGGCTCGAGGCGGTCATCGGTTGCGGTGCCGAAGGGCTCGTCACCATGTTGCTCCGGGTGCTGATCGTCACGCCGCGCCTGCAAGGATTCGTCGCGGTCGGCGTTTTGGCGCTCGGGGCGGGGGCCGCGTCGCTCCAGGCGCGCAAGCTCC
Source organism: Pseudomonas sp. S44 (assembly GCF_016624805.1). Taxonomy (NCBI): domain Bacteria; kingdom Pseudomonadati; phylum Pseudomonadota; class Gammaproteobacteria; order Pseudomonadales; family Pseudomonadaceae; genus Pseudomonas; species Pseudomonas sp. S44. The sequence goes on from NZ_JACVTY010000009.1 coordinate 117,751, forward strand.
TGGTCCAGATCCATGGCATCCAGCGTTGCAGCCCAGTCGTCCTGGCTCGGCGCGGGTGGCTCGACCGCAGGCGTTGCTGGCACCGGTGGCGCCACCGGTACCGTGGCGACCGGCGGCGCAACCTCCTGGCTTTGCTCGAGCAGCTGCCGGGCGGCATTGAACACCTGCAGGCACTGGCCACAACGCACCACCCCACGGGCCACGCTCAACTGGTGATACGTGACGCGAAAACGCGTCTGGCAATGCGGGCACTGGGTGACGAAACTGTCGGTCATGCGGCGATCCGGGCGTTGTGCAGGGTTGGAGTCTGGTGCTTCACGAACTGTAGCCTAGCGACGACGGCCGCTGATACGCACCCAGCCATCGCGCACGACGATCGGGTCGAGGTCGAAGTCGGCGGCGTAGGCAGCAGCCACTTCCTCGCCCTGCTCGGCGAGAATGCCCGACAGCGCCAGGAGTCCACCAGGGCGCACCAGGCCGGACAACTGCGGGGCCAGGGAGACCAGCGGGCCGGCCAGGATGTTGGCGACCAGCACGTCGGCCTGCATCGCCGGCATGTGCTCGGGCAGGTACAGCGCCAGCTTCTCGTCGGCGATGCCGTTGCGCTGGGCATTGTCACGCGAGGCTTCGATGGCCTGCACGTCGATGTCGGTCCCCACCGCTTCGCGGGCGCCCAGCAGCAGGGCGGCAATGGCCAGGATGCCCGAGCCGCAGCCAAAGTCGAGCACCTGGGTGCCTGCGAGCGACTGGCCGTCGAGCCATTCCAGGCACAGAGCGGTGGTCGGATGGGTGCCGGTGCCGAAGGCAAGGCCCGGGTCGAGCAGCAGGTTGACGGCGTCTTTCTCCGGGGCCTCATGCCAGCTCGGCACGATCCACAGGCGTTGGCCGAAACGCATCGGTTGGAAACCGTCCATCCAGCTGCGTTCCCAGTCCTGGTCCTCGATGACCTCGGCCTGGTGCTCGGGGAGCGCTGCACCGGTCAGCAACTGCAGATGGGCGAATACCGCTTCGGGCTCGGCATCGGCTTCGAACAAGGCCAGTAGATGCGTGTGCGACCACAGTGGGGTGGTGTTGAGGTCCGGTTCGAAGATCGGCTGGTCTTCGGCATCCATGAACGTGACCGAGACGGCGCCGACTTCGAGCAGGGCGTCTTCGTAGGTTTCGGCTTGTTCCGGGCTGATGGCCAGACGTACTTGCAGCCAGGGCATGGCGGGCACCTTAAATGTGGTTCGGTGTGATCGAAGAGGCAGTCTACGACTGCCAAATGGAGCATTTTACGCGAGCGCGTCCCGTACGGACAGGCCGCAGGATGATCCGTCGAACAAATAACTACCGCTGGTCGTGCCGTGGCGCTACCTAGAATTCGGGCCCCCAAGCCTACGAGGTATAGCGTCATGAACGATCAGCCCGCTACCCATTCCCCCATTGACGATTCGTCGGCCCACTCCATCATCGAGCGACTCGGGCGCTGGAGTGCGGCCTTCGAGCAACGACGCAACTCCCAGCTGAGCTTTATCGAGGCAATCGAAAGCGACGCGCTTGTGCAACTGCGCACCTACTACACCGAAGATATCGACCCGACTTTCATCCAGGACCTGCTGGATGCCGCTCTGCAGCGCCTGGCCACCCAGCAGCCGGTGCTCTATGACGAAGCAGAACATGCCATCTATCGCATCAGCGACGGTGAGCCGCTCGAAGTGCCGCTGGAACGGCGCCAGCAGGTCGAACAACTGGTGGAGGGCATCGGTGGGCGCATGGTTGAAACCTACCGGGATTACCTCACCCGCCACTGGGAGACGAAGCCCCAGGGCTTGAGTGATGTGCTCGAGTACCAGAAGCGAATCCGCCAACGTTGCGAGCAGCATTGCATCGATCTTGAAGCCGCGCTGGGCGCGCCACAGGTTGCCGCGATGACCAGTGCCCAGGTGCGGGCGCTGATTCGGGAGCAGGAGCGGGACTGGCATGCGCAGCCTGCGTTGTTGTTTCTCTCCGATGACGATGAGAAGCAAGTGATCGACAGGCTTGTCCGCAAGCACCTGCCGGAGTGGTATCGCAATTTGAATGCCGAGGACGTCGCGGCGCTGAGTGCTGCTCAGGGTGCTTGTGACGGAGCACAGTCAACGCTCGAAAACTTGCTCGGTAGTGCGCGCTCGTTGCGTGAGCATGCGGGCAGCCTGGCGAGCGCCTATCTGCGCGAGCATTTCGACCTGCCACTGTCTGCCGACCTCATCACCGTCAAATGCGAACCGTCAGCCACGGAAAATGTGAGCGTCAGGACACAGACGCTTACCGAACTGGTGATGGAAGGCGCCATTGACGTGACGCAGGTATACAAGCCGCTCCAGGTAAGTATGCCGTTACTGCATTGCAAGCCACCTTCCGCTGAGCAACTGCAGGTCTTGTTGAGCGAACTCGATGCACCACACAGCTTCCTGACGACCCTCAAGCAACGCCATCAGGACGCTGAAGTCGGGTTGGCGCAGCTAGAACTCTATGACATGCAATTGCGCTACAGCCTGCTGATTGCCAGCAAGAAAGGGCACCTGTCGGATGCGCGTCATGATCAGGTCGTGGCATTGCTCGCCCAGGAGCCGCCAGGCGACGAGATCTGCCCTCTGCAGTTGTGGGCGGGCGCAGATTGCAGTGACTTGTTGTTGTTCGCCGTAGCAGATGACGCCTTTGTGCTGTATGCCCCTGGTAAACCAGATGGCCAGGAGTGGATAGAGCTGGTATCACAGCGCGCGCTCAACAGTGAAATCGGTGGTTGGTTGGCGGAGGAAACGGGTCGTCATTATCTGTTGAGCCAGGTTCCCTTCGTTCAACGAGCCACGGTCAGTGCATCCATCCTGAGCATTGTGGAAAAACCTTCCGAATGGTCCCTGAGTCTGGATCGCAGGCGAGCCCTGACGGGTTACGAGGCATGCCTGGCCGAACGGGTGCGCTTGAGCAATAAAAAGGCCGAGGATGAGATCGAGGCCTCTATTGCGCCGTATTACGCACTTAATCTGAACATTGGCCAAAAGCGCGTGATCAACCTGGAAAAGCAGGTGGCGTTGCAAGCTGAGCACGTGTTTGCCGCGTCGATGCAGGATTATGAAGGTTTTCACGCGTTCGCCCGGCGTACCGTCGAGACTGCCATCAAGCCTTACCTGGCCGACAAGGGCATCACCGAACAGGTTGACCCGGAGTCTATTCTGTTCGATCTGCCGTCCACAGGCACGGATACGCCGCTGACGATGAACCTGGTCGATCTGGTCTGCTATGGATATGACGACAATTCTGGCCTGGACAACCCGAATAAGGGCGTGCGCTCTCTGGTTGGCCAGGACCTGAGCGCTCTGCGCAGCCACGACTTTACGCGCTATGCACGTCGCGCTTACGTTGGCGAGACGTACATCACACACATACGCGAGCACTATCTGAACGAGTCCTCGGCGGATTATGCGGCTCGCCGGAAGATGTTCGGTCGTGCGCTGATCTCGGCGATGGACCGCGATTTGCGCCTGGCCAGTATCAAGGCTGAACTCGATCAAGCGACCTATACGAAACTGATTGCACTGGTGACGGCGCTGGGGCGGACGTTGAGCCAGCCCGACATCGTCAGTGAGTCGGAAACGGTAGTCGAGAGTTCGGGGGTGTTTCGCTTGTCGATCGACGGCTGTTTCGTACTGGGCGCCTATGTCCTGCGCGATGTGGCAGACAAAGTGGCGACTGACTGGCTGTATACCCCGGACGCCCCGGATGGTGTTCTGCTGCGTCCCTATCAGTCCTTGAACGCCACAGGTACGGGCGTGCTTTACGATTATCTGCTCAACCGCGTTACGTTGGCCTCCAGATCCAAGGTCAGCACGCGCCTGAGGAGGTTGGCCAGTGGCGACAGTCATCGTGATTCCCTGCGTGGGCTCAACCAGGTGGTGACGGTGGCCGGGGAGTACAACGCGTTCATCGAGCATGCGCTCGCCGATGTCGAGGATGCGACCCTTGGCAAAGCCGAGGTCATTCGCGCCCAGGTGTTCAAAGGCGTTTTGTTCAGCGCACTGCCATTGCTGGTGTATCCGCCGTTCGCCATAGCGTTTGGTGCCTTCATGACCGCCTCCGCTTTGAAAAAGGCCATTGTCGCCCATACTCGATGGGAAACCGCGGTGGCCCTGCAGAACTGGCTGGAAGCGTCGTGGAGTTTGTTGGGGGCGGTGTTGAGTGTGCCGGGAGTGAGCCTGGGAATGCTCAAGTCAGCGCTTGCGCCCTTGCGCCAGGCAGTTGTTCGCCGCCCTCAGGTGACGGGTGCGACACGAACCCCCTCCCTGCAGTTCGACAAGTCCTGGGCAGTCAAGAGCAAGCCTGGCGATCTGCACAAGGTGACGGAGGACGGCATCTGGAAGGGCACCTACCGCAGCGGCGCCGAGGACGCTGCCAATGCAGAGCATTTCATCCACTCGGGCGGTCGTTACTACAAGGTCACACACGACGTCGAGCAGGCCACCTTACGGGTGTTCAAGGCCAATCGCCCGCAGAGCTACCATCGCCAGGCAGTGCGATTGCATGAAGATGGCCGATGGGTTGCCAACAGCACAGGCCTTCGCGGCGGCAATCATGTGCAGGATGCTGGAACCCTGACGCAGGCACGGCAAATTACCGACGGTGAGGGTGCGCCATCGCAGATACGTGGCGCTCTGCAGGGAGAAGCCGTAGTGGCGCGACACTTGGGGAGGGCGGATGACTACCTGTATACCGTCAATGCACAGTCCTGTGTGGCGGTATCCTTGTATAACCCTGCAACACGTGCAGGTGCGGTACTGCATGTTGATCACAATGTCCGCAGCCTGATCGAGCCCGCACTGCGGCAAGTGCTGACGGAGATTGGTGCTGCGCAGAATGGCGCGGGCGTCAGGGCAGTCATGGTCGGCGGCGACTGGCTGGGCGGTGTGGATATTGGCGGCGCCGTGCGTACGTTGCTCAGGCGCCAGGGAATCCAGGCAAGCTGGCAGCACTGGTCGTTTTCGTCGTGTTTTGGCGGTAGCTACGGCATGACGCTGAATCTAGGAACTGGGGTTACGCGTGTCTATCGAACGCCTGCGAGGTTGGTCGAACAAGTACTTGATCCGATCATGAAGAAGGCCAATTTCCGGTTGCCGGGTGTGCCCGCTCGCGCCTTCAGATTCAAAAGCCGTTTCCGCGCCGGCCCACTGTACGAGCGGTCAGGCGGAGTCGTGGAAGATGCTGCTGGATTGGCGCCGGCCCCGGACGAACTCGCCTTGCAGGCGATCTCAGTGGTGAGCCTCTGACAAGCGGATATCCCGCTCATGCGAGCCTGGGTGACCTGCTCTGTCCTGGGTAGATAGCAAAAAAAAACCGATGCCAGATTCTGGCATCGGTTTTTTGTGGCATCCCCGGTTTTTTCTGAAAGGCCAGTGGTTGGCATCGCAGCGATTGCCGGGCGTGCTACCTCAACAAGCGATCACTCCTGGTTGGCCAGTTTGTGCTCGAGGTAGTGGATGTTGACGCCGCCTTTGCAGAAACCTTCATCACGCACCAGGTCGCGGTGCAGCGGGATGTTGGTCTTGATACCGTCGACAACGATCTCGTCCAGGGCATTGCGCATGCGTGCCATGGCTTCGTCGCGGTCCTTGCCGTAGGTGATCAGCTTGCCGATCAGCGAGTCGTAGTTCGGCGGAACCGAATAGCCGCTGTACAGGTGCGAATCGACCCGCACGCCATTGCCACCCGGAGCATGGAAGTGCTTGACGGTGCCTGGGCTCGGAATGAACTTCTTCGGGTCTTCGGCGTTGATCCGGCACTCCAGCGAGTGACCGCGGATCACCACGTCTTCCTGGCGGAACGACAGCTTGTTGCCAGCGGCGATGCTGAGCATCTCCTTGACGATGTCGATGCCGGTGACCATCTCCGAAACCGGGTGCTCGACCTGGACGCGGGTGTTCATCTCGATGAAGTAGAAGCGACCGTTCTCGTACAGGAACTCGAAAGTACCTGCACCGCGGTAGCCGATCTCGATGCACGCATCGACGCAACGCTTGAAGACTTCCTGGCGGGCCTTCTCGTCGATGCCGGGGGCCGGCGCTTCTTCCAGTACTTTCTGGTGACGGCGCTGCAGCGAGCAGTCGCGGTCGCCCAGGTGCACGGCGTTGCCCTGGCCATCGGACAGTACCTGAACTTCCACGTGACGTGGATTGGTCAGGAACTTTTCCAGGTAGACCATCGGGTTACCGAACGCAGCACCGGCTTCGGTACGGGTCAGCTTGGCCGAGGCGATCAGGTCTTCTTCCTTGTGCACCACGCGCATGCCGCGACCACCACCGCCACCGGCGGCCTTGATGATCACCGGATAGCCGACTTCACGGGCGATGGCCAGTGCAGTTTCTTCGTCTTCCGGCAGTGGGCCGTCAGAGCCCGGCACGGTCGGGACGCCCGACTTGATCATCGCATCCTTGGCCGAAACCTTGTCGCCCATCAGGCGGATGGTGTCGGCTTTAGGGCCGATGAAGGCGAAACCGGATTTCTCCACCTGCTCGGCGAAGTCGGCGTTCTCGGCGAGGAAGCCGTAGCCCGGGTGGATGGCGGTGGCGCCAGTCACTTCGGCGGCAGCGATGATCGCCGGGATGTGCAGGTAGGATTCTTTCGACGATGCAGGGCCGATGCAGACCGATTCGTCTGCCAGGCCCAGGTGCATCAGTTCGCGGTCAGCGGTGGAGTGGACCGCGACGGTCTTGATGCCCAGCTCTTTGCAGGCACGCAGGATCCGCAGGGCAATTTCCCCGCGGTTGGCGATCAGGACTTTTTCGAGCTTCCCAGACATCGTTGGCTCTCCGCGATTCAAACGATGGTGAACAGCGGCTGGTCGAACTCAACCGGCTGACCGTCTTCTACCAGGATGGCGTCGATGACACCGCCGATATCGGCTTCGATGTGGTTCATCATCTTCATGGCTTCGACGATGCACAGGGTGTCGCCTTTCTTCACCGACTGACCGACTTCAGCGAAGTTCGGCGAGGTTGGCGAAGGCTTGCGGTAGAAGGTACCGACCATCGGCGAGCGGATCACGGTGCCTTTGAGGGCAGGTGCTGCAGCGGCTTCGGCAGCCGGGGCGGCGGCCACGGGGGCTGCGGCGGCAGGGGCCGGAGCGGCAAATTGCGCTGGGGGGGCGAAGTACTGGGCGCCGGCAGGTTGTTTGCTGTTACGGCTGATGCGAACGGACTCTTCGCCTTCCTTGATCTCCAGTTCGTCGATGCCGGACTCTTCCAGCAGTTCGATCAGCTTTTTGACTTTACGGATATCCATTAATCAGCAACTCCCAAGGTTCGGTCGGGGACTTAATTATCAAAACGTGTCGAAAACGTTTCTTCGTAGTGTTTCGAAGCCCAGGCATGTAGGCCTGGGCTTTGCGTCATCAGGGCTGTGCGTTGGCAGCCAGGTGTTCCAGAGCAGACTCCAGGGCTAGCCGGTAACCGCTGGCGCCCAGGCCGCAGATCACGCCCACTGCCACATCGGAGAAGTAGGAGTGATGACGGAACGGTTCACGCTTGTGCACGTTGGAGAGGTGCACTTCGATGAATGGGATGCTCACAGCGAGCAATGCGTCACGTAATGCGACGCTGGTGTGGGTGAAAGCGGCCGGGTTGATCAGGATGAAGTCCACGCCTTCGTTGCGCGCGGCATGGATACGGTCGATCAGTTCGTACTCGGCATTGCTCTGCAGGTACTGCAGGTGGTGGCCGGCGGCGCGTGCGCGCTGCTCGAGGTCCTGGTTGATCTGGGCGAGGGTGACGGCGCCGTAGACTCCCGGCTCGCGGGTACCGAGCAGGTTGAGGTTGGGGCCGTGCAGCACCAGTAGGGTGGCCATCTGCGGTTTCCTTGGTTTTGTAGGGCAATTCGACATAGCGCGGCGACTATGCCGCAAGAGACTAGCGAGTGTCCAGTTCCCTGCAATAGCCAGCACGATGACCGAGATTCGCGCAAAGTATGTGACCAGATGATCAGCTCTGGTCACTTCGTTGGAGAAAGTTACCGGTGCGCGGGAAGTTATAGACCGAGTTTGCTGCGCATGCCGGTGAGAATTTTCGCAAATTCGTCGGCGTTCACCTCGCCTACCACCCGATCAGTGGTCATTTCGCTGCCGTTTGCGGCAAAAAACAACAAGGCGGGTGGGCCGAACAGCGTGTAGCGGTCGAGCAGGGCGCGTTGTTCGGCGTTGCTCTCGGTCAGGTCGAACCGCAGCAGCTTGAAGCCGTTCAGTTGGGCCTGCACCTGTGGCGCGTTGAGTACTTCGTGTTCGATCACCTTGCAACTGATGCACCAGTCGGCGTACCAGTCCAGCAGCACCGGCTGGCCTGCGGCCTTGGCCTGGGCCAATGCGGCTTCCAGGGCGGCAGGGGTGGTGAGGGTTTGCCACGCATCTGCCTGGAAGGTGGCGTGGGACGAGGTGCTGACGCCGGGGCCGGGCAATGGACGCAGAGGATCGCCCTGACCCGCGAGGGCGCCGTACCAGCACGCCAGTGCATAGACCAGGCAGAGCAGCCCCAGCAGCTGGGCCAGGCGTTGACGTGGGGTCTTGACCACGAACTCCAGCGCGCCGAGGAACAGCGCCACGCCTGCCGACAACAGGCCGATCAGCAGCAAGGTCACCGGCCCCGGCAACACGCGGCTGAGCAGGCCGAGCGCCACGCCCAGCAGCAGGACCCCGATCACGTTCTTCACCGTGTTCATCCACGCCCCGCTCTTGGGCAGCCAGGCGGCACCGCCGGTCGCCACCAGCAGCAGTGGCGCGCCCATGCCCAATCCGAGCGCGAACAGCTTCAGTGCCCCGCCCAGGGCATCGCCGCTGGCGCTGATATAGAGCAGGGCACCGGCCAGTGGTGCCGACACGCAGGGCGAGACCAGCAGGCTGGAAAGCACGCCCAGCACTGCAGCACCGAGCAGCGAACCGCCGCGGGTATTGCTCGCGACGCGGTCCAGGCGTTGGCTCAGGGCGTGCGGCAGCTTGAGTTCGAACAGCCCGAACATCGCCAGGGCGAACACCACGAAGAACAGGGCGAAGGGCACCAGTACCCAGGCCGACTGCAGACGTGCCTGCAGGTTGAGGCTGGCACCGAACAGGCCCATCAGCGCACCGAGCGCGGCAAAGCTGGCAGCCATCGGTAGCACGTAGGCCAGCGAAAGGCTGAAGCCGCGCCACCCTCCCACCTGGCCGCGCAGCACCACGCCCGAGAGGATCGGCAGCATCGGCAGCACGCAGGGGGTGAAGGTCAGGCCCAGACCGGCGAGGAAGAACAGCAGCAAGGTCTGCCAGCTCCAGCGCTCGGCCGTGGTGGTAGACAAGGTGCTGCCTTCGCCGGGAATCGATAGCCGTGCGGTTTCAGGTGGGTAGCACAGGCCTTTATCGGCGCAGCCCTGGTAGCCGACCAGCAAGGTGAAGGCGCGCGAGTCGGTGCGCGGTACCTCGATGTCGACGATGCCATGGTAGACCTCGACATCGCCGAAGAACTCGTCGTGCTTGGCTTCGCCTTGGGGAATCCGTGCGTTGCCGAGGGCGATGTCGGCCGGCTCGCTGCGAAACTGGAAGCGATGGCGATAGAGGTAGTAGCCCTCTGTGGCGACGAAGCGCAGCTTGATCGACTGGGCATCGGCGCTGATCAGGTCGAGCTTGAAGGCTTCGTGGACCGGCAGGAAATCGGCGCTGTTGGACAGCGAGGCGGCGCCGAGGGTGGCGCTGGGACGGTTGTCGAGCAGGCCCGAGGCGAAGGTGGGGCTGGCCAGCAGCAGGAACAGCAGGAGGAACAGGCGGCGCATGGCGGACTCGCGAGGCGGAACGTGCCCGGCATGATAACGGAGTTGGCTGGAGGCGGGGATGACAGGTGGTCGCAGGTTCGGCTGCTTGCAGGCCTGGCCCCTTCGCGGGCAAGCCCGCTCCCACTCGGTAGCGGCGAGGAAACCTCCTGCTGGCGCGGTTCCTGTGGGAGCGGCGGTTCGCCGCTGCGACTTGCCCGCGAAGGAGCCAAGCCTGTCGATCACACCCTGAAAGCCCCCACCGCGGTATTCAGCTCACCCCCCAGTTGCAGCAACTGCTCACCCTGCTCGCGCCCTTCGCCGATGCGTTGCAGGTTGTCCTCACCGAGCGCATGAATCCGCTCGCTGTGGTCGCGGATCTCGCTCACTGCACCGCTCTGCTGTGCGGTGACGTCGGCAATCCTCACCGCTGTATCGGAGATGGTGCGAATCGCGCTGACGATCTCATCCAGCGCACCATCCGCCGCCTGGGCCTGGCTGGCGGTCGCTTCGGCGTGTTCGAGCTGGGTGCGCATGCCATTCACCGATTCGCGCGCTGCCTGTTGCAGGCGGTCTATCAGCGACTGGATCTCGCCGGTGGCGCCGGTGGTGCGCTGGGCCAGCGAACGCACTTCGTCGGCCACCACGGCAAAGCCGCGGCCCATTTCCCCGGCACGGGCCGCTTCGATCGCTGCGTTGAGGGCCAGCAGGTTGGTCTGCTCGGCGATCGAGCGGATCACCGTCAGCACGCCACCGATGGTCGCCGACTCCTCGGCCAGCTGTTCGATCAACTGCGCATTGCCCTGCACCTCATCGACCAGTGCTCGCAGGCCGGAGAGGCTGTGGCCGATCACCGCCTGGCCGTGCTCCACGGCGCGCCCGGCGTCGCGGCTGGCATCGGCGGCCGAACTGGCATCGCCGGCCACCTGCTGGATGGTCGCTTCGAGCTCGCCCAGGGCATCGCGGATCTGTGCGGTATCGCCTGCCTGGCGTTCGGCACCGTCATGCAGCGCGCTGCTCATGCCGGCCAGGGCATGGCTGCTGCCTGCGACTTGCTCGGCGTTGTGGCGGATGGTGCCGACCAGCGTCACCAGGTACTGGCGCAGCCGGTTGAGCGACTCCTGGATGTCGTGCAGTTCGAGGTTGGTCTTGCCAAGGGCGACCGGCTGGGCAAAATCGCCCTCGGCCCAGCGCGACAGGGCCGGCGCAAGGCTGGTGAGGGTGCGTGTCAGGCGGCGCTGCAAGGTGTCGATGAGCAGGGCGATCAGCAGGATCAGGCCGATCATCAGGCCCTGGATGACCCGGACCTCGCCAGCGATCTTCGCGTGCTGACCACGCACCTCTGGTTCCAGTCCGGCGATGGCCTTTCGCACAGCTTCGAGGCGCTCGCTGGTGCTGGCGGCCAGTGCGGCACGACGCTCGATCTGTTCACGGGTGCGCTGCAGTTCGGCCGGATAGCGACCGAGCAAGCTCTGCAATTCACGCTTGAGGCTCACGGCAACGTCTTCCTTCTGCTCGCTGCCCTGGCTTTGCAGGCCCATCATCGCGGCGAAGTCGTCGGCGTTGGATTCGGCCGCGCGGGTCACCCCCAGCAACGGCAGGCTGTCGATGATTTGCGCCTGGGCGCGGATCTGTTGCAGTTCACGCTCCACTTCGTCGGCCAGTTCCGCGCGACCGCTGCTGACCAGCTTGTCGCGGGCCATTGCCAGGCGGCCCAGGTGCAGCGAGGCGTCCATCAGCGGGGCCAGGTAGCGACCAGCCTCGGCGTTGCCGCTGTCGCGGGCATAACCGGCCAGTTGCTCAAGGTTGGCGCCCAGCTCGCGCTCGGCTTGCAGCAGCAGTGCCTGCGGATCACCGGCCAGCTTGCCGGCGGCCAGCAATTCGTTGGCGGTGAAGCCCTGCAGGCTGTCCAGGCTCGGGCGAAGCTTGGCGGCCAGTGCGTCTGGCCATTCTCCAAGGGCGCTGTGCAGCTGCTTGTTGGCCTCCATGGCCGAGGCGTGGCGCAGGGCGTCGCCGCTGGCCAGGTAGGCCTGGATATTGGCGGCGGCCTCGTTCTGGAACTGCTGGGACAGCCCCAGGTAGCGCTCCATCATCTGGTAGGGACGCTCGAGTGCACGTTGCGACCACCACAGGGTTGCGCCCAGGGCGAAGCATACGGTCACCAGCAAGAGGGTGTTGAAATTGGTCAGCCACTTCAGGCGCATAGCCGCGAACTTCCTGCGGGAATGGAGAGGTAGGTGCCTGAAGTTATTGCGATTTTGTGACCGGGTGATGACGAGGACGGGGTGGCGCCATAAAAAAGTGGCAGAGTGCCAGTCTAGGGCTCGACCCTCACCACGCAATTGCGCCCCGCGTGCTTGGCCCGGTACAGCGCCTCATCCGCCGCGCTGGCCATGGTCAGCGCGTCCAGCGTGTCATCGAGTTGCACCACCCCGGCGCTGAAGGTGCACTGCAGGTCGTTCGGCTGGGCGGGATAGTGGATTTCGGCGAAGCGCTGGCGGATCTCGTCGAGGACCTTGTGCGCAGCTTCCAGCCCGGTGTTGGGCATGACGATGGCGAATTCCTCACCGCCATAGCGGCCGATGAAATCGGTCTTGCGCAGGCGCTGCTTGAGGAACAGCGCCAGGCTCTTGATCACCCGGTCGCCCATGGGATGGCCATGCCGGTCGTTGATCTTCTTGAAATGGTCGATGTCGAGCATGGCGAAGCTCAGTGGGTGTTCCTCGCGGCGAGCGCGGAAGCTGCAGTCTTCGAGCAGTTGCAGGATGTGGGTATGGTTGTACAGCCCGGTCAGGCTGTCGCGCACCATGCGTGCCTTGAGATGACGAGCGCGGGCGGCGCGGTTGCGCACGGTGGTCACCAGATGGCGGGCGCGGATCGGCTTGGTGAGGAAGTCGTCGCCACCTTCGCTCATGGCGTCGAGCTGCTTGTCCAGGTCGTCCTCGGCCGACAGGTAGATGATCGGTACGCTGACATAACGGTCGTTGTGGCGGATCACCTTGGCCAGTTCGGTACCGGTGCAGTCGGGCATGTACATGTCGAGGATGATCAGGTCGGGCTGGAAGTCAGCGAGCTCGGCCATGGTGCGGATCGGCTCGGTGAGCGTGCGGGTGATGATGCCGGCGCCGTTGAGCAGGCGCTCGGTGTGCATGGCCTGGGCGCGCGAGTCATCGATGATCAGCACCCGAAACGGGTCGTATTGGGCGGCGCTGGTCAGCAGTTCGACCTTCTCCAGCAGGCTGGACGCTTCCAGGGTGCCGGTGAGGAACTCCTGGCCGCCGGCGCGCACGGCGGCCAGGCGGGTCGGGGTGTCGGTCTCGTGGAGGCTGAAGAACAGCAGCGGAATGTGCAGCTCCAGCCTTTGCTGGGCTTCGGCGGCCAGTTTGAGGCCCTGGCCGGGGCCACTGAAATCGACATCCATGACGATGGCAGAAGGCAGGCGTTCGCTCATCGAGGCACGAAAGGCATCGGCGTTGCCCAGTGCCTGCACACCCAATCCGAAGAACTCCAGCTGTTGCGCCAGGCGTTCGGCGCGGTCATGGTCCTGCAGCAGGATGTACACCGGCTTGCGCAAGGGCGGCAGGGGCACATGATCGAGCTGGTCGCCCTTGCGCAGGCCGGTGCGCGACAAGCGTTGCATCAGGCGATTGAGCTCGCCGATCAGTTCTGAATTGAGCCGCGTGCTGTTCGCTTCGATGGCCCTCAGCGTCTGCTCGATGGCCGTCGACAGGCTGCCGTGCTCGGGCTGTTCGAAACGGTCGGCGTAGCGTTGCAGGCGCAGATTGGCGTCGCTCAGCTCGCCCAGCCCTGCGCTCGACCACTCGCCACGCTGCAGGCGCTGCCAGATCTCGAGGATCTGTCGGGCCTGATGGATGACCCGCTGGGCGAAATGCTGCTTCAAGCGCTCGTGGCTGGGCTCGGCTGGCTGGGTCATGTCCTGACTGCTTGTTGGAGGTTAGGGTGCAGGTTCAATGATGGCTCTATGCTAGCAGGTCTTTTCCTGCTCGCGAGTGCTGTGAATCAACAAAGCGTTCAGGCCCGATTATTCAGTTTCCGACCCATTGGTCGCTTATGCGTATGGCGGCGTCTGCTTTATAGTGCTGGGACGCGGGCTTGCCGTGGCACCCTGGCCGAGGCCTGTGGTCCAAGCCCCTGAACCGTCATGATTGATTAAGGACAACGCCATGCTGGACTGGAAAAACCGTGAGGCCAAGGCCGAGCGCCCTGAGCGCGCCGATGGCCGTGGCGCCGCCACCCGTAGCTACCTCGGCGGCCTCTGGAGCCGCGCCCTGGGCACTCTGATCGGCCTGTACCTGCTGGTGTGCATCGGCCTCGGCTGGTACTGGAGCGAAGAGCCCGACCTGTTCCCGGTGCAACAGAACGCCCAGGCTGCGGCCGAGCGTAACGGCCAGCAGATGGTGGTTGGCTATACCACCATCGAAACCCTCAAGAACGTTGCCGGCACCCTGCTCGACAAGCCGGGCGGTTATATCTCCAACGACCGCTTCCCGCCGGGGTTGTGGATGGACAACATGCCGAGCTGGGAATATGGCGTGCTGGTCCAGGTGCGCGACCTGTCGCGTGCGCTGCGCAAGGACTTCGCTCGCTCGCAGTCGCAATCGACCGAAGACGCCGACCTGGCCAAGGCCGAGCCGCGCTTCAACTTCGACAACAAGAGCTGGATCCTGCCGTCCAGCGAGTCGGAGTTCGAGGAAGGTATCAAGTCGCTCAACCGCTATCAGGTGCGCCTGGCCGCTGGCGACCAGGGCGCGATCTTCTACACCCGCGCCGACAACCTGAACAACTGGCTGGGCGACGTTGCCACGCGTCTGGGCTCGTTGTCCCAGCGCCTGTCGGCGAGCGTGGGACGGGTCAAGCTCAACAGCAACCTGAAGACCGAAACCGTCCAGGCCGGCCAGGCACCGCAGGTCGACGAGGAAATCGTCGAGACGCCATGGCTGCAGATCGACAACGTCTTCTACGAAGCCCGCGGCCAGGCCTGGGCGCTGTCGCATCTGCTGCGTGCCATCGAGGTCGACTTCGCCGACGTACTGGCCAAGAAGAACGCCACCGTCAGCGTGCGTCAGATCATTCGTGAGCTGGAAGCTTCGCAGGAGCCGCTGTGGAGCCCGATGGTACTCAACGGCAGTGGCTTCGGCATGTGGGCCAACCACTCGCTGGTAATGGCCAACTACATCTCCCGGGCCAACGCCGCAGTCATCGACTTGCGTCAGTTGCTCTCGCAAGGATGACCATCAATCCCGCCGAGGTCGCGCACCGCGCGGCCTCCGATGCCGAGCTGGTGGCCTGGGTGGACGAGCACGACCAGTACCTGGGCGCACTGGCGCGGGCCGAGTTGCGCGAGCGTGGGCTGATCGGGCGCTGCACTTTCATTCTGCTGTTCAACAGCCAGGGCGAGCTGTGCGTGCACCGGCGCACCTTGAGCAAGGCGTTGTATCCCGGGTACTGGGATGTGGCGGCCGGTGGCATGGTCGGGGCGCACGAGGAGTACGCCGAGTCTGCGGCCCGCGAGCTGGAAGAGGAACTGGGCATTGCCGGCGTGACGTTGCGCTTTCACGAGAAGTTCTACTTCGACCAGCCGGGCAACCGGCTGTGGTGCGCGGTGTTCTCGGCGGTATCCGATGCGCCGCTGCGGTTGCAGCCTGAAGAGGTCATCGAGGCGCGCTTCGTCACGGTGGAGCAGGCAGAGGCCGAGAGCCGGAAGAAGGACTTCTGTCCGGACTCGCTGGCGGCGTTGCAGCGCTACAAGGCGAGCCTGTAGCAGCCGGCGCTCCCCCACGTCGCAAAACATTCGCAAAATGCCGCAATCCAGTACTTAGCAAGCCAAGGATTTATCGTTACACTGCGCGCCCTTTTCGGGCTGTCGCAACACCTGCGACAGTAGCGCCGCCCCTGCCAGAGTGGGGCTTCGCGGTCGGTCCAGTCCCCCTGTGGTCCGACCAGTTTTTGTCCTCAGCAAGAGGAACAAAAGTGGCCAAGAAAGCTTCTTCCTTCTCCGCCCTCGGCGGTCTCGTGTTTTCCACCGACGCTGGTCGGCACTGCCCCGACTGCAGCAAGCCGGTGGACGCGTGTGTCTGCAAGCAGCAACTCATCCCCGAAGGCGATGGCATCGCCCGGGTACGTCGTGAAAGCAAAGGGCGTGGCGGCAAGACCGTCACTACCATTACCGGCGTCCCGCTGCCGCTCGAGCAGCTCAAGGATCTCGCCAGCACGCTCAAGCGTCGATGCGGTACCGGTGGCGCCCTCAAAGACGGCGTCATCGAGATCCAGGGTGATCACGTCGAGCTGTTGCTCGCCGAACTGATCAAGCAGGGCTTCAAGGCGAAGAAGTCCGGCGGCTGAGCCAGCCCGCAGGATTTTTTGCCCAGTGCTTTCTAAACTCGTTTCCGTTGCCGGGGTCTACCCCCGAAGACGGACGAATCGTCATTTTCAGCTTCTACACTGCGCCCGCACCCATCGCGGGGCAGTGTCTTGACTTATCTATAGGGGACTTGAATGTCCGTACGACGCACACGCAAGGACGATGGCAGCCAATGGACCGTGGCCGACAGCCGCAGTGTTTATGGTATCCGCCATTGGGGCGCTGGTTATTTCGCCATCAATGAAGCCGGGCGTGTCGAAGTACGCCCTAACGGCCCCGACAGCGCGCCGATCGATCTCTTCGAACAGGTCGACGAGTTGCGCCAGAGTGGCCTGTCGCTGCCCCTGCTGGTCCGCTTCCCGGACATCCTGCAGGACCGCGTACGCCAACTGACCGGTGCCTTCGACGCCAACATCGCGCGCCTGGAGTACCAGAGCCAGTACACGGCCCTTTATCCGATCAAGGTCAACCAGCAGGAAGCGGTGGTCGAGAACATCATCGCCACGCAAAACGTCTCGATCGGCCTCGAAGCCGGCTCCAAGCCCGAGCTGCTGGCCGTGCTGGCGCTGGCGCCCAAGGGCGGCACCATCGTTTGCAACGGCTACAAGGACCGCGAGTTCATCCGCCTGGCGCTGATGGGCCAGAAGCTCGGCCACAACGTGTTCATCGTCATCGAGAAGGAGTCCGAGGTCGCCCTGGTGATCGAGGAGGCCGCCGAGCTCAAGGTCAAGCCACAGGTCGGCCTGCGCGTGCGCCTGTCGTCGCTGGCGTCGAGCAAGTGGGCCGACACCGGGGGCGAGAAATCCAAGTTCGGTCTGTCGGCTGCGCAATTGCTGTCGGTGGTCAGCCGCTTCCGTGATGCCGGGCTCGACCAGGGTATTCGCCTGCTGCACTTCCACATGGGCTCGCAGATCGCCAACCTCGCCGACTACCAGCACGGCTTCAAGGAAGCCATCCGCTATTACGGCGAGCTGCGTGGCCTGGGCCTGCCGGTCGATCACATCGACGTCGGTGGCGGGCTGGGCGTCGACTACGATGGTACCCACTCGCGCAACGCCAGCTCGATCAACTACGACATGGATGACTATGCCGGCGTGGTGGTGGGGATGCTCAAGGAGTTCTGCGACGCCCAGGGCTTGCCGCACCCGCACATCTTCTCCGAGAGCGGTCGCTCGCTGACTGCACACCACGCCATGCTGGTGATCCAGGTCACCGACGTCGAAAGCCACAACGACGAAGTGCCGACCATCGAGAACAAGGAGGCGTTGCCCGAGACCGTGCAGTGGCTGGCCGACTTGCTCGGCCCGACCGACATCGAGATGGTCACCGAGACCTACTGGCGCGCCACCCACTACATGGGTGACGTGGCCGCGCAGTATGCCGACGGCAAGATCAGCCTCTCCGAAAAAGCCCTGGCCGAGCAATGCTACTTCGCTGTGTGCCGTCGCCTGCACAACTCGCTCAAGGCTCGCCAGCGTTCGCACCGCCAGGTGCTGGACGAGCTCAACGACAAGCTGGCCGACAAGTACATCTGCAACTTCTCGGTGTTCCAGAGCCTGCCGGACACCTGGGCCATCGGCCAGGTACTGCCGATCATCCCGCTGCACCGCCTGGACGAAGAGCCCATGCGCCGCGCGGTGCTGCAGGACCTGACCTGCGACTCCGATGGCAAGATCAACCAGTACGTCGACGAGCAGAGCATCGAAACCAGCATGCCGGTGCATGCGGTGCGCGAAGGCGAGGACTACCTGCTGGGTGTGTTCCTGGTCGGCGCCTACCAGGAGATCCTCGGCGACATGCATAACCTGTTCGGTGACACCGACTCGGTAAACATCTACCAGAACGCGGACGGCAGCGTGTACCACGCCGGCATCGAGACCCACGACACCATCGAGGACATGCTGCGCTACGTGCACCTGTCGCCGGAGGAGTTGATGACTCACTACCGCGATAAAGTCGCCAGCGCCCAGATCACCGCCCGGGAGCGGACCCAGTTCCTTGATGCGCTGCGTCTGGGCCTGACCCGCTCTTCGTACCTGTCGTCGTGATCGGCGGGCCGCTCCTGCAAGGTTTGCAGGAGCGGCCCTGCTTCAACCGATCCATGCTGCCCGCTGTTGCAACCGCCACCCCACCCACCCCAGCGTCACCGCGCGCAACCCCATGAATCCGAGAAACGCCAGCCACAGTCCATGGTTGCCGAATCCTCTGAGGGCGAATGCCAGCGGCAACGCGATCGCCACCGATACCAGCATCGCGTTGCGCATTTCGCGGGCACGCGTCGCACCGATGAACAGGCCATCCAGCAGATAGCTCCACACCGCTACCAATGGCAGCAGCGCCAGGTAAGGCAGGTAGGGGTAGGCCGCGTCACGCACGCTTTGGATATCGGTCTGCAAATCGATGAATAGGTGCCCACCCAGCAGAAACAGCCCGGCAAAGACCAGGCTGACGATCAGCGACCAGCCGCAGGCGACCACCAGCGAGCGGCGCAGGGTGTCGCGTTCACGTGCGCCGATGGCGTGGCCGCACAGGGCCTCGACCGCATGCGCCAGGCCGTCCAGGGCATAGGCAGTCAGCAGCAGGCCATTGAGCAGCAGCGCGTTGGCCGCGACCGTCGCCTCGCCCAGGCGTGCGCCCTGCACGGTGATCAGAAGGAACACCAACTGCAAGGCCAGGCTGCGCAGAAAGATATCGCGGTTGACCGCCAGTAGCGGGCGCCAGGCCTGCCAGCGTTTCAGCGCGGCCCAGGCGATGCGTCCCGGATAGGCGCGCAGCGCCGGGCGGGTCAAGGCAAGGCCCAGCAGCGCCGCGCTCCATTCGGCGATCACCGAGGCCCGCGCCGAACCGAGTACGCCCCAGTCCAGTCCGAGCACGAACCACAGGTTGAGGACGATGTTCAGCAGGTTGGTGGTCAGCAGGATCGCCAGCGGTGCGCGGGCGTTCTGGGTGCCGAGGAACCAGCCGACCAGGGCATAGCTGGCCAGTGCCGCTGGCAGCCCGAGCAGGCGGGTATGGAAGAAGTCTTCGGTGGCGCTGTGCAGCGCTTCGCCGGGTTGAATCATGTGCAGCGCAAACTGGCTGAACGGCAGGGCAAGCAGGCCGATCAGTGCGGCGAACGCCAGCGCCAGCAGCAACCCTTGTACAAGCACCTGGCGCAGCGCGGCGCCGTCGGCGCGGCCGGCGGCCTGGGCGGCAAAGCCGGTCGAACCCATGCGCAGGAACCCCATCAGGCCGACCATGAAGGTGAACAGTGTGGCGCCGACGGCGACGGCACCGAGCTGGTGGGCGTGGGGCAGATGGCCGATGACCGTGCTGTCGACCAGTGCCACCAGCGGCACCGAGATGTTCGAAAGGATCATCGGCGCGGCCAGGGCCCAGACCTTGCGGTGGGTGAGGCGGTGGTGCCAGTCGGTGAGCAGTGAGGGCATGCGGGAGTGCTTATCCTGTGGGAGCGGGCTTGCCCGCGAAGGGGCGCATGGCGGCCCCGGTTTTCGGCTGGTGGCCATTGTACCGGCCAGGCAACCAATCCGTGCGAACGCGGTCTCATTTGCCACTGCAGCGCAGGTAGCCTGCCGTACGTTGCGCTATAGTTCCTGCCCTCACCACCCTGCTGCCGAAGAGTCCTCTCTCCCATGTTCAACAAAGGATTGTTGCTGGCCTGCGCGCTGGCCCTGCTCAGTGCCTGTGATTCCTCCTCCAAGGACGCCCCCGCGCCGGCGGAAAAGCCCGCGGCCAGCGCGCCAGCCGAAGCCAAGCCCGCCAAGCGCGAGGACCCGGCAGCGCTCGCCAAGCGCTACGCCGACCGTGAGCTCGACGTGCTGGACGTCTCGGAGGTCCAGCTCGACGGTGCCAGTACCCTGTCGATCAGCTTCTCGGTACCGCTCGATGCCAATCAGGACTTCGCCGCCAAGGTGCACCTGGTCGATACCGTCAAGGGCAAGCTCGACGGCGCCTGGGAACTGTCTGACAACCAGATGGAACTGCGCCTGCGCCACCTCGAGCCGCAGCGCAAGCTGGTGCTGACCGTCGACAAGGGCCTGCTCGCGGTCAACGGCAAGACGCTTCAAGGCGAGTCGGTCAGCCGCCTGGAAACCCGCGACATGCAGCCGACCATCGGCTTTGCCAGCCGTGGCTCTTTGTTGCCTACCCGCCTGGCCGAAGGTTTGCCGGTGATCGCCCTGAACGTCGACAAAGTCGATGTCGAGTTCTTCCGGGTCAAACCGGAAATGCTCTCGACCTTCCTGGTCAACTGGGGCCGTAACAGCAGCCTGTACTACTACCAGTCCAAGGAAACCCTGGACATGGCCGAGCTGGTCTACAGCGGCCGCTTCGACCTGAACCCTGCACGCAACACCCGCGAAACCGTGCTGCTGCCGATCGCCGGGATCAAGCCGTTGCAGGAGCCGGGCGTCTACCTGGCGGTGATGCGCGCCTCCGGTACCTACGACTATTCGCAACCGGCGACCCTGTTCACCCTCAGTGATATCGGCGTGTCCGCCCACCGCTACCGCGACCGCCTCGACGTGTTCGCCCAGGCCCTCGAGGGCGGCAAGGCCCTGAGTGACGTAACCCTCGAACTGCACGACGACAAGGGCAAGCTGCTGGCCCAGGCCAAGACCGATGGCAAGGGCCATGCCGAGTTGCCGATCACGGCCAAGGCCGACACCCTGATCGCCACCCAGGGCGTGCACACCACGCTGCTGCGCCTGAACACCGCCGCACTGGACCTGGCCGAGTTCGACATCACCGGCCCCCAGGCCAACCCGCTGCAGTTCTTCATCTTTGGCCCGCGCGACCTGTATCGCCCCGGCGAAACCGTGCTGCTCAACGGCTTGCTGCGCGACCAGGACGGCAAGCCGGTCAAGGCCCAGCCAGTGACGGTCGAAGTGCGTCGCCCCGATGAGCAGGTCAGCCGCAAGTTCGTCTGGGAGGCTGACCAGAACGGCCTGTTCCAGTACCAGTTGCAACTGGCCAGCGAAGCGCCCACCGGGCGTTGGCAGCTGCTGCTCGACCTGGGCGGCGGCCGCAAGCAGGTTTACGAGTTCCTCGTCGAAGACTTCCTGCCCGAGCGCCTGGCGCTGGAGCTCAAGGGCAGCAAGACACCGCTCAGCCCCGAAGAAACCGCGCGCATCCAGGTCAATGGTCGCTACCTCTATGGCGCGCCTGCCGCCGGCAATCGCCTGAGCGGCCAGGCCTACATCCGCCCGCTGCGTGAAGCCGTGCCGGCGCTGCCGGGTTATCAGTTCGGCTCGGTCACCGAGAGCGAGCTGACCCAGGACCTGGAACTCGATGAAGTCACCCTCGACCAGGCCGGCAAGGCCACTGTCGATATCGAGAGCCGCTGGGCCGAGGCCCGCTCGCCGCTGCAACTGACTGTGCAGGCCAGCCTGCAGGAGTCTGGCGGTCGACCGATCACCCGTCGCCTGGAGCAGCCGATCTGGCCGGCCGATCGCTTGCCGGGCCTGCGCGGCCTGTTCGATGGCGAAGAGACCGACAGCGATGCCCCGGTGCAGTTCGAGGTGCTGGTCGCCGATCGCGACGGCAACAAGCTCGCCGCCGACGACCTCAAGGTGCGGTTGATCCGTGAGCGGCGCGACTACTACTGGAACTACTCGCAGAGCGATGGCTGGAGCTACAACTACAACGAGAAATTCCTCACCCAGAGCGAAGAAACCATCAGCATCAAGGCCGGTTCCACCGCCAAGCTGACCTTCCCCGTGGAATGGGGCCCATACCGCGTCGAGGTCGAAGACCCCGAGACTGGGCTGGTATCCAGCGAGCGCTTCTGGGCCGGCTACCGCGCCCAGGACAACGCCGAAGGCGGCGCGGTACGCCCGGACCAGGTCAAGCTGGCACTGGACAAACCGTCCTACGCCGACGGTGCTACCGCCAAGGTCACCGTCACGCCGCCTGCCGCAGGCAGCGGCTACCTGATGATCGAGTCGAGCGACGGCCCGCTGTGGTGGCAGGAAATCGACGTACCTGCCGAGGGCAAGACCTTCGAGGTCGAGCTGGACAAGAAATGGGCCCGTCACGACCTCTATATCAGCGCCCTGGTGATTCGTCCGGGCGAGCGCAAGGTCAATGCCACGCCCAAGCGCGCCGTCGGTGTGCTGCACCTGCCGCTGGACCGTGCCGAGCGCAAGCTCGCGGTCAGCCTGCAGGCGCCGGAGAAGATGCGTCCCAAGCAGCCCCTGACCGTCAAGCTCAAGGCCGTCAATGCCGATGGCAGCGTGCCGAAACAGGTGCATGTGCTGTTGTCTGCGGTGGATGTGGGCATCCTCAACATCACCGACTTCAAGACCCCCGACCCCTTTGCCAGCCTGTTCGGCCGCAAGGCCTACGGCGCCGACCAGTTGGACATCTACGGCCAACTGATCGAAGCCGGCCAGGGGCGTCTGGCGAGCTTGGCCTTCGGTGGCGACGCCGCCATGGCCAAGGGCGGCAAGCGCCCGAACACCACGGTCACCATCGTCGCCCAGCAGAGCCTGCCGGTAACGCTCGATGAGAAAGGCGAAGGCCAGGCCACGGTCGATATTCCTGACTTCAACGGCGAACTGCGTCTGATGGCGCAAGCCTGGACCGACGAGCACTTCGGCATGGCCGAAGGCAAGACGGTCGTAGCGGCACCGCTGATCGCCGAGCTGTCGGCGCCGCGCTTCCTTGCCGGTGGCGACCAGACCCGCCTGGCCCTGGACCTGGCCAACCTGTCTGGCCGCGCCCAGCAGCTCAACGTGCAGGTGACGACCGACGGGCAGCTCGACCTCGCTGGGGCTGCCCAACAGAACATCAACCTCGCCGAGGGCCAGCGCAGCACGTTGATGATCCCGGTCCAGGCCCGTGGTGGCCTGGGGCAGGGCAAGGTACACGTGCGTGTCGATGGCCTGCAGTTGCCGGGCGAGACGGCCACTGGCTTCGAGCGCGAATGGACCCTGGGTGTGCGCCCGGCGTATCCGGCCATGCTCAAGCACTACCGCGTGGCGCTGAAGGACCAGCCTTGGACCCTGCCAGAGAATGAGCTGGCCGAGTTCGAATCGGCAGGCCTTGAAGCCAGCCTGGCGCTGTCGAGTCGCCCTCCGCTGAACCTGGCCGAACAGATCCGCGCTCTGGAAGCCTACCCTTACGGATGCCTTGAGCAGACCACCAGCGGCCTGTACCCCTCGCTCTATGCCGATGCCGACGCCCTCAAGCGCCTGGGTATCAAGGGCGAACCGGCCGATGTGCGCAAGCGCAAGATCGAAATGGGCATCGAGCACCTGCTGGGCATGCAGCGCTACAACGGCAGCTTCGGCCTGTGGAGTTCGGACAGCGAGGAAGAGTACTGGTTGACCGCCTACGTCACCGACTTCCTCCTGCGTGCGCGTGAGCAAGGCTACGGCGTGCCTGCCGATGCCTTGAAGAAGGCCAACGAGCGGCTGCTGCGCTACCTGCAGGAACGCAACCTGATCGAGGTCGACTACAGCCAGGACGCCGAGCACACCCGCTTCGCCGTGCAGGCCTACGCCGCCCTGGTGCTCGCCCGCAGCCAGCAGGCGCCGCTGGGTGCGCTGCGCAGCCTGTTCGAGCGCCGCAGCGACGCCCGCTCCGGCCTGCCGCTGGTGCAACTGGCGGTGGCATTGGACAAGATGGGCGACAAGCCGCGTTCGCAGCAGGCGTTGCAGGCGGGTCTTTCCATCGGCCGCGGCAAGGGTTGGCTGGCCGACTACGGCAGCGCCGTGCGTGACCAGGCACTGATCCTGGCCCTGCTGCAGGAGAACAACCTGGCCAGCAACCAGGTCGATCAGCGGCTGTTTGCGCTGTCCGACGAACTGGCCTCCAACCGCTGGCTGTCGACCCAGGAGCGCAACGCGCTGTTCCTCGCCGGTCGTGGCCTGCTGGGCAAGCCCGAAGGCAACTGGCAGGCGCGCCTGGACAGCGCCGGCGAGGTTCGCGAGTTCAACAACGCCGAATCGGGCATGAAGCTCGAAGGCCTGTTGCTGGCATCGCCGCTGAGCATCCAGAACCAGGGCAGCGAGACCCTCTACCAGCAACTGACCCTGTCCGGTTATCCGCGCCAGGCACCTGTGGCCAGCAGCAATGGCATGGAGATCCGTCGCGAATACCTGGGCATGAACGGCCAGGCCCTGGACCTGCGCAACCTGCGCAGTGGCGACCTGGTGCTGGTGCACCTGGCGCTCAAGGCCCAGAGCCAGGTGCCGGATGCGCTGGTGGTCGACCTGCTGCCGGCGGGCCTGGAGCTGGAAAACCAGAACCTGGCGCAGAGCGCGGCCAGCCTCGACAACGCCAGCAGCGCGGTCAAGCAATGGCGCGAATCGATGCAGAACGCTAGCGTGGTTCACCAGGAGTACCGCGACGACCGTTATGTGGCCGCCCTCAAGCTCGACAGCTATGGCACCACGCACCTGTTGTACCTGGCGCGTGCGGTAACGCCGGGCAGCTATCGCATTCCGCCGCCGCAGGTGGAGTCGATGTACCGGCCGAACCTGCAGGCAGTGGGGGATAGCCAGGGCGAGATGGTGGTGCGTAGCCGTTGATGCGACTGTGGGAGCGGGTGAATCCGCTCCCACAGGTTCATGGATGGCGGGCCTTGGGTCAGTGAATGATCCAGCTCAACACCCACAAGCCCAGCACCAGCCAGATGATGCCCATCACGATCGACGCCCGCATGAACGCCCGGATCGCCGAGTACAACAGCATCAGCCCGACGATCAGCGCAAGGATGCTGACCAGCGAGGTGTCCATGCCCAAGGTGCGCGCCAGCCCGTCGATGAAATTGCCGCCGGCATTGGCCAGGAGATTGAACAGCCCGCTCATGATATCGACGATGAACTTGATCACCGCGCCCAGTGCCTGGCCCAACCACTCGAAAAACCCTTCTACATGCATAGCTGCTTCCTGATGATCATCCCAAGCCTTTGGCCATCGTTCGATGGGGTCGGTTCCCGATGCCAGGCGCAAGCATAGTTCGCCCGCGTACGCGCAGCGCAAGGATCTTGCGTGGTATCGGCATTACTGTGTTGTCGAGCGTCGTCTTGCTGTGGCTGGCGGATCGCCTGTGGCCGTTGCCGATGCCGGGCGACGACCTGGCGCGGGTGGTGCTCGCCGAGGACGGCACGCCGCTGTGGCGCTTCGCCGATGCCGATGGCGTGTGGCGCTATCCGGTCAGCCCCGAGGAAGTATCGCCTTTGTATCTGCAGGCGCTGCTCACCTACGAAGATCGCTGGTTCTACGACCATCCCGGGGTCAACCCGCTGGCCCTGGCGCGCGCGGCCTGGCTGAACCTGCGTGGCGGGCGCGTAGTGTCCGGCGGCAGCACGCTGTCGATGCAGGTAGCACGTTTGCTCGACCCCCATGATCGCACCCTGGCCGGCAAGCTGCGTCAGCTGTGGCGTACGGAGCAACTTGAATGGCACCTGTCCAAGCGCGAGATCCTGCAGATCTACCTCGATCGCGCGCCCTTCGGCGGCACCCTGCAGGGCGTCGCTGCCGCCAGTTGGGCCTACCTGGGCAAGTCGCCCAAGCACCTCACGCCTGCCGAAGCGGCATTGCTCGCCGTACTGCCCCAGGCGCCCAGCCGCCTGCGCCCGGATCGCCATCCCGAGCGTGCGCAGCGTGCCCGCGACAAGGTGCTGCAACGCCTGGCCGACTACCAGGTGTGGCCTGAGCAGCGGATTGCCGAGGCGCGCGAGGAGCCTTTGTTGCTCGCCCCACGCCAGGAGCCGGCGCTGGCGCCACTGCTGGCTCGGCGGCTGAACACGGCGGACAGCCCGACGCTGATCCGCACCACGCTCGATGCATCGTTGCAGCGTCGTCTCGAAGACCTGCTGCTCGGTTGGCGTGCACGCTTGCCCGAGCGCACCTCGGCGGCAATCCTGGTGGTCGAGGCGCAGACCATGGCCGTGCGTGCCTACCTGGGTTCCATCGATCTGGGCGATGAGCGCCGCTTCGGCCATGTCGACATGGTGCATGCCCTGCGCTCGCCGGGCTCTACCCTCAAGCCGTTTCTCTATGGCATGGCCCTGGACGATGGGCTGATCCACTCCGAATCGTTGTTGCAGGATGTGCCGCGTCGCTATGGCGACTATCGTCCGGGCAACTTCTCGATGGGCTTCAGTGGGCCGGTGTCGGCCAGTTCGGCGCTGGCGTTGTCGCTCAACCTGCCAGCGGTTCAGTTGCTCGAGGCCTATGGGCCCAAACGCTTTGCCGCGCAGATGCGTATCGGTGGGGTGCCGCTGATACTGCCGCCACTGGCCGAGCCGAACCTGTCGCTGATTCTCGGCGGCGCGGGCAGCCGCCTGGAGGACCTGGTGGGTGGCTATGCCGCGCTGGCGCGTGAAGGCAAGAGCGCGAAGATCCGCCTGCAGCCCCAAGACCCGCTGCTGGAGCGGCGCCTGTTGTCGCCGGGTTCGGCGTGGATCGTGCGGCGTATTCTCAGCGGCCAGGCGCGTCCGGACCGCGATCCGCACGCCGAGCTGGTGCAGCGCCCGCAACTGGCCTGGAAGACCGGCACCAGCTATGGCTTTCGCGATGCCTGGTCGGTCGGGGTCGGCCCGCGGTACATCATTGGTGTTTGGATAGGCAGACCCGATGGCACGCCGGTGCCGGGCCAGTTCGGCCTGGCTTCGGCAGCGCCGCTGATGCTGCAGGTGCACGACCTGCTAAGCAACCGCGACAGCCAGCGCGGTGTTGCCGTGCCCGTGGAGAACGTGCCGGGCAGTGTCGGCGTGGCAGCGATCTGCTGGCCCCTGGGACAACCGATGAATCGTCAGGACCCGCAATGCCGCCGCCAGCGTTTTGCCTGGACCCTCGACGGCACCACGCCGCCGACCTTGCAGGCTGCCGACCAGCCGCTGGGGTTGGGCCTGCGCGAAACGGTATGGGTCAATGAGCGCGGCTTGCGGGTCGATGCCAGCTGTCGGGGGGCGAAAGCATTGGAAATTGCCCTCTGGCCTGCGCCTCTGGAACCGTGGCTGCCACGGGTAGAGCGGCGTAGTGCGCGGCTGCCGATGGTCGATCCTGCCTGTCCACCGCAGGTGCCGCCCAGCGCGCCGCCGCTGTCGATCGTCGGTGTGCGAGCAGGCGACAACTTGCGCCGGCCGCTCACCAGTCACGAGCCACTGCAACTGCACGTATCGGCACTGGGTGGGGCAGGGCGGCGCTGGTGGTTCCTCAATGGCCAGCCGCTGGGCGAGACCGAAGGGCAGGACAGCCTGCTGGTGCGTTTCGAGCAGTCAGGCCGCATCGAGTTGAGTGCGTTGGATGAGAGCGGCGAGACGGCACGGGTCGAGTTCCAGGTGGCGGAGTAGCCGCTCTCAGCCAGCGCTTCCTTGTACTAATGACATGGTATTAAACCTTTCGGTCAGCCATTCGGGCTGCCCTCACAACTCACTGAATTTCATAGGCTTTCCAGCGCCGTCAGCACCTTATTCCCCCGTATTAATACCAACTTACGACCTACCGCCGTCGAACCGCCGGAGCTTCACTGCTGACTGAAGGCATAACGCTGGCCAGCCTGGCCAGCGCGCCTATCCAACAACAAAGCAGTGCGGGAGTCGCCCATGAAAACTCAGGTTTGGATGAAAGCGAGTACGGCATTGGCGCTGGTGATGGCCCTTGGGCTTGCCGGGTGCAGCAGCGGTGGTGGTGGTCATCACAGCGAGGTTGATGGCTCGTCCACCGATGGTGGCGCTGGTGCAGGTGCAGGCGGCGGCTCCGACGGATCGGGCGGCAGCGGTGGTGATGGCGGCGGTATGGCGGGTGGTGGCAACGGCGCAGGCAACGGTGGCACTGGTGGTGGCACCGGTGGTGGAGGAGATGGTACGGGAGGCGGCGGTACCAATCCTGGTAACGGTGGCGGAACGCCAGGCGGTGGTGATGGTGGTGCGGGTGGCGGTAATACGCCGACCCCGCTGGTCACCGGTCAGGTCGTCGGCCAAGTCGGCAATACCGTTTCCGGGCTGGGCGATGGTGTCAGCAACCTGGGTGAGATGATCGGCTCGCTGCCGGTGGCGGGGAACACTTCGCTGACCGGCGGCGTAGGTTCGCTGGTGTCGTCCACGGGTGATGCAGTCAGTAGTGTCGGCTCCGGCCTGAGCGAGGGGCTTGGGCAACTGGGCACCGGAAACAACGCCGTTGGTACGACAGTCGGCGTGGTGGGGGCAGCCACTTCCAACCTCGGGACCGGCGTATCCGGCCTGGGACAGGGCATAGGGGCGCTCGCAACGAGCTCACCGGTCGAGCAGGTTCCGTTGGTCAACCAAGTGGTGGCAGGTGCCGGGCAAGGCGTCGACCGTGTCGGTCAGGCGGTCACCATGCTGGGCAACACGCTGACCCCTGTCGGTACCAGCGGGCCGCTGGCGGGCGCCACGCAAGGGGTAAGCAATGCGTTGGTGCCGGTGGTGTCGCTGGTGGAAAACACCACTGCCAATGTCACCCGGCAAACCGGGCTCGCTGGCCCGCTGAACCAGACCCTCAACCAGGTCGGCGGGGCGCTCGACCAGGCCGGGCAACAGGTTGCAGGCACCGGCAACGGCAATCCATTGACCAGTACGCTCGGGCAAGTGGTGAGCAATGTGGGTAGCACCGTCAGCACCACCAGCGGCCTGGCCCCGACAACCGGCGGCGCACGCACTGGCCTGCTGGAAACCGTTGGCGGCGTGGTTGCTGGCGCTGGCAGCGGGCTGGCGGCGGGCACTGGTAATCCGGCGGTAGCGTCGGTAGGTGGCAGCACGGGCCAGGTTGGCAACACCGTCGCTGCGCTCGGCACGGTGCTCGGTGGCAATGGCGTCACCAATACGGCAGCAGGTGCTCCGGTGGCAGCGGTGACGCAACAGGTGAGCGCCGGTGTGACGCCGGTCGTCAGTGGCGTGGCCAGTGTGACCCAGCAGGTTGGTGCTGCGACGGGCGTCGGTGCGCCGGTCGCCGGGTTGCTCAATCAGGTGGGCGGTGCGGTGGCCAGTGCAGGCAGCCAGCTTGGCGCGGCCACCGGCAACCCGGTAGTCAGCCAGGTGGGCACGACGGTCAGCGCAGTCGGTGGCACCGTTGGCCAGGCCGGCACGCTGGTCAATGGCAGCGGTAGCCAGGGTGGCGGGCTCGGCGGCGTACTGGGCGGTGTGACCGGTGCCTTGGGCGGCGTGCAGCGTTGATAAAGTGCCCGGCGGATCTTTTTCGCTGATCCGCCGGGCGCTCGGTTAGACGACGGCTCGCTCAGCACCTACGCTTGCATTGACAAGGGCGTCCCTGCCGGGCGCCCCTGGTTCCACAGGATCATGGAGTGTCCGAATGCGTCCACTGCTGGTGACGATGCTGGCGCTGTCCTGGGCCTGCGTGGCCCGCGCCGAACCCCTCCCGAGTTTTCTCAACAGCAACGAAACCGAACGCCGCCTGCCCACGCCGAATCTACCGGTGGACGCCTACCGTCCGGGCAAGCCTGGGCTGAATGTATCGGCACCAGCGGCACCCCAACAAACGCCATTGCAGATGAACACCCAGGTCCTGGTGCGCAAGGTGCGCTTCGAGGGCGGGACCGTCTACCCCTTGGCAGATCTGCGCGAGCATTACCAACCGATACTCAATCGCAGCGTGACCCTCGCTGAACTGATCGAGGTCACCCGACGCCTGACCCAGCGCTATCAGCAGGACGGCTACCTGTTGTCCTACGCCTACCTTCCGCCGCAAGACTTCGCCGATGGCCGCGTGCGGGTGGTGCTGGTGGAAGGTTATATCCGCGACTACGAGGTCCAGGGCGATATCGGCTCCGCATCGGGCTATGTCGAGCGTCTGGTGAACAAGCTCAGGGCCGAACGGCCGCTGACGCGCAAGACCTTCGAGCGCTACACCAGCCTGATCAGCCGTATCCCCGGTGTCACCTTCCAGGCCCAGGTGCCGCCACCGGGCACCACCGACGGTGCCACGCGCCTGATTGCCCAGGCTTCGCGCAAGCCCTTCACCACCACGCTCAACCTCAGCGACGGCAACCGTGACGACCTGCAAGCGCTGCTGGGCGCCAGCAGCAATGCCCAGACCCGCTTCGCCGAGCAGTTGAGCGCCAGCGTGCTGGTGCCACCGGGCGAGGACAAGGAACACTATTACCGCGTCGACTACAGCCAGTTCCTGGATGACGAGGGTACGCAACTGCTGTTGTCGGCATCGCGCTATCGCAGCGACCCGAAGGCACGCATTCGCCTGGACAACGGTATCGACCTGACCCAGCACCGCGAGAACGAGCGTTACTCGATCGGGCTCAGCCAGGCGTTGATCGCCTCACCGACCGAATGGCTGGATGTGGTCGGGCGCTTCTATGCGGTCAATGACCAGATCGACTACCAGGTCGTGGGCTTCCCGCTGAAGCTCGACAGCCACACCGACATTCGCGCGCTGTCGTTCGAGGGTGATTGGCGCAAGGCCGAGGCCAAGCGCCTGCGCATCCTCAGCGCCGGGGTCTACCAGGGCCTCGACCATTTTGGCGCACGCACCAATGCAGGCTACGACCTGGACTTCCTGCGCCTGCGCCTGTCCGGGGTGCAGAGCGACAATTTCCTCGAACACTGGCAAGGGGTCGTATCCGCTGCCGGTTACTGGAGCAACGACAGTTTGCCCGACAGCGAACGGGCGGTGTTCGGCGGGCAGAACTTCGGTCGTGGCTACCCCAGCGACCAGGCCTCCGGCGACAAGGGCTGGGGCCTGGCCTATGAGCTGAACTACAGCATCCAGCGTGAGGGTCAGTGGCTGAAGGTGCTGCAGCCCTATGTGGTGCTCGATACCGCGCGGGCCTGGTTCAACGAACTGGAGGTGCAGAAGGCGAAGATGTCGTCGGCGGCGGTAGGGCTGCGGTTTGGCGATGCGCGCTATTACAACATCGCGCTGGAGGTGGCCAAGCCCATGTCGGACATCGCCCTGGACAGCCTGAACCGGCGGCCGCGGTTCACGGTAAGCTTCAGTTATCAACTGTAGGGAGGATGGATCTTCCTAGGAACTGTCTGACCTGATCTGTCGAATAGCGTCTGATTGTCGCTCATGGGGGGCCTGTCTAGTCTTTGCGAGGACGTCAGGGAAGGGAAGTTGGTGATACTTGATTGTTCTTATTTCGAATATGTTGAAGTGAACAGAAGTCTTCAGCGAGAAAGTTCATGACTGTGCCTATCCGTACCGAGTTTCCCGAGGCCCGTGAAGTAGCAGCCGCTGTGCAGGGGCAACGAGACCTGGCAGCCGTGCTATGCACCCAGGCTGACATGCAGCGCATCGAGATCTACGACGCCGATAACAAGGCGCATGCCGTCGAGCTGCCAACCAGTGCGCTGCGGTTGCTCCTGGACATACTGGGAGAGTTGGCACGGGGCAACTCTGTGCGGGTAGTGCCGGTCCACGCGGAGCTGACCACGCAGGAGGCTGCGGATCTGCTGAGTGTTTCGCGCCCTCATCTGGTGAAACTGCTCGAGGAAGGAGCCTTGCCCCATCACAAGGCGGGTCGACATCGTCGTGTTCTCTTCTCTGACCTGATGACCTACAAACAGCAGCGGGATCAGGCCAGCCGCAAGGCGATGGACGACTTGACCGCGCTATCGGAAGAGCTTGACCTGGGGTATTGATGCGTCACTCACCGTTCACCACGATTTACGACGCATGCGTTCTTTATCCCGCCCCTTTGCGCGACTTGCTGGTCAGGCTCGCTGGCAAGGCCTTTACAGAGCCAGATGGAGCGCCCAGATCGATGATGAATGGAAAAGGAATCTGTTGCTGAAACGGCGGGATCTTACCCGGGGGCAATTGGACCGTATTTCCACACTGATGGAAGCGGCGATTCCCGATGCACTGGTTGTCGGTCATGAATCCTTGTACCCGGCTCTGAATCTGCCCGACCCCGATGACGTACATGTTCTTGCCGCCGCGATCAGAAGCAACGCGGAAGTCATCGTGACGTTCAACCTGAAAGACTTTCCCCCATCCGCATTGCGCTGTTTCGGTGTAGAGGCACAGCACCCTGACGAATTCATCATGGACTTGTGGGACCTCGATCAGGCTGCTGTTCTGGAGGCTGTGGCTGAAATGCGGCGCAGCTTGGTTCGTATGCCTTACACCGCCGAAGCCCTGCTGGAGTGCTATTCGAGGCAAGGCCTACCGCAGAGGGCAGGAGTTTTGCGCGACTTCGCCTTGTTGATCTGAACGCATTGGCCTACCGCCCCACCACCTGCATCACCGACTTGGGAAACAGATTGTCGAGTGTCTCCAGCAAGCGGGCGTGGTAGATCGGTTTGCGAAACAGGTCGAGCACATGCAGGCGCAGCAGGTCGCTGACGTCGTCCATATCGGCATGGCCGGACATGACGATCACCGGCAGATGCTGGCGGGCGGTGTGGTCGCGCAGGCGCTTGATCAGGCCGATGCCGCTTTCTTCGGGCATGCGCAGGTCGGTGATCACCAGGGCCACATCAGGGTAGCGGGTGAGCTGTTGCAGGGCTGTCTTCACCGAGTTGGCGGTGTGGCACTTGAAACCTTCGTTTTCCAGCAGTTCAGCCAGCTCTTGCAGTGCCTCTTCCTCGTCGTCCACCAAAAGAATCTGCTGGCGCGAGGAAGAGTTCGGCATGCTTGGCTCCTGTTGGCCTGGCGTTATGCTGCGGCGTGCTGCTCAAGGTCATAGCGCCCCGGAGATGGCGCTGAACATCGTGGTGATCTTGCCGGAGATCGTCGG
The DNA here is from genome assembly GCF_016624805.1 of Pseudomonas sp. S44. NCBI lineage: Bacteria > Pseudomonadati > Pseudomonadota > Gammaproteobacteria > Pseudomonadales > Pseudomonadaceae > Pseudomonas > Pseudomonas sp. S44. Next base: position 150,597 of record NZ_JACVTY010000009.1, read on the forward strand.
TACGAATGGCACCAGCACCACCGCGACCATTGCGGCGATCAGCGCGTATTCGATACCGGACGCGCCGTCCTTGCGGGTGATGAAGTTCTTGCAGTGCTGAAGGATCCGTTGCAGTTGCATGGCACATCTCCTTGCGCCGACGGCGCGGGGTAAGGACGTGGCTAAGTAACGTCCATTTGCCATCATAGAATTGCCAAGCTGGCGAAGCCTGCAAATGTAAAAAGGCATTAACTCTAAAGTATTGGAAGCCAAGGCTTTTTCTAAGTACCTGTTTTCCCTGCATGTCCGCGTGCCAGACGAAAAAATCCCGTTTCCGCTCATGGCGAACGGTGAGGTCTGCGCTACCGTTCAATAGCGAAATAGTTTCGTTTTGCCAGCAATCTAATGGCGCAGGGAGGCGGAGATGAGCAGTCGCTTGACCATGGTCCTGGCTGTCCTGTTTCTTCTCGGCGCAGTACTCGCAGGTTACTGGGGGCTGGTGCTCAGCCGCCCGTCCACACCCCCCGTCAGTCCTGCTCCCACAGTCGCCGAAGCGCCTGCCGAAGTGATTGCGCCACCTCCCCAACCGCCCGAACCGGCACGTTCACCCATCGTTGTGTTGCGCAGGGCGCTCCCGGCGAACACGCCCCTGACCGAGGACGATGTGCTGCTAGAGCGCCTGCAAGTGGTGCCTGCCGGTGCGTTCCAGCACATCGACCAGGTGCTCGGTCGCTCCAGCGCGCGTGCGCTGTCGGCGGGCAGTTGGCTGGACGAGGCGAGCTTTCAGGCGGGCGGGCCACTGTCGCGGATGATTCGTGCCCACGAGCGCGCGGTGGCCGTGGGCGTCGACGATGTGGTGGGGGCGGCCGGACTGCTGCGCCCAGGCGACTACGTGGACGTATTGCTGTTTCTGCGCGAGGAGAACAACAACCCGCAGTCTTCAGCCCAGGTGGTGCTGCCGGCCCTGCGCGTGCTGAGTGTCGGCGAGCAGATGGGGCTGGCCAACGATGGCCGGCCGGCGCAAACCGTCGAGGAGGAACAGGCCCGGCGCGAACAGCACGGGAGCCAAGGCAGCGTCGGCGCTACCCGCACCGTCACCTTGGCCGTACCCGAAGCCCTGGCCAGCCGGCTGATGCTCGCTGCCCAGGCCGGCACCCTGCGCCTGGCCGTACGCAGCGCCGATGAACAGCGCCTGGCCCGTTACTGGGCCGAACCTGAGGCGCGGCCGCAGGTCGAGAGCGCCGGACGCGAGCTCTATCGCTTCAGCCAGTTGTCCCAGTCTCCCGTGGCCAGCGCTGCTCCCGCCAACGCTGCGCCCAGCATGCAGATCATTCGTGGCGCCAAGGCTGCCGACACCGACAAGACTCCCTGACCAGGCAAGGATGCAGCGATGCGACGTTCCGAGCGTAGTTTCCGACATGCGTGCCGTGCACTGCTCCTGACGGCACTGGTGCCCCACGCCCAGGCGGCGGTGAAGGGGTGCGAGGCTTTCGGCCAGTTGCCCTCGGTGATCGAGATGGACCAGGGCCTGCAGCAGGAACTGCGCCTGCCGCTGGCGATCAGCCGGGCGGCGGTGGGCGAGCCCAAGGTCGCCGACGTGCAGGCCAGCGGCGATCGCGCGGTGCTGCTGACCGCCGTGGGGCCGGGCAATACTACGTTGATGTTGTGGACCGCCTGCGCGCCAGCGCCGCACCGGACCATGCTGTTCGTCAAGGGTCGGGCCAGTGCCGACATGGCAGAAGGCAGCCTGCTACCGTCTCAGGACGCGCAGTTGCCAAGCCAGGTGCAGGCCGATATCCGCTTCGTCGAAGTGCGCCGCAGCAAGTACAAGGAGGCAGGTGCGCGGCTGTTCTTCAAAGGCTCGAACAACAGCCTGATCGGCTCGCCGGGAACGGTGCCGAATACTGCTGTGACCCCAGGCTCGGTGCCGATCACCCGCCCCGCGATCCCGCTCGACGACAACGTCTTCAACATCGTCTGGGGCGGTGGCAGCAGCAAGTTCCTGGCGGCGATCAACGCCCTGGAAAACAGCGGCTTCGCCTACACCCTGGCGCGCCCCAGCCTCACTGTGCTCAGCGGCCTGACGGCCAGTTTCCTGGCCGGTGGCGAGATCCCGGTCCCGGTGCCCAGCTCCGGCAGCGACAACGTGTCGATCGAATACAAGGAGTTCGGCGTACGCCTGGCGCTGACCCCGACCGTGGTCAGCCGCGACCGTATCACCCTGAAGGTTGCCCCCGAGGTCAGCGAGCTGGACTACAACAACGCGGTGAACATCGCCGGCACCCTGGTGCCGGGGCTGAGCGTGCGGCGCACCGACACCAGCATTTCCCTGGCCGATGGCGAGAGCTTCATCATCAGCGGCCTGGTCAGCAACAACACCCGCTCCTCGGTGGACAAGCTCCCCGGCCTGGGCAACCTGCCGATCCTCGGCGCGTTCTTCCGCCAGTCGGCGCTGGTGCGCGAAGAGACCGAACTTTTGATGATCGTCACCCCGCACCTGGTCCAGCCGCTGGCGGCCAATGCGCGCCTGCCGCAGTTGCCGGGCGAAGCACTGCGCACCTACGACCCGAGCTGGGGCCAGCTGTTCTTCATGGAAAACGGCAACTTCGAAGGTCAGGGGGGGTTATCACGATGAACGACAGCCTCAACCAGACTTACCTGGCCATCACCCGCAACGAAGACGACCTGCAGTGGCTGCAGGACGCCCTGGCGCCGCAGGGGCAGGTGATCGGCGCCAGCGCAGGCACCCTCGACGAATTGCTGGCGCTGTTGGATGTGACGTTCAGCAACCTGGTGTTCATCGGCCTTGACCGCGAGCAGTTGGTCAGCCAGTGCGCGCTGATCGAAGGCGTGCTGGAAGCAAAGCCGATGCTGGCCATCGTCGCGCTGGGCGATGGCATGGACAATCAATTGGTGCTGCATGCCATGCGTGCCGGTGCGCGCGATTTCGTCGCCTACGGCTCGCGTGCCAGCGAGGTGGCCGGGCTGGTGCGCAGGCTCGGCAAGCGCCTGCCGACGGTGACCAACAACCCCAAACTGGGTGGCCTGACCGTGCTCTATGGTGCCCAGCGCGGCGCCGATGGCGCGCTGCTGACCACCCACCTCGCGCGGGTGGTGCAGGAGAGCGGCCAGCAGACCCTGCTGCTCGACCTGGGCCTGCCGCGCGGCGACAGCCTGGCCCTGCTCGGGCTGGAGGCGTCATTCTATTTCGGCGATGCCTTGCGCCACCTGCGTCGGCTCGACACCACGCTGATCGACAGTGCCTTCACCCGCGACAAGGGCGGCCTGCGCTTGCTGAGCTATGCCGAGAACGACGATCCGCTGCGCCAGACCAGCGCCGCCGAGCTGTACATGCTGCTCAGTGCCTTGCGCCAACACTTCCAGCACATCGTCGTGAACCTGACCGGGCATGCCGACAGCGAAGCGCTGCGTACCATCGTCAGCCATTGCGACAAGCTGATCGTCTACACCGACCAGAACATCCTGGACTGCCGGCGCAACCTGGAAGTGCTCGAACAGTGGCGCGACCGCGGCATGAAGCTCGAGCATGCCAGCTTGCTGGTGGACCGCTACCTGCGCAATGTCGCCCCGGATGCCGAGGCGCTCGCCAAGCGCTATGGCCTGCCGCTGCTCAAGGTGATGCCCGACTGCCCAGAGGTGCGCATGAACGTGAAGAACCAGGGCCTGAGCCTGTTCGAACTGGCCCCGCGCGAAGGCCTGACCCAGGCCCTGCGTGCCCTCGGCGAGCGCCTGGCCCGGCGCTCGGAAAACCTCGCCCCACCGAGCTTCCCCTGGCTGCGTCGGCTGTGGGGTAGCAAATGAGCGGCGACGAACCCTTCGGCGGTCAGCGCCACGCCTCGGGCGACCCGCACGCGCTCAAGCGTGCGCTGCATCGCTTCGCTATCGACGCCATCGAAGACAGCGGGCGCAACCTGCTCGAAGGCGCACGCCCGGCGTTGACCCAGTTCGTCCTTGAACAGGTGGGTGACTATGTCGGGCGCTTGCGTTTGGCGCTGTCGCGCTACGAGATGGAGCGCCTGGCCGAGGAACTGGTCGATGAACTCACCGGCTTCGGCCCGCTGGAAGTGCTGCTGCGCGATGCCAGCGTCACCGAGATCCTGGTCAACGGCCCGCACCGGGTGTTCGTCGAGCGGGCCGGGTTGTTGCAGCAGACCGACCTGCGCTTCATCGATGCGCACCATGTCGAACGGGTCATGCAGCGCATCCTTGCGCCCCTGGGGCGACGCCTGGACGAGTCTTCGCCGATGGTCGATGCGCGTCTGCCCGATGGCAGCCGGGTCAACGCGATCATCCCGCCAGTGGCGCTGGACGGGCCGTGCCTGTCGATCCGCAAGTTCCGCCAGGACATGCTCAAGAGTGCCGACTTGCTGGCCACCCGCGCCATCGATCAACCCATCTTCGATTTCTTCGAGCGCGCCGTGGGCCGTCGTTGCAACATCCTGGTCAGCGGCGGCACCGGTACTGGCAAGACCACGCTGCTCAATATCCTCAGTCAGATGATCGCGCCGCGCGAGCGCCTGGTGACCATCGAGGATGTTGCCGAGCTGCAGCTTCACCACCCCCACGTGGTGCGTCTGGAAACCCGGCCACCGAACGCCGAGGGCCATGGCGAGATCAAGCCCAGCGAGCTGATCCGCAACGCCCTGCGCATGCGTCCTGACCGCATCATCCTTGGCGAGATTCGCGGCGCCGAGGTGCTCGATGTGCTCACCGCGATGAACACCGGCCACGACGGCTCGATGAGCACCGTACATGCCAACACTGCACAGGACGCCCTGCTGCGCCTGGAGACCCTGGTCGGCCTCAGCGGCCGACAGATCGCCGAGAAGACCTTGCGCCAGATGATCTGCGCGGCGCTGGATGTGGTGATCCAGTTGACGCGTTTGCCTGATGGCAGGCGTTGCGTCTGCGAAGTGCTGGAGGTGGTCGGCGTACGTGAGGATGTGTATGTGACCAATACCCTGTTCCGCCTCGACCGGCGCGGCGGCGAGACCTTCCAGCGCGAGGCGCCGAACCCGGCAGGCAGCAAACTGCGTCAGGACGGTGTGTTGTGATCGGGCCTTTGCTGCTGGCGCTGGCGCCGCTGCTGCTGGGGGCCGCCATGCTGCTGTTTCGCCTGGGCTTGTACAAGCGCGGCGAGGAGCGCGTCCTGCAGCGTCTGGGGCGCGCCTACCAGACGATTCGAACGGGCAGTGCCCGGCGCGACTGGCTCGACCCGCTGCTGCAACGGGCCGGCCTGATCAGCGCTGACGTGCGTCCGCAACGCTGGCTGCTGGCGTGGTGCGGGCTGGTGCTGGTGGCGGTGCTGCTGGCCGGTTGGCTGGCCGGCCTGATGGTGCTGCTCGGTACGCCGCTGTCGGGCTATCTGTACTTGAGTTGGCGATGCCGTCGGCGCATGCGTCAGCTCGTCGAGCAACTGCCCGGTCTGCTCGACTACAGCGTGCGCAGCCTCAAGGCCGGTCGGACCCTGAGCGATGCGGTGCTCGGCGGCATCGACGGCACGCGCGAACCGTTGCATTCGACCATGGGCCGTGTGCGCCGCAATGTGCAGATGGGCGTGCCATTGGAGGATGCGCTGAGCGAGCTGGCCGAGCTGTACGACCAGGACGAATTGCGCCTGTTCGCCCTGGGCCTGCGCATCAATCAGCGCTATGGCGGCAATGCCAGCGAACTGATGGAAAACCTGATCAAGCTGATCCGCGAACGTGAGCAAGGCGCGCGCCAGCTCAAGGCCATGACCGGCGAAACGCGTGTCACTGCGTGGGTGCTGGGGGCCTTGCCGCTGTTCATGGTCGGCTACTTCCTGACGGTCAACCCCAACTACCTGATGAGCCTGTGGCGCGACAGCAGTGGGCAGTGGCTGCTGTTCCTGGCCTTTGCCCTGCAGGCGGTCGGCTGCCTGGTGCTGTGGCGCATGATGAGGAGTCTTTGACATGGCCCTGCTGATCTGCGCCCTGTGCCTGCTCGTCGTCGCCCTGTTGCTGGGGTTGCAGGCCTCGCGTCAGTTGCGTGCGCGCTACCTGGTTACGCGGCGCCTGCAAGGGCGCCTGGCCCGCGAGGAACGCCTGGGCGACATGCTGCACTGGCTGGGCAGCAGCCCGCTGGGGCAACGCTTGCAGACGCTCGACGGGGAAACCCAGGGCCTGCTCGAACGGATCGGCTGGCGTCGCAGTCGCCAGCGCGCGCTGTTCGCCGCCGTGCAACTGGGATTGCCGTTGCTGGCCATGGGGCTGGCGTTGCTGCTGCAGCATGCCTTCATCGGCGTCGATGCCCTGCATTGGCTGGTGCTGCCAGTGTGCGCGCTGGTGATCGGCTACCTGTTGCCCAAGCGCCTGTTGGCGCTGGCTGCCACGCGCCGGCAACAGCGTATCGCCCAGGAGGTCAGCCTGATGATTCCGCTGCTGCGTATTCTCTTCGAGACGGGGCTGGCCGTGGAGCAGGCGTTGCGTGTGCTCAGCCAGGAGGGACGGACACTGGTGCCGGAGATCAGCGAAGAACTGCGCCAGGTTTTGCAACGGGTGGATTCGGGGCTGTCGCTCGGCCCGGAGCTGGAGAAGACCGCTCGGGTGCTGGCAGTGGATGAGCTCGTCGACACCTGCGTGATCCTTCAGCAACTGGTGGTGCAGGGCAGTGGCGGGATGAAGTCGCTGCTGGCGCTCAAGGCGCTGCTCGACGATCGACGCCTCACGCACCTGCAGGAGCGAGTGTCGAAGATGTCGGCAAAGATGTCGGCGGTGATGATGGTATTCCTGTTCCCGGCCTTGCTCATCGTCCTGGCCGGGCCAGGTTTTTCTGCGTTGGCACGGGCCTTGGGGGTCTAGGGCCTGAGTCTAGGGAGAGAGGGATGAAAACGATCCTGTTGTTCACCGGCATGCTGCTGCTGGGCGGTTGTGCCGGGCAGTCGGCGCAGGGGCTGGGTGCATTGTTCGGCGGCCCAGGCTGTGGCAAGCCGGATGCCGACCAGCAACTGGCGTTGAACCTGGCGGACGAGATGCTCAATGAGGGGCGCCCGCATGCCAGCCTGGCGCACCTCGAGCAGTTGCCGAACACCCTCGACCAGGTGCGCCTGCGCAAGGCCAGGGTTTCGCGCTTGCTGGGGCGTAGTGAGGCCGAGCCCCTGTACCGCAGCCTGCTGGGGGGCTGCCTGGCGGCCGAGGGCGAGCATGGTCTGGGCCAGCTCGCCTCGGCGCGTGGCGATGATGCGCAGGCCTTGCAGAACCTGCAGCGCGCGGTGCGCCTGGCGCCCACTGACGAGCGCGTGCGCAACGACCTGGGCGTGGTGCTGATGAACCTGGGGCGATACGAGCAGGCACGCTTCGAGTTCCTCACGGCCATCGAGCTGAAGGACGACAACGCCTTGGCGGCGGTAAACCTGGTGACCCTGTCGCTGGTACAGGACAACTGGCAACAGGCGACCGATCTGGTCGGTCGCCTGCACTTGCGCCCCGAACAGTTCGCCGATGCCCAGGCCCGGGCCAGGCAGGTGAAATCCACCGGGCGTGGTCCCATTGCGTTGGCCAATGGTGCCGAGGCGGTGGTCAATTGAGCAGGAGGAGGGTGGTCATGTTCAGGTATCTGATGGTGCTTGCCGGGTGTGCTTGCGTGTCAATGGCGATGGCCCAGGAGCCACCTCGCCAGGCAGAGGCGCAGACGGCCACCGAGGCGTTGCTGCGGGTGCAGTCCAGTGGTGAGCAGGCGTCGAACCGGTTGCAGGTGCAAACGGCGCAGGAGCGCGACCAGTCGATGCAGCGCTGGCTGGACACCTACAAGTATGTGATCCCGGATTTCTATCGTTGGACCAAGATGACGTCTTCGAACAACTGAGTGCGATAGCCGCAGGAGCGGCGATTCGGCGCCCCGACTTGTCCCGCGAGCACGGGCGCAGCCCGTGCCAGGCAGCGCGGTGTCTTTTTCGCGGGCAAGTCGGGGCGCCGAACCGCCGCTCCTGCACCTAGTGGGTAGTGAACCGCTGATGCACAGGCGAGGCGCGCGGCGTCAGAGCCAGGGCCAACTGGGTGCGGTTGTGCATGTGTGTCAGGCGCAGCACCTGCGACACATAGAGTTTTACCGTGTTCTCGGTGATCCCCAGCTCACAGGCAATCTGGTAGTTGGTCTTGCCCTTGCTGACCAGCTTGGCCACTTCGAGTTGGCGCGGCGAGAGCTTTTCGAACACCGGTGGCAGTTCGTTCTCGAGTTCTTCCCCGTCACCGGCCCGGCGATGGGCACCCTGGCCACGGGCCTTTTCCAGGTCGTGGTAGAGGTCGTCGATGGATTCGGCCAGCTCCTGCAGGCGCTGGTTCAGGCTACCCAGCTCGCGGAAGTTGCGGCGCCGCTCCATCAGCGCTGCTTCCTGGCGGCGCAGGCCTTCGAGCAGCTCTGCCAGGTCCATGGGCTTCTGGTAGTAATCGGAAAACCCTTCGCGCAGCGCGCGAATGACATCCTGCTTGTCAGCGCGGCCGGTCAGCATGATCGCCTCGAACAGCCGTTGCTGCCCGGCGATGTCCTTCAGCGCGCGCATCAACGCGATGCCGTCCTGTTCGGGCATGTGCAGGTCGCACAGCACCAGGCCAATGGACTCGTCCGCGCCGTAGCGCTCGATGGCCTGCGCCGTGGAGTGCGCCGGCACACAGTGGTAGCCCGCGCTTTCGAGATATTCGCAAAGCTCTTCGACGATCAACGGCTGATCGTCCACAACCAGTACTTTCACCTCACTAGCAGACTTGTTCACGTTCAACTCCCTGTTGGTACGGGCCCCGCTCCGTTGGCCAGACAGCCTGGCCCTTAAGAAAAGTAGTCGCACTTTGAAATTATGTACAAGGTCTATACACGCGGATTCGACCCACTGGTCATTCATTGGATCCAGACGGCGGTCAGGAGAAACCCGGCCAGCACGTAGGGTGCGAACGGTTGTTTGTCGCCCACCTGCTCGGCCAGGCGCTGCAGGCGCTTCTTAACCTTGGGGTTGGCCAGGGTCCACAGGCGGCGTCGGCCAAGCATCCACACCAGCACTGTCACGCCTGCGCCGATGAAGGTGCCGAGCACGTACTGGTGGCTGGTGGCCAGGGCCAGGGCGCCGAGCAGTTTCACATCGCCGGCGCCGAAGCGGCCGAGCATGTAGCCGGGAAGGGTCAGCAGCATAACGATGGCCAAGGCCCAGCCCGCATCGCTGGCATCGGCACCTATCCAGCTGTGCCCGGTGGCGAACAGCCAGGCCAGGGCGCAGGCGGCGACACCCAGGGTCAGGGTGTTGGAGATCTGCCGTTCACGGACATCTTGTTCGGTGCACAAGGCAAGCCACATCAGGAGAACAATGCTTTGCATTGGCAATTGGCCATCCCTATTCGTTGAACGGGTTCTATGCTGTCACTCAGGACTTCTAGTCAGGGTAGACGTGAACATGCGAGCAAGCTTGGCAGTACGGCAAAAAGGCGCGGCAGCCATCGAGTTTGTCGCAGTCTTCATGATCTTTTTCGCGGTGTTCTACGGATTGGTCAGCTACAGCCTGCCGATGCTCATGCTGCAGTCGTTCAACCAGGCCAGCAGCGAGGCGGTGCGGCGCTGCGTGGCGCTGGACCCGAACAGCGCCACCTATGCCAACGATGTCCAGAACCTGGCACGCCAGGTGATCGCCCAGCAACTGAGCTGGATGCCCGCTGCGCTGGACTTTCAGCCCGCCACCGATGCACGGATCGTACTGGCTCCCGGCAACCTGCTGACCGTGACCATCGACTACCCGAAAAACAAACTGACCAATGTCATGCCGGTGCTGGTGCTGCCGTTGATCGGCGAAGTGCCGCGGCTGCCCCAGCGCTTGCAGGCCCAAGCGAGCCTGCAACTGTGAGCGGCGTTTTCGATCGCTGGTTGGGTGGCCAGACATCGGTGGCCGAGGCGCCGTTGGCGGTCGGTCTTCAGGTGTGGCTCGACGAGCAGGGTGAGGTGCTGCGCTTGTCTGGCCCGCTGCGTACCCTGTTGGCCATGCCGCCCCAGCATGCCAGACGGGTGCAGGATTACCTGCAGCACCATAGCTGGCTGGTGCTCGAAGGTGATCCCGCCGATTGGCAGGGACAGCCGCTGGATCTGGATTTTCGTACCGTGCACGGGCAGGCACTGCACACCCGTGGCTGGCTGCAACGTCAGGCCGAGGGCTGGCTGCTGCAGTTGTTCGATATCGGCGACCTGGTGCGCGCGCACGACCACGAGGGGCAGCGCTTGAGCCTGCAGCGCCTGGCTGGCGACATCGGCCGAGCGGTACGCGACTGCGGCGAGGAGCGCCTGGCGCAGGTGACCGGCGAGCAGTTGCAGCGCCTGGTCGAGTACTGGCAGGCCGATTCGGTGCGGCTGATGCTGCTGGAGGCCGGCGTCTGGCGCAGCCATGCCGACAGTGGCGACGACTGGCCCTGGGCCGATGACGGGCAACTGCGGCCGTGGCTTGAAAAGTATGCGCTACGGGGCGAGCTCGATGCGTGCGAGCGTTACGAATTGCAGGTCTTGTGCGGCGGCTTGCCGGTGTCGCTGCTGCCCTATCGGCTGGGGCCGGACATCCAGGCCTGTCTGCTGTGCGTGGCGAGCGGGTCGCCGCCTGTGCACGAGCCGGGAGAGCGGCTCTTGCAGGCGTTGCTGGACCCGTTGCTGGCGCGCCTTCGACAGCGCCAGTTGCAGCGCAGCGACCAGCATCTCGAGGCGCTGCAGCGGCAGTTGGGCGCCGGTTGGTGGGAGTGGCCACTGCAGGGGCCGCTGCAGTTGGACCCAGCGTTGGCGGCCAGTTTCGACCTGCCGCGTGAAATCACCGTCGAGCAATGGCTGGCGCGAGTGCACCCGGCGGATCGCGAGGCCGCGCAGCTGGCGCTCGAGCAACTGCGTGAAGGCCGTGCCCTGAGCCTCAGCCTGCGCCTGCACGAGCACGCCCCGCAGATCAGTCCGCGTTGGCTGCACTGGGTGGGGCAAATGCAGGGGCGCCAGGTCCGCGGCTTTCTGCTCGACATCAGTGCGCTCAAGGCTCAGGAACTGCAGGCTGGCGCCGCCCGTGCACGGCTGGAGAACCTGATCGCCAGCTCGCCGGCCGTGATCTATATCCAGCGCTATGCCGAGGGTGCGCTGCACAGCGAGTTCTTCAGCGCCAGCCTGGCCCCGATGCTGGGCTGGCACAGCGACAGCGAACAGGCTCGTCAGCCGGGGCTGGCAGTGCACCCTGACGACCGCAGCCTGTGGCTGGAGCGCACGCGCACACTGCTGCGCGATGGCCAGGCGCGCTGCCGCTACCGCCTGCGCGACCAGTCGGGTGGCTATCACTGGGTACTCGATGAAGCCCGTCTGCTGCGCGACGACCTCGGCCAGCCCGTGGAGGTGGTCGGGCTGTGGCTGGACGTCAGTGAGGCGACCGAGGCTGCTGAGCGCGTGCGCCACAGCGAGGAGCGTTATCGAGTGCTGGTGGAGGATTCGCCGGCGATGATCTGCCGCTATCGTCCCGATCTCGAACTCCTGTTCGGTAACCGTCCGCTGGCTGACCACCTGGAGTGTGCGCCGGAGCAGCTTGCCGGCATGAACCTTGGCCAGTGGATGTCCGACGCGCAACGCAGTGCGTTCCAGCAGCGCCTGGCAACGCTGACCCCGGAGCAGCCCTTGAGCAGCGCGGAGATCTGCCTGCAACTGCCGGGGCGGGAAAACGCCTGGTGGGTGTGGGCTGACCGCGGCCTGTTCGACGCGCAGGGGCGGCTTCTGGAAATCCAGGCGGTCGGGCGTGACAACACCGAGGTGCGACGCAGCCAGCGCCAGTTGTTGCAGGGCGCGAAGATGGCGACGCTCGGTGAGCTGGCGACCGGGCTGGTGCATGAGATCAATCAGCCGCTGAACGTGATGCGCATGGCCGTGGCCAATACCTTGAAGCGTCTGGAGAACGGCGCGGCGGATACCGATTACCTGACCGACAAGCTGCACCGCATCGAGGCCCAGGTAGAGCGGGCGGCGCGGCTGGTGGAGCACATGCGCGTTTATGGCCGTCGCTCTGAACCGGAGCGTCAGGCATTCGTGGCCTGGGACGCGGTGGAAGGTGCGGCCGCGTTGCTGGCCGAGGGGCTTCGGGGCAAGGGTGTGGCCTTGCATATCGTGGCGCCCGAGTCGGCGTTGACGGTACTGGGGCATCAGGACCAGCTCGAGCAGGTGTTGATCAACCTGACGATCAATGCCCGCGACGCGTTGCTCGAACGCCAACCCCTGGCACCGGCCATCCGGGTCAGCCAGCAGCGGGTCGAGGGTCGCGTCTGCCTGCAGGTCGAGGACAACGCGGGTGGCATCGATCCGCGCCTGCTCGGGCGCATCTTCGAGCCGTTCTTCACCACCAAGCCCGCGGGTGTCGGCACGGGGCTGGGGCTGTCGGTGAGCCATGGCATCGTCGAGGCCATGGGCGGCAGCCTCGAGGTACTCAACGGCCCGGACGGCGCGTGCTTCTGCATACTGCTGCCGCTCTACAGTGCCAGTTGAGCGCGGCCTGTCGAGCAACTGAGGTTGGCGCCGACTTCGGCGTTGACCAGGTCGATGCCCAGCACTTTCAGCAGCACGTTCAGCAAGGGGTCGAGCAGCGGGCTGAGCAGACCTTTGATCAGCGGCTCGAGTATCGCCTTGACGCCATCGAGCACCCCACCCACGAGCACCAGCACCTGGCCCAGGCCGCTGTTGTTGGCGGTCGGCCGGTAGGCCTCCAACTGAATGCCCTGCAGGGTGTCGCTGAGGCTGCCGACCACGTTGTCGTTGGCGCTTCTCATGGGTAGAAAGGCAGGTTTGAGACCGATGTTCGGCGGTACGCTGTCGGGGGCCTGGAAGGTCAGCGCGCGCTCCTGGGCACCGCTGCCCAGCACCTTGCTGTCCACCCGCAGGCCGATGCCGCCGCCGACGAAGGGGATGCGCTCCTCGCACTGTCCGAGCGGCAGGATCAACAGCCGGGTGCAGCGCTTGGTGCCGATGTCGATCAGGGGCAACGCCTTCACCGCAGTGGTGCCGTTGGTGAAGAACTCATCCGGTGAGGCGAACTGGCCTACCGCGATCTTGACCGCCGAGCTCTGGTTGCGGGTGGTCAGGCGCTTGGGTGAGCAACTGAAGGTATCGGGGGCTGCAGGATTGAGGCGGGTGCTGGCTTCGGCGACTTCCAGGCCGATGTCCAGGTGCAGCTTGCCGGGCACCAGGACGATATCGCTGACCGTACAGGGCACGCCGAGCAGGCAGAGCACCGATTGCACGGTGGCGGCGAGGTTCAGGCTGAGCAGGTTGTTGATCACGTTGGTCAGCGGCGCGGCGAGGTCGAGCACGGCGTTGACCAGGCCGAAGATGCCATCGAGCAAGGGCAGGTCGAGGGAGATCATCGCCCGCACCTGGGCAGTGTGCACACGCAGTTCGTCGGTACGCGGGTCGCCGACCGAGGAGATCTGCTGCGGCTCGATGACCTTCAGGCGAACTCGTCCGTTGACCAGGCCGAGCACGTTGAGCGGCAGGTCGACGTTGGCGGCGCTTTCGCTGGCGGCCAGCTGGATCACCCCTTGCACCAGTTGCAGCAACTGGATGCTGGCATCCAGGCCAGCCTGGGCGGTGCCGTTCTGGATGTCGAGGATATCGCCCAGGCGCACCAGCGTGCCGTTGCCGGCCCCCAGGGCGACCTTGCCCAGGTTGGTCACCACCTCCAGCGCCGCACCGCTTTGTTGCAACACCTTGACCGCCGCCTGCAGCAGTTGGGTGGCGGTGGCGTTGGCGTTGAGCAACTGCTTGTAGTCGCCGACCGTGAGGTTGAGATCGACTGCCAGTTGATCGAGATAGCTGAGCAACTTGATGTCGGTGGCGGCGATGCCTTTCCAGCCGGCGAGGTCCAACTGCACACCACCACCGAGGGCGCCGAGCAGGGCGTTGAGCAGTACCGACTGGCGCGAATCGACCGTGGCCAGGGTGGTGCGGATGCTAAGCATCGCCTGCGGCGGCAGTGGCGCGGAGGCGACAGCGTGGGCCTGCAAGGTTGTGGTCAGCGGCACGCCGTTGCCCTGGACCAGGGCATACACCCCCGCCGCGACGCTGGTGGTGACGGTGTTGCTGACATCGACCCGGATCGCTTCGTTGCGGTTGTCGTCACGGGTAAAGCTGCGCAGGCTGTTGGCGCCGGTCTGCACGTAGCCGCAACTGGCCTGCAGCGGGTTGCCGGGGGCGTGCCCGTTGCGGGTGGCGGCATTGCGGGCGATGGCATTGGCCTGTGGGCCGGTGCCGATGCACACGGCGAACTGCCCGGCGGCTTCCAGCGCAGCCATGTCGGCGATGCGCTGCAGCTTGCGTTGTTCGAGGTAGAGCCGCCCACTGTCGATTGCCAGCAACAGGAACAGCAGGGCCATACCGAGGGTGATCACGGCCATCAGGCCGATCGCGCCGCGTTGGCGCGCAGCGGAAGAGGAAACCACGGGCACTCCTTTGCAGGCCGAAGGCCAGGCATCGCGGCTGCGGTCAAAGGAGTGTAGTCAGGATGATGGCATCTTGCCTCTTCTCAGCCTTCACGCCACCTGGTTGTAGGAGCGGGCTTGCCCGCGAAAAAAACACCGCGCTGCCTGGCACGGGCTACG